>NZ_JBFAIN010000067.1:0-26618 GCF_040654735.1 Saccharopolyspora sp. NPDC050642 | reverse complement strand
CCAGTGGTGAGGATGCGGGCTGGTATCGCCGTCCGGGGCTGTTGGCGGGGATCGCGCTGGTCCTGATCATCGCCCTCAACATCATCTTCGGCTGACTTCAAACGACGAGGAGGTTCCGCCATGGCGGGTCGGAGTTCCGGGCACACCGCGGGTGCCTTCGACATCCGGACGGTGATCGCGCTGCTGTTCGCCATCTACGGAGTGGTGATCGCGATCGTGGGCGTGGTGCAGCCGCAGGCCGAGATCGACAAGTCCGCCGGGGTGAACATCAACCTCTGGGCCGGGATCGGCATGCTCGTGTTCGCGGTGGTGTTCGTGGCCTGGGCCCGACTGCGGCCCATCGTGGTGCCCGACGAAGCCGAGCGGGGAGCGTCCCCGGAGTAGGCGAACACCTGGCGTGACGGCGTCCGCACCCTCCGGGGCGGGCGCCGTTCGCGTTGCGCCGGATCTGCAGGTTCCCGTCCGCGACGGCGGATCGGCTAGATAGTGTGATCGCCGTGCCCCGACCAGTGACCTTGATCGCCGCGCTGCTCACCGCGCTCACCGCGTTCGCAGCGGCGGGCTGCGCCGCGGACGGCAAGTCGACCTCGGCCCGGCGGACCGTCGAAGTGCCGAAGTTCGACGTCGACAAGCCCGGGCTGCTGGACCCGGCCTTCGCGCCGGACCGGCTGCGCGGCGTGGACGTGTGCGCCACCCTGCAGTCGGTCGACCTCGGCAGGTTCGGCACACCCGCCCCGGCGTTGACCCCGGACGGCTTCGGGACCTGCTCGAACTTCATGAAGGACCACAACGGCAAGCCGTTCAACGTCACCCTCTACTTCGACGAGGGCGTGTCCGATCCCGGGGCGAACCGCATCGGCGGGCTGCCCGGCACCGTCTACGACAACGGTTCGGGTTCCTGCTTCGCGTCGGCCGCTTACACCGGCGCCGACACCAAGAACTTCGACGAGCCGCGCGGGCTGGAGATCCAGCTGAGCAGCGAGCAGGCGGACGCCTGCTCGCCGGCCGTGCAGATCCTGGCCGACGCCGTCGATGTCGTGCGGACGAAACCGCCGGTCAGCCCCCGCGCGTCGGGCGGACTGGGCGGGTTCGACCCGTGCGAGATCCTCGACCAGGCCGCGATCCGCGACGCCGCGATGGCAGGCTCGGCGGACTCGGCCGGTGGCGAAGGGCTCTACGCCTGCAAGTGGATGGCGGACAACTCCGTGGCGGTGACCGTGAGCTTCGAGGTCGGCGCCCTGGCGAGCAGCTCGGTGCCGCCGGTCGACCTCGCCGGCGTGCCGGGCATCGTGGCGCAGGTCAGCGCCGACCCGCCGACCTGCGCGGTCGGGTGGGAGCACCGCAAGAACGCCAATGCCAACGGCGAGAGCGAGATCGTGCAGATCGAGATCATGAACATGGGCCGGGTCCCGATGGATCCCTGCGCGAATGCGACGAAGCTGGCACAACAGGCGCGGGCGAAGCTGCCGACCGCATGACGGTCCCGGTCGGCCACCGAATTCCGTAGGCTGCACGATGACAACGACCGACGTAAAGGTGGGAGGCCGGCCATGACCCAGACCGCCCGTGGCAGCGTCGAAATGCCCAGCGGCACGACTGAGCAGTCCCCGACGTTCGAGTCGATCGACCCCCGCACCGGGGAGATAGTGGGGCGCCACCCGATCCACGACGCGGCCGAGGTCGGCGCGCGGGTTGCCGCGGCCCGCGAGGCCCAGGCGGAGTGGGCCGAACTCGGCTTCGCCGGCCGCAAGCAGCGCCTCGACGCCTGGCGGAAGCTGCTGGCCAAACGCCTCGACGAGCTCGCGGGCGTCGTCTGCGCGGAGACCGGCAAGCCGCTCGACGACGCCAGGCTGGAACTGATGCTGGTCGTCGACCACCTGCATTGGGCGGCCAGCAACGCGGAGAAGGTGTTGCGCCGGCGAAAGGTCTCGGCGGGCATCGTGATGGCCAACCAGACCGCCACCGTCGAGTACCTGCCGTTCGGGGTGATCGGCGTGATCGGCCCGTGGAACTACCCGGCGTTCACGCCGATGGGCTCGATCGCCTACGCGCTGGCCGCGGGCAACGCCGTGGTGTTCAAGCCCAGCGAGCTCACCCCGGGTGTCGGGCAGTGGCTGGCGGAGAGCTTCGCCGAGGCCGTACCCGAGCACCCGGTCTTCCAGCTGGTGACGGGCTTCGGCGAGACCGGCGCGGCATTGTGCGCCGCCGGGGTCGACAAGGTCGCCTTCACCGGTTCGACCGCCACCGGCAAGCGGGTCATGGCGTCCTGCGCGGAGAACCTGGTCCCGGTGCTGGTGGAGTGCGGCGGCAAGGACGCCCTGATCGTCGACGCCGATGCCGACCTGGCCGCCGCAGCGGACGCGGCGGTGTGGGGCGCGATGTCCAACGCCGGGCAGACCTGCATCGGCGTGGAGCGGGTCTACGTCGTGGACGCCGTCGCGGACCGGTTCCTGGAGATGGTCGCCGAGCGGGCGGGGAAGCTGCGCCCGGGCGGCGAACCCGGCGCCAACTTCGGCCCGATCACGATGCCGTCGCAGGTCGACATCATCCGCGGGCACATCGACGACGCGCTCAGCCGCGGCGGCCGGGCGGTCGTGGGCGGCGAGCACTCGGTGCGCCCGCCGTTCGTCGAGCCGGTGGTGCTCACCGACGTGCCGGAGGATTCCACCGCCATCACCGAGGAGACCTTCGGGCCGACCATCGTGGTGCAGCGGGTTCGCGACGCCGACGAGGGCGTGGCCCGCGCCAACGATTCCCGCTACGGCTTGGGTGCCTCGGTGTTCTCGCGGGCGCGGGGCGTGGAGCTGGCGCGGCAGCTGCGCACCGGGATGGTCGCGGTGAACTCCGTGATCGCCTTCGCCGGTGTGCCGTCGCTGCCGTTCGGCGGCGTCGGGGACTCCGGGTTCGGCCGGATCCACGGCGCGGACGGGCTGCGCGAGTTCACCCGGCCGCAGTCGGTGACGCGGCTGCGGTACCGGATGCCGCTGAACCCGATGAGCTTCGCCCGCGCCAAGGGCACCGTCCGGCGCCTGGTGCGGCTGGTCCGGCTGGTGCGCGGTCGCTGACCCGGCCCGGCTGATCGACTCGGCGTTTCAGCTGGGCTTGCGCGGTCGGTGACAGGAAGGTTCCCTTGCTCTCGCACCCTCCGGCCGGGCTCGCGGGGGTGCGAGAGCGGAGTTGATCGTCAGTCGGCCGGCGCCGCGGGCGCCGGTTCGGCAGCCAAGGAGGCCAGCGGGTGAAGAAGATCATCAATGATCCGGCGGACGTGGTCGCCGAGTCGCTGCGGGGCATGGCCGCCGCGCATCCCGAGCTGCTCCGCGTCCGCACCGATCCCGCGGTGATCGTGCGCACGGACGCGCCGGTGTCCGGCAAGGTCGCGGTGGTGTCCGGCGGCGGTTCCGGGCACGAGCCGCTGCACGGCGGCTTCGTCGGCCCCGGGATGCTGTCGGCCGCGGTGCCCGGCGCGGTGTTCACCTCGCCGACCCCGGACGCGGTGCAGGCCGCGATCGACGAGACCAACGGCGGCGCGGGCGTGCTGCTGGTCGTGAAGAACTACACCGGCGACGTGCTCAACTTCGAGACCGCTGCCGAACTGGCCGGCCTGGACGGCGTCGAGGTGCGCAGCGTGATCGTCGACGACGACGTGGCGGTGAAGGACTCCACGCACACCGCGGGCAGGCGCGGGGTCGGCGGCACGGTCCTGGTGGAGAAGATCGTCGGCGCGGCCGCCGAGCGCGGCGCGGGCCTGGACGCGTGCGAGGAGCTCGCCAAGCGGGTGGTGTCCCAGGTGCGCTCGATGGGCATGGCGGTGACCTCGCCGACTGTGCCGCACGTCGGTCAGCCGAGCTTCGACCTCGCCGCGGACGAGATGGAGATCGGCATCGGCATCCACGGCGAGCCCGGCCGGGCTCGGGTGCCGCTGACCTCGGCGGACGACATCGTCCGGCGGCTGCTGGAACCGATCCTCGAGGACCTGCCGTTCGCCGGGGGCGACGACGTGCTGCTGTTCACCAACTCGATGGGCGGTACCCCGCTGCTGGAGCTCTACCTGGCGCACGGCATCGCCGAGCGGCTGCTCGCCGAGCGCGGCATCCGCGTCCGGCGGCGACTGGTAGGCCCGTACATCACGAGCCTGGAAATGCAGGGCATGAGCCTGACGCTGCTGAAGCTGGACGACGAGCTGACCGAGCTCTGGGACGCGCCGGTGCGCACCGCCGCGCTGAACTGGTGAGGGAGAACGCCGGAATGGGTTGCACCGCACAGGACGTGATCGCCGCGCTGAAGGCGGGCGCGGCGATCGTCGCCGAGCACCGCGACGAGCTGATCCAGCTCGACCGGGCGATCGGCGACGCCGACCACGGGGAGAACATGGACCGGGGCTTCCGCGCCGTGGTGTCCAAAGTGGATACCGCGGCGCCGGAGACGCCGGGCGCGGTGCTGAAGCTGACCGCCACCGTGCTGATCTCCACCGTCGGCGGCGCGTCCGGGCCGCTGTACGGCACCGCGTTCCTGCGCGCGGCGGCGGCGGTCGGCGACGCCGAGGAGCTCGACGGTGCTGCGGTCGCCAAGGCGCTGCAGGCCGGGATGGAAGGCGTCATCGGCCGCGGCCGCGCGGCCGTCGGCGACAAGACGATGGTCGATGCGTTGTCGCCGGCGGTGGAAGCCGCCAAGAGCGCCGCGGAATCCGGCGAAGGCGCGGCGGCGGTGCTGACCGTCGCGGCCGATGCCGCGCACCAGGGCGCGCAGGCGACCGAACCGCTGGTGGCCCGCAAGGGCCGCGCGTCATACCTCGGCGAGCGCAGCGCCGGGCACATCGACCCCGGGGCGCGCTCGACCGCGCTGCTGTTGTCCGCATTCGCCGAAGCCACGAGGTCGCGATCATGAACGTCGGACTGGTCATCGTCTCGCACAGCACCCGGCTCGCCGAGGGGGTCGCCGAACTCGCCCGGCAGATGGCCCCCGAGGTGCGGGTCGTGCCCGCCGGGGGACTGCCGGACGGCAACATCGGCACGGACTTCGAGAAGGTGTCCGCGGCCCTGTCGGACGCCAACACCGGGGCCGGTGCGGTGGTGCTCTACGACCTCGGCAGCGCGCAGATGATCGCCGAGCTCGCCGTGGAGTCGCTCGGCGACCCGAGCACGGCGCTCGTCGTCGACGCGCCGCTGGTGGAGGGCGCGGTCGCCGCTGCGGTTGCGGCCCAGGGCGGCGGCGACATGCGGGGCGTGGCCGGAGCCGCCGAGGTGGCGGCTGCGGGCGGCGAGCTCGCCGAGCCCGGCGAACCCACGACGGCGGACGAAGTCCGCGAGGAGCTGGAGCTGGCCAACGAGGTCGGCCTGCACGCGCGACCGGCGGCGCTGCTGGCCCGCAGCCTGAACGGGCTGCAGGCGAACGTCACGATCTCGCTGGGAGACAAGGAAGCCGACGCCGCCAGCGTGCTGGGCGTCATGGGCCTCGGCGCGCGCAAGGGCGACCGGATCGTCCTGCGCGCCAACGGCCCGGACGCGCGCCAAGCGGTGGAGCGCATCCTCGACCTGGCGAAGCGCAACTTCGACGAGTAGCCGGTGCATGGGAACCTTCCTGCCACCAAAACGGCGGGGAGGTTCCCTTTTCCGTGCCTCGGGTGACAGGAAGGTTCCCATGCTCGCGGCCCGGCAGCGGCGGTTCCCGGGCGGATGACAGGAAAGTTCCCGTGCTGTCATCGGCCGGTCCGGCTGCTCGCCGCGTTAGGCTGAGTTGATGTCGCTGCGTCTCCGTCACCGAGGTACGCCGCTGTTGCTCCTACTGGTGCTGCTGGTGGCGGGGTGCACACCGGAGGCCGCGCCGGCCGGTCAGTCCGGCGGCCGGCCGAGCGACGCTGGCACCGCCGCGGCGGTGCTCGGTGATCTGCGCACAGTGGACCCGTGCACGTTGGCAGATCCAGCCGCGCTGCAAAGTTTCGGTCAGGTGGAGCACGCGGGAACGGTGTCGCTGGACTACTGCCTGCTGCAGCTGAAGCTCAACGACGGCTCGCTGGCGCAGCTCGCGTTGGGAGAACTGGTCGACGCCGGTCCGATCGAGCAGGACCGGCCGGTCGTCCAGCGCGGGCCGCTGCGGATCGTGCAGGACGCGCCGCTGCCCGGGCACTGCACCCGGCAGATCCTGTTCGCCGACGACATCGCCATGCAGGTCAGCGCCGATCTGCTGACCGGCGATCCGGCCGCCGGGTTGTGCGCGGTGGCCCAGGCCGGGGCCGACGCGGCAGTCGCCGCGCTCGAACAGCACCGGGTGGGGCACCGGTCGTTCGGGGCGAACTCGCTGGCGCTGCAGGATCCGTGCGAGCTGCTGGATTCCGCTGCCGTGCAGCAGATTCCCGGCTTGGAAGCGGCGGAACCCCAGCCGAGCCCGGCCGGGCACCAGTGCATGTGGGGTGCGCAGGCCGCCGATGCGCCGCGCGTCCAGTTCCTGCACACCGCCGGTGATCCGCCGAAGGTGCTGCACGGCGCGGCCGTCGAGGAGCAGATCGCCGACCGGCGCACCGTGGTCAGCGTCGTCGGCGGCGACCCGCAGGTTCCGCTGTGCTCCGCGGAAACCGGGCACATCCCGTTCGGTGATCCGGCCACCGGCCAGGTCGAGGTGGCGATGCTGGTCGTGGCCGTGCCGGAGATGACCGGCATCGACGCGTGCGAGTACGCCCGCGGCCTCGCCGTGCATGCTTGGCCGCACCTGCCGGCGTCCGGCCCGTAGCCGGGCCGTTACCGTTGCAGGCGTGCCTCGACGCAACCGACCGCAACGCCCGAAGGGCCTGTCTCAGGACACCAGCCACCGCGCGATGGGCACTGCGTTCGGCATGTCCCGGGTCGAGCACGGGCCCGACGGCGACTGGATGGTGCGCACCGTGCCCGCCGCGCAGGCCACCAAGGCATACCGGTGCCCGGGCTGCGACCACGAGATCAGGCCCGGCATCGCGCACGTGGTGGCCTGGCCGGAGGCGGAGCAGGGCGGCGTCGCCGACCGGCGCCACTGGCACAACGGCTGCTGGAGCGCGCGCGGCCGACGCGGGCCCACGCGGCGCTGGTCGTAGCACGTCACAGCGTGTCGGCCACTCGTTCGTGGCAGGATCGAGGCGATGAGCACCGAGATCCGCGCCAACACGATGCTGCCGGCCCGCCGCGAAGAGATCACCCTGCACACGGCCGACGGCCTGAAGCTGATCGGTGAGCTGGCGCTGCCGGAGTCCCGGCCGCCGCGCGCGACGCTGATCTGCCTGCACCCGCTGCCCACCCACGGCGGCATGATGGACTCGCACATCTACCGCAAGGCCGCGTTCCGGTTGCCCGCGCTCGCCGACCTCGCGGTGCTGCGGTTCAACACGCGCGGCACGGTCAGCGAGGCGGGCCGCAGCGAGGGCAGCTTCGACGGCGGCAACAGCGAGCGGTTCGACGTGGCCGCGGCGCTGGAGTTCGCCGAGTTCCACGACCTGCCGAACGTGTGGCTGGTCGGCTGGTCGTTCGGCACCGACCTGACGCTGGTGCACGGCCTGGACCCGCTCGTCGAGGGCGCGGTGCTGATCTCCCCGCCGCTGCGCTGGAGCACTGAGGAACACCTGGCGGCCTGGGCCGGGTCGGGCAAGCCGGTGCACGCGCTGATCCCGGAGTTCGACGACTACCTGCGCCCGGACGAAGCGCGTCGGCGGTTCGCGGCGATCCCGCAGGCCGAGGTGATCGGCTTCCCGGACACCAAGCACCTCTGGGTCGGCAAGGCGGAGGCCGCGCTGGACGCGATCGTGCGGATCGTGGCGCCGGACGTGCCGACGCCGCTGCCGCGCACCTGGGACGGCCCGTCGGAGACCCGCAAGGTCACCATCGTCGACTCCTGACCTGGGCGTTCCGGCGGCGGGTGACAGGAAGGTTCCCGTGCTCGCGTCAGCCCGTGGCCGGTAGCCGGAACACCAGCTCGGGCAGGCCGTCGCGGTGGCGCGCCAGGTGCAGCTTGAACCCGAGCTTCTCGGCGACCCGCACCGACGGCGTGTTCTCCGCATCCGTCACGATCACGACCGGCCGATCCGGGCGGTGTCGCCGCGCCCACTGCACGGCGGTCTCGGCCATTTCCGTCGCGTAGCCGTTGCCCCACGCGCTCGGCCAGAGACGGTAGTAGAGGTTCAGCACCGGCTCGCCCTCCTCAACCCAGTGCCGCAGGCCGCCGAAGCCGATCACCTCCTCGGAGCCCGGCAGCCGGATCGCCCAGTAGCTGATTCCGTCGGAAACCCAGCTCCGGTGGATCTTGTCGAGCAGCTCGAGGAGCTGTTCCCGGGGTCGTCGGATGTGAGCGTCGAACGGGTGGGTCTCAGCGGCGGCGGAGATCGCGATGAACGCATCGGCGTCGGCAGGCTGGATGCGGCGGAGGACCAAGCGGCGGGTGTGGATCTCATCCGGTTCGGGCACCCGCCCACGCTAGCCCCTCGGCCTGCTCCTGATCATCCGATTTTCGCTGGTAGCGGCGGCGGGTGACAGGAAGGTTCCCATGCTCGCACGGCTTGACCTTGACGCTGGCGTCAATGCCTGGCGTCGGCCGGCATGAACTCGAACCGCAGCAAGGCCGTGATCATCACCGGCGGCGCGCTGCCCGAGGAGATCGCGTGGTGGGTGCTGCAGCTGACCAGGAGCGAAGCTGCTTACGCCACCGGCGTCGTCCTGCCCGTCGACGGCGGACTCGCGGTGAGCTGATGCCCGTCCAGCATTGGGCATGGAGAACAGGACCATGGAGTTCGGCGATGTTGTGGTGTCAGCACACATAGGCGTTGGCGGGTCTGCGGCTTAACGTCCTGGGGCATGAGTGACATCCGGCACGTCCCGTTGGGCGGGCGCGTGGCGCTGGTGACCGGCGCCGGCAGCGGGATCGGGCAGGCGTGCGCGCGAGCCCTCGCCGAGTCCGGGGCGAAGGTCCACGTCGTCGATCTCGACCGCGCCGCGGCCGAACGGGTCGCCGCCGACGTCGGCGGCTGGGCGCACCCCGCCGACCTCGCCGATGCGGCGGCCGTCGACGGGCTTCCCGCCGAGGTCGACGTCCTGGTCAACAACGCGGGTTTCCAGCACGTCGCCGCGTTGCCCGAATTCCCGCCGGAGACGTTCGTCCGCATGCAGCAGGTGATGGTGACCGCGCCGTTCCTGCTGACCCGCAAGGTGCTGCCGCACATGTACGCCCAGGGCTGGGGACGCATCGTGCACGTCTCGAGCGTGCACGGCCTGCGTGCCAGCCCGTTCAAGGCCGGTTACGTGACCGCGAAGCACGCGCTCGAAGGACTGTCCAAAGTGGTCGCGCTGGAGGGCGCCGAGCACGGCGTGACGAGCAACTGCGTGAATCCCGGGTACGTCGACACGCCGTTGGTCCGCGACCAGATCGCCGGGCAGGCCGCGGCGCACGGGCTCGGCGAGTCCGAGGTCGTCGAGCGGGTCTTGTTGCAGCGCGCCGCGCTCAAGCGGCTGATCGACCCGCGCCGGGTCGCCGAACTCGTGCGCTGGCTCTGCGGGGACCACGCGGAGCACGTCACCGGCGCTTCGCTGCCGATGGACGGCGGCTGGACCGCCGCCTGAACCGGCCCACACACAAAGGAGTGTTCGCCTTGGCCAGCAACCCATCCGGGCGCGGCTCGATCGCGCGGGTCGTCGGCGCCAGCCTCATCGGCACGACGATCGAGTGGTACGACTTCTTCCTCTACGGCTCCGCGGCCGCGCTGGTGTTCAACCACCTGTTCTTCCCCGATGCCGATCCGCTGACCGGCACGCTGCTGGCGTTCACCACCTACGCCATCGGGTTCCTCGCCAGGCCGCTCGGCGGGCTGGTGTTCGGGCACTTCGGCGACCGCGTCGGCCGCAAGAAGCTGCTGGTGCTGAGCCTGCTGCTGATGGGCGGGTCGACCTGCGCGATGGGCCTGCTGCCCACCTACGCGGCGGTCGGCGTGGCCGCGCCGCTGCTGCTGACGCTGCTGCGGCTGGTGCAGGGCTTCGCGCTGGGCGGCGAGTGGGGCGGCGCGGTGCTGATCGTGTCCGAGCACGGCGACGATCGCCGCCGCGGGCTGTGGGCGTCGTGGCCGCAGTGCGGCGCGCCCGGCGGGAACCTGCTGGCCACCGCGGTGCTGGCGGTGCTCGCCGCGACGCAGTCTGACGAGGCGTTCATGGCGTGGGGCTGGCGGATCCCGTTCCTGCTCTCCGGCGTGCTGGTGGTGATCGGCCTGTGGATCCGGCTCGCGGTCACCGAATCGCCGGTCTTCCTCGACGCGCAGGCCAAGGCCGAGCAGCGGGAGGAAACCCGCAGCGTCCCGGTGGTGGCGGTGTTCCGGACGCACTGGCGGCAGGTGCTGGTCACCATCGGCTCGCGGATGGCCGAGAACGTGTCCTACTACGTGCTCACCGCGTTCATCCTGGTCTACGTCACCGGGCCGCTGGGGCTGCCGAAGTCCGTCGGGCTGAACGCGGTGCTGATCGGCTCGGCGGTGCACTTCGTGACGATCCCGCTGTGGGGCGCGTTGTCCGACCGGCTGGGCCGCAAGCCCGTCTACCTGTTCGGGACGGTCGCGATGGCGGCGTGGGGTTTCGCGTTCTTCGCGCTGCTGGACAGCAGGTCGGCGGTGGTGATCACGGCCGCGACGACGGTGGGCCTGCTGCTGCACGGTGCGATGTACGGGCCGCAGGCGGCGTTCTTCGCCGAGCAGTTCCCGACCAGGGTCCGCTACACCGGGCTTTCCGTCGGCGGGCAGCTGTCCTCGATCGCAGCCGGTGCGGTGGCGCCGATCATCGCGGTGGCGCTGCTGCAGGGCTTCGGCAGCACGATCGCGGTGTCCGGCTACGTCCTCGCGATGTGCGCGATCACGCTGGTCGCGGTCGCGCTGGCGAAGGAGACCGCGGGCAGCTCGTTGCACGACGAGGCTCCGGAAGAGCAGGTCGCGGTGACAAGATGAGCCGGTGAACGACGACGTGGTCCGGCTGCTCGAACTGCTCGCCAGCGGCGCGAGCAGCGAGCAGCTGGCGCGCGTCGCGGTCGAGAACCCGCAGCTGGGCAGGGCCACGGCGGTGGCGCTGCGGATCCACGGCACGCTCGGCGCGCACCGCCGCCGAGAGGCCGAGCTCAGCGCGCTGTTCGACACCGCCAGCGATCTGGCCAGGCTGCGCGACACCGACGCGGTGCTGCGGTCGATCGTGCGCCGTGGCCGCACGCTGCTCGGCGTGGACGTGTCCTACCTGAGCCTCAACGACGAGGCCGCCGGGCGCACCTACATGCGGGTCACCGACGGCTCGGTGTCGCGGCTGTTCCAGAAGGTCACGCTCGGCATGGGGGAGGGGCTGGGCGGGCTGGTCGCGCAGACCGCGCAGCCGTACGCGACGCACGACTACTTCGCCGACGAGCGGTTCCGGCACACCTCTCCGATCGACTCGGCGGTCCGCGATGAGGGGCTGACCGCGATCCTGGGCGTGCCGTTGGCGCTCGGCGACCAGGTCATCGGCGTGCTCTACGCCTCGGACCGGACGCGCCGCGAGTTCAGCCCGGACGAGGTCGCGCTGCTGTCGTCGCTGGCCGACCACGCCGCGATCGCGCTGGACAACGCGGCCCTGCTGGAGGAGATCAGCGCGCACAGCGAGGCCCTGCACCGCGCCGAGGAGGCCCACGACCGGCTGATGGATCTGGTGCTGCGCGGCGGCGACCTGCCGGAGGTGGCGGCGTCGGTGGCCGATGTGCTGCGCGGCGCGATCGGGATGTTCGACGCGGACGGCACCGAGCTGACCGGCGCCGGCGGTAGACCGCCCGAACCGCCGGCGGAAGCCGTCGCGACGTCCCGGGCCGCGGGCCGTGCGGTGTCCACATCGGACGGATGGGTGTGCGCGGTGCAGGCCGGGCCGGAGCTGCTCGGCAGCATCGTGCTGGTCGGGCGGGCGGATCTGGTCGACGCCGACCGGCGGCTGTTCGAGCGCGCGGCGGTGGTCACCGCGCTGCTGCTGATGCTGCGCCGGTCCGTGGCGAAGGCGGAGGACGAGGTGCGCGGCGAACTGCTCACTGACCTGCTGACCGCGCCCGACCGCAATCCCGGCGCGCTGCTGGCCCGCGCTGAACGGCTCGGGCTGGACCTCGTCGAGCCGCACGCCGTGCTCATCGCGCACGCCGACAAGGTGCCCCGAACGCGGCTGGCGGTGGCGGCCGGGCGGTGCGCCGCGCTCGCCGGCATCCACGCCGAGGAGGTCGTCCTCCTGGTGCCCGCCGGCGATCCGGGGGAGTCGGCGTCCCGCATCGCCGCCGACCTGCGATCCATCGTGGACAACCCGGTCACGGTCGGCGCGGCGGGCCCGGCGCGCGGCCCGCAGGAGATCGCCGCGGCGCACGCCGAAGCGGCTCGCTGCCTGCGCGCCCTGCTCGCGCTCGGCCGCATCGGCGAGGGCGCGGCCATGGACGGCCTCGGGTTCCTCGGCGTGCTGCTGGGCGAGCACACGGACCTGAACGGTTTCGTCCGGCGGACGATCGGACCGGTCCTCGATTACGACACCCGGCGCGGCACCGAACTTGTCGGCACGCTGCACGCCTACTTCGCTGCCGGGGCGAACCTCACGCGTGCCAAGGACGCGCTCCACGTGCACGTCAACACGGTCGTGCAGCGGCTGGACCGCGTCGGCTCCCTGCTCGGCTCCGACTGGCAGAGCCCGGACCGGGCGCTGGAGATCCAGCTCGCGCTACGCCTGCACAACCTGCAGTCCTAGGCGATCCTGCGATCATTCCTGCCATGTCGATCAACTGAATGGCGAAGAGGTCCGCTTCCGCCTCGCCACGGGTGACTCCACGGACGAGGTGCTGCTCGTGCTCGACGAGGCAGCAGGTTGGCTCGCCGAGCGGGGCATCGGCCAGTGGCCGGCGCGCTTCGAAGCGGAGTGGGTCGAAGGTGCGATTTCCCGGGGCGAGACATGGCTGATCAGCGTTGCGGACAAGACGGCGGGGACCGTCACGCTGGACTGGTCCGACCCGCCTTGGGCCGATATCGGTGGCACCGCGGGATATGTGCACCGGATGGCCGTGCGCCGTTGGGCGGCGGGCTTGGGCTCGGTCGTCCTCGACTGGGCGGGTGAGAATGCTCGTGAGCAGGGGGTGGCCGGCCTCCGGCTGGACTGCGTGAGTTCCAACGGCCGACTGCGTTCCTACTACGAGAAGCGCGGGTTCACGCACCGCGGTGACGTCTCGGTAGGTGGAGCCCCGGGGCAGCGGGCGGACGACGGCCCGGTCACCTGGGTCAGCCGCTACGAGCTGCCCATCGTCGCGAGCTGATCGACCGGGCCGGTGCCCGGCCGCCTGGTCGTGGAACAGCTCGCCGAACCGGTGCGGCGTGGATCATGCAAGTGAATGTGAAGAGTGTTCGGCTACTGTTCCTTGGTGCGACAGGAAAACCTCGGTGCCCTGATCGGGGCCGTCTTCGGCGTGGTGTTCGTCTTCGTCAACACCTCGGACCCGTTGTCCGGCCCAGCCGTGCTGGCACTCAAGGTGCTCGCGGCCGTCGCGCTCGCCGTGATCGTCCTTCTGGCTGTGCTGGCCAACAAATCTCCGCGCGCTGCGGACACCCGGCCGTCCGGCGGCATGTTCGGCAAGCGCTACCGATTCGTCGTCGCCGCCGAGGCGGTGTTGCTGTTCGGCGGCATCGGAGTCCTTCGCGTGCTGGGCGCCCCCGACCAGGCGAATGTCGCATGGATCGCCTTCGTCGTCGGGGTGCACTTCCTCGCGCTGGCGGGCGTCTGGCGGCAGTCGTCGATCGCGGTGCCGGGCGTGCTGTTGACCGTCTTCGGCATCGCCGGGCTCGCCATGGCCGGAATCGGCGCGCTGGCGTGGATCCCGCTGGTGAGTGGGACGCTGCCGGGCATCACCCTGCTGGCGGGCAGCTTGACCGCCACGGCGCAGAGCTTCGCCCGGTCCCGGTCCTGACCGGCCGGGGTCAGCTGCCGCCGAGCCAGCCCTCCAGCTCGCCGAAGGCGTCGCGGAAGTGCGGCGCCAGCGGGCGCAGGCGGCCCGGGAACTGGTCCACCAGGCCGTCGGTGTGGTTGCCGCCCTCGATGCGGTGGTAGCGGTGCAGGCCGGCCCGCCCGGACTCGGCCACCATCCGCGCGTAGATGTCGGAATCCCGGCTGATCGGCAGCAGCGTGTCGAGGGTGCCGTGCAGGGTGATCAGCGGTTTTCCGATCCGGCCGGTGAGCGCGATCCGCTCGACCGCGCGATGCACCTCGGCGGGGCGCCGGGCGTAGTCGTAGTCCGCGTCGCAGCCCTCGGTCCCGCTGGCGCAGAACGGGATCCCGGCCACCCGGTCGCCGTCGTAGCCGGGATCGAACTCCTCGCGGTAGATCCGCTGCGTCAGGTCCCAGTAGACGCGGTGGTGGTAGTCCCACAGGAACTGCGACCCCGGCGCGAAACCCGCGGACAGGATCGCCTGTTCATCGTCGGCGGGGTAGGCGCGAAGCGCCGTCGGCAGGAAGGTCAGCAGGTTGTCCCGCTGCGTCCACAGTGTCCCCTCCCAGTCGATTCCGCCGTCGTAGAGCCAAGGCCGGTTCTCCAGCTGCCAGCGCACCAGGTAGCCGCCGTTGGACAGCCCGGCGGCGAGCGTCCGCGACGGCGGCCGGCCGTAGTGCCGCCAGGCGGTGACCTTCGCCGCGGCTGCCAGCTGCGTGACGCGGTGGTTCCACTCGGCCACGGCGTCACCCGGCCGCTGCCCGTCGGTGAAGAACTCGGCGCCGGTGTTGCCCTTGTCGGTCGCGGCGAAGGCGTAACCAGCGGCCAGGACGTGATCGGCGATGGCGCGGTCGTTGGCGTACTGCCTGCGGTTGCCGGGAGTCCCGCTGATCACCAGGCCGCCGTTCCACCGCTGCGGCAGGCGCAGCACGAACTGGGAGTCGTGGTTCCAGCCGTGGTTGGTGTTCGTCGCGGAGGTGTCCGGGAAGTAGCCGTCGATCTGGATGCCCGGAACCGGCCCCGGCGCGGGCAGGTCCTGGGCGGTCAGGCCGGCCCAGTCGGCCTGCACCGTGTGCCCGGAGCCGAGCGTGCCGGTGGTGGTCAGGTCGTCCAGGCAGGCCGATTCCTGGTGCGCGGCACCGGGAACCCGCGCCGCGGGACGGCAGTCCGCCGACTGCGCGGCCGCCGGCTCGGCCGGAAGGAGCAGCGTGCCGGCGAGCAGACCGGCGGACAGCAGGGCGATTCGGCTGGGCACGGCAGACCTCCTCGGGTTCGCCCCGTGACGCTATGGCGGGGCGCCGAACCCGAACATGTGGTGACGGCACACAAAAGGCGCTCGCGGTGTAGTGGCGTCCACTGTGGAGGTGGTTGCGCCAACGCCCCTACCTTGGTGGTGCAAACCACAAGGAGGTGGTCTGAGTGCGTGTCTTCTCGCTGGTCGCGGCCGTGCTGCTGGCCCTGTTCGCCGTCGCCCCCGCCGCGTCGGCGGCCGAAATCCGGGAGGTGACCGGGTTCGGCGCGAATCCCGGCGCGCTCCGCATGTTCGAATACGTCCCCGACGGGCTGCCCACGGGCCGCCCGGTCGTAGTCGCGATGCACGGCTGCACGCAGGATGCGGCCGGGTACGGCAACGGCGCTGGGTGGGTCGAACTCGCCGAGCGCTCGGGGTTCACGCTAGTGCTGCCGCAGCAGGAAGCGGCCAACAACAGCAGCCGCTGCTTCAACTGGTTCCAGCCCGGCGACACAACGCGCGGCCAGGGCGAGGCGGAATCGGTCGCGCAGATGGTGCGGCGTGCGATCGACGACACCGGCGCGGACACGGCCCGGGTCTACGTCACGGGCCTGTCCGCAGGCGGCGCGATGACCTCGGTGCTGCTCGCCACCTACCCGGAAATGTTCGCCGGTGGCGGCGTCGTGGCGGGCCTGCCGTTCGGCTGCGCGACGAGCGCCGTCGACGCGTTCACGTGCATGAACCCCGGCCGGGATCTGACGGCGGCGCAATGGGGTGACAAGGTGCGAGCCGCGAGCCAGCATCAAGGGCCGCGGCCGACGCTGAGCATCTGGCACGGCACCGCCGACTACACGGTGGCGCCGGCGAACCAGCGCGAACAGGTCGAGCAGTGGACCAATGTGCACGGCATCCCGGGCACGCCGTCGGCCACCGACACCGTCGCGGGCTACCCGCACGCGGTCTACAACGACGCGGGCGGCCGAACCCTGGTGGAGACGTTCGAGATCACCGGCATGGGCCACGGCCAACCGATCGACCCGGGCACCGAGGCGGGCCAGTGCGGTCAGGTGGGCGCCTACCTGCTGGACGTCAACATCTGCGCCGCAGCACACCTCAGCAACGCCTGGGCGCTCGGATGACAGGAAGGTTCCCATGCTCGCACCGGGCCAGGGTGGGGTGACAGGAAGGTTCCCAAGCTCACGCCGGGGCTCGGTGGGGATGACAGGAAGGTTCCCAAGCTGCAATCCGCACAGCAGGGCGGGCGGTGGCGGTTCGTCGGGGCGCGTCGGGTGGGTCGTTCCGGCAGGATGGGCCCGTGCACTTCATCGAATCGGGAGCCGGGACGCCGCTGGTGCTGCTGCACGCCTTCCCGGTGGATGCGCGGATGTGGGATCCGGTGCGGGGCCGCCTGGACGACCAGTTGCGGGTGATCACCCCTGATCAGCGGGGTCTCGGCGAGAGCGCGTTGGACGGCTCGTCGGCGCGGGGCCTGGCGGAGCCGGGCGCGAACCGGCGCGCGGCAGTGCAGCCGAGCATCGATCGCGCCGCCGCCGACATCCTGGCCCTGCTGGATCAGTTGGAGCTGCCGCGGGTCGTCCTGGGCGGTTGCTCGATGGGCGGCTACGTCGCGATGGCGCTGCTGCGCGCTGCGCCGCAGCGCGTCGCGGGCCTGCTGCTCGTCGACACCAAGGCCGTCGCCGACAACGACGAGCAGCGCGCCAACCGCCTAAAGGTTGCGGATCGTGCGGCGAGCGAGGGCACCAAGGGTTGGCTCGCGGATAGCAGCCTGCCGAACCTGTTGGGGCGCACTACGCACGAGCAACGCCCCGAGATCGTCTCCAGTGTCCGCGAGATGATCGATGCTCAGCCCGCGGACGGTGTCGCGTGGGCGCAGCGCGCGATGGCGGGACGTCCCGACAGCACAGCCACGCTGCGGGCCTACGACGGCCCGGCGCTGGTGGTCGTCGGCGAGGAAGACGCGCTGACGCCCCCGGAGAACGCTCGCGAGCTCGCGGATGCGCTGCGCGGTGGCGAGCTCGTGACGTTGCCGGGCGTCGGGCACCTGTCGTCGGTCGAGGCGCCGGACGCCTTCGCCGACGTCGTCCGTTCCTGGATCGCCCGGATCGCCTAGGCGGCGCGAGGCTCGGTTGCCGAGCCTCGCGCCCTTGCCTCCTAGTGGTCGCCCTTGCCCGGCGGGTGGGCATTCCGCTCTACGGCGCGATCCCGCGTTTTCTCCATGTCCGCCTCGGACCGCTTGAACTGCTCGGCCGTTTCGCTGGGCAGCATGAAGTAGCTTCCGGACTGCCGTTTGGCGCGCGCCCTGTCGTCATCACCGGTTGGGAACTCCTGGTCCGACATGACCTGGTCCTTTCCGTCGGTGCAGGCCGCGAGATGCCCACAGCTGTCCTTGCTCGTAGAGACAGGCGTCGTCCCTCTCGATGACGCGCACCCGTGCTGACCAGGCAGGACGTCAGGCGATGGGCTCCTGGATCTCGGTCACCATCCCGGCCGGGTCCGCCGGGCAGGCCAGCGTCACCTCCCGGTTCGTGCCCAGCGGCCTGTGGCCGCTGTCCTCGATCCAGCGCGCCAGCGCCTGGTACGCGGGAAGGCAGTCGTCCATCGGGCCCCGGTGCACGATCGTCGCCGCCTTCTCCACCGCGGGCAGGTCCACCACCTCGAAGCCGTAGGCGGGGTCCGGCTCGACGTTCACCGGCAGGCCGGCGTGCACGACCATGGTGTCGTCGTCCGCTCCGTACTCGTAGTACGCGGTGGCCGGGCCGACCGGCGTCACGCCGGCGCGACCCAGCGCGGCGCCGAGCTCGTCGTAGAGGCCGCGGACCACCGGGCCGATCGACTGCGGATCCATGCTCCTGGCGGTACCGGAGCGCACGGCCAGCCGCAGCGCCGGGATGGACTTGATCGTCACTTCATCGGTGGGCATGGTTCCCTCGGTTTCGATCGTTCGGAGCCGCGCCTGCACGTGCGCCAACCGGGCCGTGTCGGCCGCGATCCGGGTTTCGAGTTCGGCCTGCCGCAGCCGCAGCATGCCGCGCAGCTGCTCGGCGGTGAACTCCTCGTCGAGGATCCGCTGCACCTGCTGCAGGCTGAAACCCAGTTCCTTCAGCGCGATGATCCGGTTGAGCCGGGCCAACTGGTCGGCGGTGTAGCCGCGATGACCGGTCGACCGGTTGACGTGCGCGGGCCGGAGCAGCCCGAGCGCGTCGTAGTGGCGCAACATCCGGACCGACACCCGGCCGTGCCTGGCGAAGTCTCCAATGCTGAACATGACACCCCTGGTTTAGGACCTGACACCGTGTCAGGTGCAAGTGTCCGCCGCGAGGTGGCGAGCCGACCAGCGGCGGAACGGCGTCCGAGTCCTAAGTGGACTGGTTCAGCCCGGCGCAGCCACCGCATGTGTGGCCGTGCCGACGTCCAGCATCTGGTGTCGCGAGCGCGCGTCGTTCCACAGGGGACGCGCAGCGTGAGTCAGCCGACGTCGTGCGAGCTGTTCGCGCAGGTGAGGCGGGCTGTTGTCAGCGGCGCTGCTGGTTCGTGGCGTCGATCCGGGTGGCGCTGTGGGAGCGCTGCTGCTGGCCCTTGCCCTCCGGCACCGGCAGCTGGATGCGCCGCGTCGGCTCGTCGTGCGGGCTGTGACCGCGCGCCGTGTCCCGGTGGATCTGCTCCGTCGGCCCGTCGTCGGCGGCTCCGCCGCCGCCCGACGGCTTGCCGCCCTGGCCCTTCGGCTTCGCCTGCTTCGCAGGCTGCGCCTCGGGCTTCGCTCCGCTCGGCTTCGCCTTCGTCGCGTCCTGCGCCGGCTTCGCCTCGGCCGCCGGCTTCGCCTGGCGGGCGGGCTCCTCGTTGCGGGAGTCGCGGGCGAGGGCGTCTTCGGCGTCCTTGCGGGCTTGTTCGCGGGCTTCCGCCGCCGCTTCGCGGAGCTTGTCCTCTTCGGAGTCCTCCTGGGCGAGGCGTTCCAGGAGCGGCGTGGTCTGGCCGAGCATTTCGGCGGCGTCGCGGAGCTTCTTGGCCACGGACTCGCGCAGTTCGGTCAGCGAGTGGACCTGCTCGTCCGCCTTGGTGAGGCGGCGCTGGACCTCTTCGGTCGTCGCGCCGAGGCGGCGCTGGGAGTCTTCGCGGGCCGCCGTGACCAGGCGCTTGCTCTCGCGGGTCGCTTCGTCGATGAGGCGGGTGGCCTCCTCGGTGCACTCGCGGACCATCCGCTCGGACTTCTCCGTGGCCTCGCGGACCAGCCGCTCGGCTTCCGACTTGCTCTCCCGGATCCGCTTCTCCGCGGCCTCGGTGCTCTCGCGCTTCCGCTTGTCGGCGGCTTCGATGCTCTCCCGCTCGCGCTTCTGCGCGGCTTCGATGCTTTCGCGCTCGCGCTTCTGCGCGGCTTCGACGCTTTCGCGCTCGCGGCGCTCGGCGGTCTCGATGCTGTCCTTCTCGCGCTTCTGCGCTGCGTCGGTGGATTCGCGGGTGAGCTGTTCGGCCTTCGCGGTGGCGTCGCCGACCATCCGGTTCGACTGGTCGGTGGCCTCGCGGACCCGGCGGTGCGCTTCGGTGGTGCCTTCGCGCAGCCGGCGGTTGGCCTCCTCGGTCGCTTCCCGGACGCGGCGCTCGGCTTCCGCCTTGCTGGTGGCCTCCTGCTCGGCGAGGGTGCGCATGGATTCGCTGCGGCGCGCCGCCATCGCGATCTCGAAGTCCTCTTCGACCTGGATCCGGCGGGCCTCGGACTCCTGGTCGGCGCGCTTGCGGTTCTCCTCGGCCTCGCGGGTGATCCGCTCCGCCTCGACCTTGGCCTTTTCCATCAGCGAGCGGTGCTCGGTTTCCATCTCGCTGCGCCGGCTGTCGACCTCGGAGAGCAGCCGCTCGTAGCGGTTGCGCAGGTTGGTCGCCTCGGTCTCGGAGCGCGTGCGGATCAGGCCGGCGTCCTTCTCGGCGCGGCCCCGGATGTCGTTCGCCTCGTCCTGGGCGAGGCGCAGCATTCGCTGCAGGCGCTCGCTGAGACCTTCCAGCGTGGTCGGCGGTTTGGCCAGCCGGTCGACCTGGCCGCGCAGGCTCTCGATCTCGGAGCGGGCCGACTCCAGCTGCTTGGACAGGTCTCCCGCCTGGGAGACCGCGGCGTCGCGATCCGCGGAGAGGATGCGGATGTCGGCGTCGAGTCGCTCGAGGTGCTCATCGACCTGGGCGCGGTCGTAGCCGTTCTTGCGAGCGAGGTCGAATCCCGATCCCAGTGGCAGCAAATCGCGGTCGTCGGCAAGGCCCATGGCAACCAAGCTACCTGGAAGACGACGTTGTTGTGGGAGGTGTGGCGCGTATCAGCCGGATTTTCCTCGCCCGGTGGACGAGGCCCCCGACGCGGCTTCGCGGTGGCGCGCCGGATGGTGTGGCGAAGCGGACGGAACACCACGATCCGGACTCTTGACCGGCTGGCCAACCAAGAGTGAACATGGAGGTGCAAGTCGGGCATCAGTGGAGGTGATCGACGTGGCCGATAGGTCGAGCGGTTCGACTGTGAAGCCGTGGGTTCGCTGGCAGGACTGGGTCGCAGTGGTGCTGGGCGTCTACCTGATCCTCGGGACGATGTGGACGGCGACGAACGGGGCGGCGATGTCCGCGATGATCGTGCTGGGCGCGTTGCTGGTGATCGCGAGCGTGTGGTCGTTGGCCATGCCGGGCTCGATGACCAGCGAATACAGCCACATGCTGTTGGGCGTGCTGCTGTTCATCTCGCCGTGGGTCCTCGGCTACACCGGGTTCATGGGCGCCTCGTGGACCTCGTGGATCGTCGGCGTGCTGGCCGTCATCGCTGGTGCCGCCGCGCTGCCCGAAGCCAACGCCGCGCACCGCGGAATCGCGGGCCAGCACTGAGGGCCGTGCCACGGGTGGCTGCCGTCACCTGTGAAACACGCCAATCGTCGCGAGCGGTGGCGGCCGTTCGAGCGATCACCACCACTCGCGAGTTCGCTGTCGCGCGGTCCGGCGGTAACGTCCGGGCCGCGCGTTCTTTTTGACCGGCCCCGTGGAACGAGTCGGCCGGAGGTCGGAGGTCGGGTTCATGGCGGAGGCACCGGGCGATCGCGGCGCCCGCAAGCGGCCGTCCACATCGGACGATGCCGTCGCGGCGCCGGGTGATCGGTCCGCGCGGGAGCGCATCCTGAACGCGGCAGGCGAGCTGTTCGCAGAGCACGGCTTCAACGCCACGCCCACCTCCCGGATCGCCGAGCGAGCAGAGGTCCCCAAAGGACTCATCCACTACTACTTCCGGCGCAAGCAGGACCTGCTGACGGCGCTGGTCGAGCGGCTGCCCGAGGATCTGGTGGAGTCCGACCGGGTCGCCGTCCGGGGCGATGTCGCGGGCAGCCTGCGCCGGCTGATCGGCGAACTCGACGCGCGGCTGGAGTCGTCGCCGCTGCTCAGCCACCTGCTGTGGCGGGAAGCGGACACGCACGTCGCGGTGCGGCAGGCGCTGCAGCGGCGGTTCGGGACGGTGGTGGAGCTGATCCGCCGGGTGATCGAGCTGGCGCTGCCGCCGGGCCCGGTGAGCTGCGACGTCGACACCGCCGCCGTGCTGCTGGCCCGGGTGGTCAACCACCGCCACTCGGTGGCCCGGCACGGCGCGCACGACGACGAGCTGGACCGCGAGATCAGCTTCATCGCCAAGGCCCTGGAGCTCGGCGTCGGGAAACCGCGGAAGGTCAAGCCGGCCTGACCGGGGCCTGGCCGTACGGCGGGGTGGGGCCAGGCCTACTTCCGGGCCGAGGTTCAGGCCGGGGGCGGGCTCGCGGGGCAGCGCCGCCGCCTGGCGCTCGGCATCGCCGATGACGGCGACAAGAACCGCCGCGTCCTCGCCGTGCTCGCCTACCTGAACAACCCCTGACGCCTGGCTCACCTATCATGAAGTCGCTTCACTCTTGTGAAAAGATGTTGCCCGGACTACAACTTCCTGCAGGTGGTCGACGCGGGAGGTTGTGGTGGACGTTGGGCGCGTGCGGTTTTCCCGGCGACAGGGTTTCGTCGCGACTGCGGCGGGAATCGCCGGAGCAGGTGTGATGGCGGCCGCGGCGAGCGCGACCCCCGGTGACCCGGCCCCGGTGACGAACTTCCAGGTGAAGGGCCTGCGGGCGCCGGTCGAGCTGATCGAGGACCGCTACGGCGTCCCGCACCTGTACGCGAGCAGCGAGGACGACGTGTTCCTCGCCCAGGGCTTCAACGCCGCCCGCGAGCGGCTGTTCCAGATCGACCTGTGGCGCCGCCGCGGCCTCGGGCGGCTCGCCGAGGTGCTCGGCCCGGACTACGTCGACCAGGACCGCGCCACCAGGCTGTTCCTCTACCGCGGCGACATGGACGTGGAATGGTCGCGCTACGCCCCGGACGCGCAGCGGATCGCGACGCAGTTCACCGCCGGCATCAACGCCTACCTGGACTGGCTGGACCAGCACCCGGAGCAGCTGCCGGCCGAGTTCGGCATCCTCGGCTACCGGCCCGCCCGCTGGGAACCGGCGGACGTGGTGCGCATCCGCAGCCACGGCCTGACCCGAAACCTGACCAGCGAGGTCAAGCGCGCCAAGGTGGCCTGCGCCGCCGGGGTGGACGCGGACCTGGTCCGGCAGGGCCTGCAACCCGACCGGCGGACGACCGTGCCCGAGGGCTTCGACCCGTGCGCGATGCCGGCGGACGTGCTGGCGGTATTCGAGCTCGCCACCCAGGAGGTCGAATTCAAGGACGGTTCGATCCGAGCCAGGACGATCCGCGACGCGACGACCGAAGGCAGCAACAACTGGGTGGTCGGCGGGCAGCGGACCGCCACCGGGCGCCCCATCCTGGCCAACGACCCGCACCGCGCCTACTCGGCTCCGTCGCTGCGCTACATCGCGCACCTGTCGGCGCCCGGCCTGGACGTGATCGGCGCCGGCGAGCCCGCGTTGCCGGGAATCTCCATCGGGCACAACGGCACCATCGCGTTCGGGCTCACCATCTTCCCGATGGACCAGGAAGACCTGTACGTCTACCAGCTCGACCCGGCCGACCGCACCCGCTACCGCTACCGGGACGGCTGGGAGTCGATGTCGGTCCGGCGCGAGACGGTCGCGGTGTTCGGCGAGGCCGACCGGACCGTCGAGCTCGCGTTCACCAGGCACGGCCCGGTGATCCGCGTGGACGAGCAGCGGAACCTCGCGTACGCGGTGCGGACGGCCTGGCTGGAACCGGGCATGTCGCCGTACTTCGGCAGCATCTCCTACATGCGGGCCCGGAACTTCCGCGAGTTCACCACGTCGATGCGCAACTGGGGCGCGCCGACGGAGAACCAGGTCTACGCCGACGTCGACGGCAACATCGGCTGGGTGCCCGGTGGCCTGGCGCCCAAGCGGGTCGGTTACGACGGCCTGCTGCCGGTGCCCGGCGACGGCCGCTACGAGTGGAACGGCTTCTACTCCGGCGACGACCTGCCGCGCGAGCTCAACCCGGCGGCCGGGTTCATCGCCACCGCGAACCAGTTCAACCTGCCGCCGGAATACCAGGACAAGGGCCTCGGGTTCGAGTGGACCAACCCGTTCCGGCACCAGCGGATCGTCGAGGTGCTGTCGCGGCAGCGCAAGCACACCGTGTCGGATTCGGCGGCGCTGCAGAACGATCAGCTGTCCATCCCGGCCCGGCGGCTGATCGCGCTGCTGTCCGAACTGGACAGCGGTGAATCCGATCTCCGCCGCGCGCTGCGGCTGCTGCGGGGATGGGACTCGGTGGAGGCGGCCGATTCGAACGCCGCGGCGCTGTTCGAGGTGTGGCTGTCGAAGCACCTCGGGCCCGGGTTCGTGCGCGCCGCCGTGCCGAAGGCCGCCGGCGTGATCGAGGACGCCGACACGCTGGTCCTGCTCGGCGAGCTGGAGAAGCCCGGCAGGTGGCTGCCGGACGAGGCGGCCCGCGACCGGCTGCTGCTGGACACGCTGCGCACTGCTTACGCCGAGGTGCAGGAGCTGCTCGGGCGCGGCGAGGGCAGCTGGCGGTGGGGCAAGCTGCACCACAGCTTCTTCCAGCACCCGGCGTCGAAGGCGTTCGACGCCGGCGAGCGCGCCCGGTTCGACGTCGGCCCGCTGCCGCGCGGCGGCTCCCCGGACACCGTGAACCAGTCGTCGTACCGGACGAACGACTTCCGGCAGACCAACGGCCCGTCGTTCCGGATGGTCCTCGACGTGGGCGACTGGGATTCCTCGATCGCGGTCAACACGCCGGGCCAGTCCGGGAACCCGGACGACCCGCACTACCGGGACCTGGCCGAATCCTGGCGCACCGGCGAGTACTTCCCGCTCGCCTACAGCCGTGAGGCGGTCGAGGAGATCGCCGAACGCCGGATGCTGCTGCTCCCGGCGTGATCGGGTCGTGAGTGCTTTGTGCTGCCATGGCGGCACAAAGCACTCACGACTCCGAGGCTGTCCTCAGTGGACTTCGGCCGGTTCGACGAGTTCGACGAGGACGCCGCCGGCGTCCTTGGGGTGCACGAAGTTGATGCGGCTGTTCGCCGTGCCGTGGCGCGGTTCCTCGTAGAGCAGGCGCAATCCCTTGGCGCGGATCGCCGCCATGGCCGCGTCGATGTCCGTCACCCGGTAGGCGAGTTGCTGCAGGCCGGGGCCGTTGCGGTCCAGGAACTTCGCGATCGCCGAATCGTCGCGCAGTGGCGCGATGAGCTGAATCTGCGTCACGCCCGTGGCGTCGCCGGGCGCCCGCATCATCGCTTCGCGCACGCCCTGTTCCTCGTTCACCTCGGTGTGCGCGACTTCTAATCCGAAGGTGTCCCGCTGGAAGGCGATGGCCGCGTCCAGATCGGCCACCGCGATGCCCACGTGATCCACGGCCGTGACCAGGCCGGTTAAGTCCGCTCGCATGCCCGCAGCGTAACTCGCGACCACATTTTCCGGGAATACCGGCAAATCCGGAAGATCGAATTGCCCCAACGAGCGGAGTCGGGTGACCTTGCTACGCACGAGCATGTGGCTGATTCACCTGAGAGGGGCGAAGATGGCGAAGAAGCAACGTGGGCCGGTTCGCGGGCTCGCGATCCTGACGGCGGTGCTCGGCGTCACCATCGGATTAGGCGTACCCGCCGCGCTGGCCGCCGGTGGCGACGGCGTGCCCAGCGGCGGAGGCGGCGACAATCCGCGCGCGGACCAACTGCGCCGGGACCGGGCCTGGGTCGCGCCCGGGCCGCTGGTGTTCGGCACCGAACCGTACGCAGCGGTGAGCGCCGCAGCCGAGGAGGCGGCAGGGGCGGCCGACTGCACGATCAGCGCCAAAGCCGCGACCAACCTGGCGCTGTCCACGACGTGGCCCGAGGTGGCGGGATCCGGCAAGGCGCCGTCGCCGATGACCCTGTCCCGCTACGACGACCAGACCTCCCTCGCCGACCCCGAACAACGAGCCAAGGGCCTGTTCTTCAACCCGGGCGTCGGCATCTGGCAGCTCGACTCGGCCGGGCTCGGCGCCGGGGAGACCGCCGCGACCGCCATCGACTCGGTCGGCGCCGCGCAGAAGATGGTGCCGTACATGGTCGGCAAGTTCTGCGACGCGGTCAACGGCGGATCGTCCACCGCAAGCGCCCGAGCCACCGCGTGGAAGGACTGGCACGCCTGCGACGCAGGCGCCTGCGAAACGATCTACCAGCGGCTGGAATCCGACGGCGTCACCAAGGACGACAGCGTCACCCGGTACGGCGGGGCGCAGCCGCGCGACTGCACCTTCGAGGGCACCAAGTACGACTGCCTGTACGTCGACCCGAGCGAGGCGGAGGGCGAAAAGGCCTGGACCGCCCCCGACTTCGGGCCGGCCCCGGTCCCGGCACCGTTCTACGTCTTCACCTACGCGGAGGGCGGAAAGGACTACGAGGTGCGGTACTGGCTGAAGGCCGACTCCGGCGCGGACACCGACGTGTCGGCTTCCCGGGAACTCGGCGTCAACGCCCGCACGAAGCTGTCCTGGGCCGCCGAAACCAGCCTCTGCGACACCACCACCGGCACCGGCAACTGCTGAGAGCAGGGGAACCTTCCTGTCACGCCCGGCCGTCCACGGGCGGCTGGGCGTGACGGGGCTTGCGAGGAAGGGAACCTTCCTGTCGTCCGGCGGCCTGATCGCCGGGGCGGGTGGCGTCGCGAGCATGGGAACTTTCCTGTCACCGGAGCCGGTGACAGGTGAGAGCATGGGAACCTTCCTGTCATCCGTAGCGCCTGGTTATGGCAGTCGTCACAGGTGGCACCGGGTGTCATCGCGGGTATGGTCCGGGAGCGCCCGCGGGGCCATCATGGTGCTGCGACGCATCGATGACGTGGCAGTCGACGAAGACGCACCGGGAGGCAGTGGTGAGCGGTTCTGTGATCGTGGCGGGGGCGCGTACTCCGATGGGGCGGTTG
The DNA here is from genome assembly GCF_040654735.1 of Saccharopolyspora sp. NPDC050642. NCBI lineage: Bacteria > Bacillati > Actinomycetota > Actinomycetes > Pseudonocardiales > Pseudonocardiaceae > Saccharopolyspora > Saccharopolyspora sp. NPDC050642. The sequence goes on along the minus strand of NZ_JBFAIN010000067.1, from coordinate 47 downwards.
CTGGGGTCGCTGAAGGATTTCTCGGGTGCGCAGTTGGGTGGGTTCGC
>NZ_JBFAIN010000066.1:0-27946 GCF_040654735.1 Saccharopolyspora sp. NPDC050642 | reverse complement strand
CACTCGACAGGGTGTGGGAGAGTAAGACACCGCCGACACATTATTTGAGAAGGGTCCCTTCTTTCCTGGTTTTCCCGGGAGAGAAGGGACCCTTTTTATTTGCATCGACGGAGATTTCATCGGGTGGCGGACGGCCGCGGTCGCGGCCGAACCACCACCCGTCCAAGGCTCAGGAAGCCAGCTTGCGTCGGAGGAGTTCGAAGCACAGCACCGCCGCGGCGCTGGCGACGTTGAGCGATTCCACCCCACCGGCCATCGGAATGGACAACGGCTGGGCGACTCGCGCCTGCACGTCTTCCGAAAGCCCGGCGGTTTCGCTGCCCAGCACGAACACCGCGCGCGGTCCGAAGTCGGCGTCGAAAATGCTCTCCTTCGCGGAGGCTTCGAGCGCGAACAACGGGTAGCCAGCCTCGGTCAGCAGCTCCGCGGCCTCGCCGGCGGTGCGGGTCCGCAGGACCGGGGCGTGGAACGCCACTCCGGCCGAAGCCTTGATGACCAGCGGGTCGAGGCTGGCGACGCCGCGGTGCGGCACCACGATTCCGTCGATTCCGGCCGCGGTCGCGGTGCGCAGGATCATGCCTACGTTCGCCGGCGTCGTCAGACCGTCGAGCAGCAGGATGGTTCGCGGTGCGTGCGCGGGGTCGGCGAGCGCGTCCGAGAGCGGCCGCATCTTCCGCGCCACCACGTCGGCCAGCACGCCCTGGTCGTGCCGGCCGTTCCCGGCCAGCACCTTCACCCTGTGCGCGCTTGCGCGCTGGACCCGCACCGCGCGGTCGGCGGCAGCCTCCTGGATCTCGTCGATGATCGAGCCGCGCAGCCCCTCGGCGAGGATCACCTTGTCCACGCGCAGGTCGTAGTCCGTCAACGCCTCCAGCACCGGCTTGCGGCCGTAAACGGTGACGAATCGATCTTTAGGGGAAACTTCGCTGGTCACGCTTCCAAGTGTCACATGCTCCGCCGCGCCCTCCTCGACTGGAACCCCTCGGGATCCGGCGGCTCGTGTGCCAGGATCGCGGACATGTCCGATCGTCTCTCCGCAGTCGACGCCTCGTTCCTCTACCTGGAGGACTACACGACGCCAATGCACGTCGGTGGCGTCGCGGTGTTCCGGCGCCCGCGCACCGGGTTCGACTACGACAAGGTGTTGGCGCTGATCGACCGCCGGCTGGGCTTGGTGCCGAGATACCGGCAGCGGGTGATGCAGGTTCCGGGCGGGTTGGTGCGTCCGGTGTGGGTGGACGACCAGGACTTCGACATCACCTACCACGTGCGGCGGTCGGCGCTGCCGAAGCCGGGCAACGACGATCAGCTGCACGACCTGGCCGCGCGGCTGATGTCCCGCAAGCTCGACCCCACCCGGCCGCTGTGGGAGATCTACCTGGTGGAGGGGCTGTCAAAGAACCGGGTGGCGGTGATCACCAAGACGCACCAGGCGATGGTCGACGGCATCGGCGCGATCGACATCGGCCAGGTGATCCTGGACGTGGAGCGCGACCGGCAGGTTCCGGACGCCGATGAGCTGTGGATGCCGCGCCCGGAACCGAGCCTCGCGGAGCTGGTGGTCGAGGCGATGACCGACGCCGTGCAACGTCCCGGCGAGGTGGTGGAGAACGTTCGGGCGGCGGTGGTCGACGCCACCGCGACGGTCCAGAAGATCACGCGGGCTCTCGGCGGTGTCGCCTCGGCGCTGCGCACCGCGGTGGTCCCTGCGCCGAGCGGGCCGTTGAACGCGCCGACCTCCACGCAGCGCCGGTTCGCCGTCGCGCGGGCCAAGCTCGACGACTTCCGCGCCGTCCGCCAAGCTCACGGCAGCACCGTCAACGACGTGGTGCTGGCGGTGGTGACCGGCGCGCTGCGGAACTGGTTGTTGTCCCGCGGCGAAGTGGTGTCGCCGTCGACGACGCTGCGCGCGATGGTGCCGGTGTCGGTGCGTTCCGACGATGCCGAGGCGCGCGCGACGTACCCGGAGACCGGCAGCCTGCCGGTCGGGTCGGTCGGCAGCAAGGTGTCGGCGTACCTGGTGGATCTGCCGGTGGGCGAAGGGAATCCGATCGTCCGGCTGCACCAGGTCGGCCATGCCATGCGCGCGCACGCGGAGTCCGGGCAGTCGGTGGCGGCCGGTGCGCTGGTCAAGGTGTCCGGGTTCGCGCCGCCGACCCTGCACGCGCTGGGGGCACGGGTCGCGAACCAGTTCTCGGACCGATTGTTCAACGTGCTGGTGACCAACGTTCCGGGACCGCAGGTGCCGTTGTACGCGGCGGGAGCGAGGATGATGGAGATGTTCCCGGTGGTGCCGTTGGCCAAGAACCAGTCGCTGTCGGTAGGCGTTACCTCCTACGACGGCGGCGTGTACTTCGGGTTGAACGCGGATCGGGATGCGATGCCCGACGTGGACGTGTTGGCGGCGATGATCGGAGAAGCAGTGGACGAGATGATCGGGACGGTCGACGCATGAGGGTTTACCTGCCCGCCACGGTGCCGATGTTGCGGCGACTGGTGGAGGAGAAGCAGTTGCAGCCGCTGGGTGGGACGGCGTTCGCGTTGACGCCGGCGCTGCGCGAGTCCTACGCCAGTGGCGACACGGAGGAGCTGGAGTACGCGGCGATGCGTGAGGCCGCTCGGGCGTCGCTGCGGTTGATCGGTGGTGACCTGGGCGCGGGCGAGAAGGTCGAGCTCCGCCGGGTGGTGATCTCCGCCGATGTCGACGACGTGACGCTTCGGCCCGATCTGGACTACGCCGTGGTGAAGGTGTCCGGGCCGGTGAAGTGGAAGAAGATCGCGGCGGTGCACGTGGACGCCACGGAAGCGGAGGACGCGGTGCGCGCCGCGGCGGAGGTCATCGACGCCGCCGACCTCGGCGATCCGGACGCGGACTTCACCCTGGGCGAGGCGGAGGACCACGAACTCGCCTGGTACGCCCCGCAAGAGGTGCCGTTCCTGCTGGAGCTGATGTAGCGACCGGGTAGGTGCGGCCCGGGCGAGTCGCGCCTCGGGCCGCACCGCGGTTTCAGCGCTTTTCCTGGACCTGGTCGGCCGGCGGCACGGTGATCTGGACCGGCTTGCCCCAGTCGCTGTAGCGCACCGTCATGGTCGACTCGGGGATCTGCTGGCCGGCCACGGTGAGGGCGGGCGTGGTCGAGTCGGCCTTCAGCGGCAGGCCCTCGGCGTCCACCCACACGGTCTGCTTGAGCTCGGTGACCCCGGCGTCGACCAGCGCCTGGAACGCCGGCTTCTCCTCGGGCTTGGCCTCGGCGGCGGCCGCCTTGAGGTCGGTGACGATCTCGTAGCGGGTCGCCTCCTGGCCGTCGACCTGCTCCTTGGCGCTGGAGATGATCTTGGACCCGGGCGGGAGCATGGACTCGAAGTCGTTGATCTTGCCCAGCTGGCCGAGCTGCTGCGCCATCGAGTCGTTAGCGGACATCTTCAGCCACGGCTTGCTCGGGTCACCGGAGAGCTGGGCCAGTTCCGGGCTCTTGATGTACATCCCGTCCTTGGTGAACACCATCTCGGTCGCCCCGGTGCAGGCCATCTCGGTCTGCGCGATGTCGAGCTGGCACTTCGTGGAGCCGAGGGCCTGGACGGCGCCGGTGCCCTCGAAGGACACCGTCACGGTCTTCTTCGCGTCCATGCTGGACTTCGCCGAGCTGATCAGCGACGAGATGTCCTTGAACGGCGAGCTGGAGCTCTCGGTCTGCTCCTGACCCGCGTTGCCCGGGTTGGCTGGCGTGCCGCCCTGGCTGCAGGCGCCCAGGGTGATCGCCAACGCTGCTGCGGACAGGGCGACTGTGGTGCGGCGCACAGGATTTCCTCTCTGCATGAAGATTGCAATGCCTGAAAAGTAACAGTTCTTCATGCCTTTTTCGGGCGTTTTGCGGGAAGCGCGGTCACCGCGGCGCCTGCGGCGGCAGGGCGTCGAAGACGCCGATCTGCCCGGCGGGCGGGACCGGGATGTCGGCGGGGGCGCCCCAGTCGCGGTAGGTCGAGGTCAGCGACACCTCGCCGGCCTGGGCGACCTCTTGGTCGGCGGCGAACCGCGCGGGCAGGCCGGAGTCGTCGAGCCACAGCTGGTAGCCGAGTTCCGGCTCGCCGGCATCGGCGGCCTGCCGGAACCGGTCGCGCTGCTGCGGATCGTCGGCCACGTCGGCGGCCTGCGAGGTGATGATCCGCAGCTCGTAGCGGGTGGTCGGCTTGCCGTCGACGGTGTCGGGCGCGCTGGTCTGGATGCGGGTGGCGGGTTCGACGCCGGTGAAGGCGGCGCGCGGGTCGACGGCATCGTGCAGCTGGTCCAGCGCGGGGCCGAGGAGCTTGTCGCCGAAGTCGGCGCCACCGGGCGTGATCTTCAGCCAGGGCTTGTCCGGCTCGGGCCGCACCAGCGGGGTCCGAAGGTAGCCGACACCATCCATGATGGACAGTGAGAGGTGCTGCGACGACCGGTTCCCGGGCGTTCTGGTCTGGCCCTCGAAGGCGAGATCGGCTTGCGGACCCCGGTAGCGGACGGCGCCTTCGGCGGTCAGTTCGCCCACCAGGCCGAGGCTTCCGCGCACGCTGCTGTGCACGCTGCCGCGTTCGCTGATCTTGTTGATGACCTGCGACAACATGGCATCCGCTCGCGGGCGGGGGTCGGGGCGGGCGGCCATCAGCGGCCAGGGCTGCGGAGGTGGTTCGGCGCCGCAGGCGCCTAGCGCGGCGATCAGGGTGAGACCGGCGGACAACACCGCGGTCCTGGTGCTGGCTCGTGGCATCGGGCGAGCTCCTCGGGCCGTGTCAGCGTGCGGTGGCCGAATCGTCCGCGCGGTCAAGGGAAATCCGCATCGGACGCCGAGATCCACGCTAACAACGAAGTCGTCACGCCACAGGGGACGATCGAGCCTCGTTCGGGGGATCAGGCCTCGTCGAGCCCGGCCCGGGAGCGCAGCAGGCGCCGCAGCGAGGCGAGCTGCTCGACGCTGCCGCCGTCGGCGGCGTAGGTGTCCAGGTGGCAGTCCGGATCGTCGGAACCACCGAGGTGGCCGCAGTTCGGCGGGCATTCCTCCGCCGCCTCGGCGAAGCCTTCGAACGCGGCGATCACGTCGTCCGGGGTGACGTGCGCCAGGCCGAACGAGCGGATGCCCGGGGTGTCCACCACCCAGCCCCGGCCGGGCAGCGGCAGCGCGACCGCCGAGGTCGAGGTGTGCCGGCCCTTGCCAACGCCGCTGACCTCGCCGGTCGCCCGGTCGGCCGCCGGCACCAGCCGGTTGACCAATGTGGACTTGCCGACGCCGGAGTGGCCGACCAGCGCGGACACCCGGTCCGCGAGCAGCGCGCGGAGTTCCTCGGGTTCGCAGTCCTGGCGGGTGATCGTGATCGGCATGTCCAGGGAGGAGTACGTGGCGATCCACTCGCCGGGATCGGCGAGGTCGGCCTTGGTCAGGCACAGCACCGGCGTCAGCCCGCCCGCGTAGGCGGCGACCAGGCAGCGGTCGATGAAGCCGGGCCGCGGCGGCGGATCGGCCAGCGCGGCCACGATGATCAGCTGTTCGGCGTTGGCGACCACGACCCGCTCGTACGGGTCGGTGTCGTCGGCGGTGCGGCGCAACACGCTGGTGCGGTCGTCGACCCGCACGATCCGGGCCAGCGTGTCGGGCTTGCCGGAGATGTCACCGACCAGGCCGACGCGGTCGCCGACCACCACCGGCGTGCGGCCGAGCTCGCGCGCCCGCATGGCGGTGACCAGCCGGTCCGGGTTCCCGTCCAGCGCGCACGTCCACCGGCCGCGGTCGACCGCGACCACCATCGCGGCCGCCGCGTCCTCGTGCTTGGGGCGCTGCTTGCTGCGCGGACGGCTGCCCCGGCGCCCGGGGCGCACCCGCACATCGGACTCGTCCAGATCCCGCCAACCGCGCTTGCGCATCAGGCCGCCCCCGCGCTCACGCCGATTCCCCGAGCATCGCCGCCCACATCCCGGGGAAGTCGGGGATCGTCTTGGCGGTCGTCGCGATGTCCTCGACGACCACGCCGGGCACCTTCAGCCCGAGGATCGCGCCGGCCGTGGCCATCCGGTGGTCGGCGTAGGAATGCCAGCTCCCGCCGGTCAGCGGCCGCGGCTCGACCAGCAGCCCGTCCTCGGTCTGCTCGACCGCGCCGCCGAGCTTGGTGAGCTCGTTCTGCAGCGCGGCGAGCCGGTCGGTCTCGTGGCCGCGCAGGTGCGCGATGCCGCGCAGCCGCGAGCGGCCGGTCGCGAAGGCGGCCAGCGCCGCGACGGTCGGGGTGAGTTCGCCGACGTCGTGCAGGTCGATGTCGACCGGGGTGAGCTCGGCGGGGCCGGTGACGGTCAGCCCGGCCGCGGTGCGCTCCACCTGCGCGCCCATCCGGCTCAGGATGTCGCGGATGGCGTCGCCGGCCTGCGTGGTGTGCGTCGGCCAGCCGGGCACGGTCACGGTGCCGCCGGTCACCGCCGCGGCGGCGAGGAACGGGGTGGCGTTGGACAGGTCGGGTTCGATCTCGACGTCCAGCGCGCGGATCGCGCCCGGCGCCACCCGCCAGGTGTTCGGCTCCCGGTCGTCGACGTCGACGCCGGCGGCGCGCAGCATCGCCACGGTCATCTCGATGTGCGGCAGCGACGGCACCGGCTCGCCCTCGTGCAGCACCGTGACGCCCTGCTCGAACCGCGGCGCGGAAAGCAGCAGCCCGGAGACGAACTGCGACGACGCGGACGCGTCGATGGTGACCGTGCCGCCGGTGAGCTTCCCCGTGCCGTGCACGTCGAACGGCAGCGCGCTGCCGCTGATGTCGGCGCCCAGCTCGCGCAGCGCGTCGAGGACCGTGCCCAGCGGCCGCTGGCGGGCCTGCGGGTCGCCGTCGAAGGTGACCCGGCCGTCGGCCAGGGCCGCCACCGGCGGCACGAACCGCATGACCGTGCCGGCCAGGCCGCAGTCGACCTCGGCCGGTCCCCGCAGTTCGCCCGGCGCGACCTGCCACGAGCCGTCCGGCCCGTCCTGGATCTCGACCCCGAGGGCGCGCAGCGCCCCGGCCATGAGTTCGGTGTCCCGGCTGCGCAGCGGGGCGCGCAGCTTCGACGGGCCGTCGGCGAGCGCGGCGAGCACCAGCGCGCGGTTGGTGATGGACTTCGAACCGGGCACCGGGACGGTCGCGTGCACGGCGCCGCGGGCGACCGGAGCAGGCCAGAGCTGGGTCATAGGGCAATGATCCCCCACCCGGCTCCCCGATTTCAGCGGCGGGGGCAATCCGGCCATGCCGCTCGCCTGCGGCGATGCGGCCTGACAGGATGAGGAAGACCGCTCGACCACGAGGCGATGGAGGTCCGACCAGGCATGTGCGGCAGGTACGCCTCCACGAAGGACCCGGGCAAGCTCGCGGCGGAGTTCGCGGCGCTGGACGCCACCGGCGGCGCCGCGCCGGGAGCGGATTTCAACGTCGCGCCGACCAAGAACGTGTTCACCGTGGTGCAGCGGCATCCCCGAGACGATGCCGGTGAACGCGAGCTCGATCGAACCGAGCGCACCATCCGGGTGATGCGGTGGGGCCTGGTGCCGATGTGGGCGAAGGACAAGTCCATCGGCAGCCGGATGATCAACGCGAAGTCGGAGACGGTGACGACGAAGCCGGCCTTCCGCACGTCGATCAAGCGCTACCGGTGCCTGCTGCCCGCAGACGGCTGGTACGAGTGGAAGCGCGAAGGCGGCCGCAAGCAGCCGTTCTTCATGACCTCCCCGGACGGTGCCAGCCTGGCGATGGCCGGGATCTACGCCACCTGGCGCGATCCGCAGGCCGAGGACGCGCCGCCGCTGGTGACCTGCTCGGTGCTCACCACCAGCGCGCTCGGGCAGCTGTCCGAGGTGCACGACCGGATGCCGTTGCTGCTGCCTGCGACGGCGTGGGACGAGTGGCTCGATCCGGACCAGCCGGACGTCGCCGACCTGCTCGGCGCGCCGTCGCGGGAGCTCGTCGACGGCCTGGAGATCCGCCCGGTGTCGACCGCGGTCAACAACGTCCGCAACAACGGCGCCGAACTCCTGGAACGCGTGTCGCTCGATGCGCAACCGCAGGCGGTAGGTTTGGACCCGGAAGCGAAATGAGCGGTTCGGGCGCGGGGTGAGTTCTGATGTGTGGTCGGTACGCCGTCCGGCACGACCCGGCGGCGCTGGCCGAGGAATTCGCGGCGACGGATCGCACGGCCGGGGCCGTCGGCGCGGACTTCAACGTGACGCCGACCAAGACGGTGCCGATCGTCGTGCAGCGCGGCGCCGAGCGCAGCGTCCGTCCGGTGCGCTGGGGCCTGGTGCCGACCTGGGCGAAGGAGATCGGCAGCGGCCCGCCCATGATCAACGCGCGTGCCGAGTCCATCACCACCAAGCCCGCCTTCGCGGACTCGGCGCGGCGCCGCCGCTGCCTGATGCCCGCCACCGGCTGGTACGAGTGGCAGCCCGGTGACCAGCGGCGACAGCCCTACCTGTGCGCTCGCGGGGACGGCGAGAGCCTGGCGATGGCCGCGGTGTTCTCCGCGTGGTGGGCGCCGAACTCGACCGACCAGCCGGTGGTGACCTGCGCGGTCGTCACCACCGATGCCGTCGGCGAGCTCGCCGGCATCCACCACCGCATGCCGCTGGTGCTGCCGAGGCACCGCTGGGCGGACTGGCTCGATCCGCAGCGCACCGAGATCGCGGACCTGCTGGAACCCGAACCGGAGGTGCTCGCCGAACTGGCGATCCACCCCGTCTCCACCGAGGTGAACAGCATGCGCAACAACCATCCTGACCTGCTGGAACGAGTCGAACCGGCGCCCGCGCCCGCCGAACAAGCCGCGTTGTTCGAGTCATGACCAAGGTCGAGGTCGAGACGCCGCACGGCCTGGCCAGGGCCGAGCTGCACTGCGCGGAGGAGGGGCGCGCCGCGCTGCTGCTCGGGCACGGCGCGGGCGGTGGGATCGCCGCGCCCGACCTGGTTGCGGTGACGCGGGCCGCGACGGAAGCCGGCGTGCACGTGGCGCTGGTCGAGCAGCCCTACCGGGTGGCCGGCCGCCGGGCGCCCGCCCCGGCCAAGCAGCTGGACACGGCCTGGCTCGCCGTGGTGGAGGACCTCGGCGAGCGCTGGTTCGCGGATCTCCCGCTGATCTTCGGCGGCAGGTCCTCGGGGGCGCGCGTCGCCTGCCGCACCGCGGAGGCGGGCGCCGCGTCGGCGGTGCTGTGCCTGGCGTTCCCGGTGCACCCGCCCGGCAAGCCGGAGAAGTCGCGGCTGGGCGAGCTCGACGGGGTGGAGGCCCCGGTGCTGGTGGTGCAGGGCGAGCGGGACGCCTTCGGCCAGCCGGAACCGTCGCACAACCGCGAGGTGGTGCTGGTGCCCGGCGACCACTCGCTGAAGGCCGACGTGGACGCCGTGTTCCGCGCCGCGCAGGAGTGGCTCGGCCGGATTCTCCGCCTCATGGACTAGCACTCGAAATAGTTGTGACCGGGGGCACGATTCCGGCGGCCGATTCGTCCGCTCGAAAGCGCCGCGTTGCCGGTTCTGCCCGGATGCCGCAACATCGGTGCGGTACTGCGGGGATTTCTTTCTCCCGATCGCCTGGATTCGCGGTCGGGGTGTGAATCGCTCTGCGAAAGCGAATTCGGCTGCGATCTCGTCGATGCTCCCGGACAGGAGGAATGCCCCGGCCTGTCCGGGCTCCGGTGCGGCTGTTGCGCGGCAGCCGCACCAACGCCCGGGGGAGCGGCCCGTCCGCTCCCCCGGGGCGGTCAACCGGCGATGTCGGCGACGCGGGCGTCGAGCAGCCGGACCAGGTCGTCGGCCGCCAGCTCGAGCTCCAGGCCGCGCCGTCCCGCGCTGCAGTAGATCGTGTCGAACCCGGTGGCCGACGCGTCGATCACGACCGGGAGCCGTTTCTTCTGGCCGAGCGGGGAAATCCCGCCCGCGACGTAGCCGGTGGCGCGTTCGGCGGCGGCGATCTCGGCCATCTTCGCCTTCTTCCCGCCGACGGCGGCGGCGAGCGCCTTGAGATCGAGCTGGCCGGTGACCGGCACCACGCCCACGGCGAGCTTGCCGTCGACCTCCGCGACCAGCGTCTTGAAGATCCGCTCCGGCGGCTGGCCGAGCGCCTCGGCGGCTTCCAGGCCGAACGACTCGGCGCGGGGATCGTGTTCGTACGCGTGGACTTGGTGCGGGATGCGCCGCTTGCTCAACAGCGCCGTAGCCGGGGTGCCCTTGCCTGCCATGAGCGTCACTTTAGAAGGCCGGAATATCTCCCGGCGCCCATTGCGTTGGACGGGGCGTGACGATGGACTCGACGAACACCTGCGTGCTGGACCGCCCCGAGCGTGCGCCGCTATCACCACCGGGAAATAGCAGGCGAGCACGGGTATCCTCGAATGCGGACCATGCGAAGGATCGCATGGGTTCGTCGCCTGCAGTCACCTCGTCCAGGCGGCGGGAAAGGAGCCCGGTGCCAAGCACCCCAGAGCACCCGGACACAACCGGGCGGCCCGGCGACGTCGGGCGGCTCAGCACTGCCGACACCGATGCACCGGTCGATTCCGCCGTGGTCGACCGCGGTGAGGAGACCGACGAGCAGCGCGCGTCCCGCTTCGAGCGGGATGCGATGCCGCTGCTGGACCAGCTCTACGGCGCGGCGCTGCGGATGACCCGCAACGCGCAGGACGCCGAGGACCTGGTCCAGGAGACCTACCTCAAGGCCTTCTCCGCGTTCAAGTCGTTCGCGCAGGGCACGAACCTCAAGGCCTGGCTGTACAGGATCCTCACGAACACCTACATCAACGGTTACCGCAAGCGGCAGCGGCAGCCCCAGCAGCAGCCGACCGACGAGATCGCCGACTGGCAGCTCGCGCAGGCGGAGAACCACACCTCCAGCGGCCTGCGCTCGGCCGAGGTCGAGGCGCTCGACCGGCTGCCGGACACCGATGTGAAGGCCGCTCTCCAGCAGCTGGCCGAAGAGTTCCGCATGGTCGTCTACCTCGCGGACGTGGAAGGCTTCGCCTACAAGGAGATCGCCGAGATCATGGGCACCCCGATCGGCACCGTGATGTCGAGGTTGCACCGTGGTCGCCGGCAGCTGCGTGAGATGCTCACCGACGTCGCCCGTGATCGCGGCTTCTTGCGGCAGAACCAGCGGGAGGTGAGCACCAAATGAACTGCGGTGGGCCGGACGAAGCCTCCTGCGAGGACGTGCTCGCTGAAGTGTGGCTTTTCCTGGACAACGAGTGCGACCAGCAGCGGCGCGCCGCCGTGCAGCAGCACCTCGACGGGTGCGGGAGTTGCCTCGAGCACTTCGGCATCGAGGAGCACATCAAGGCGCTGTTGCACCGCAAGTGCAGTGGTGAGCACGCGCCCGTGGAGCTGAAGGCCCGGCTGCGGGCCTCCATCCGCGAGGCCGTCCTGGAGAAGGCGGAAGTGACCGTCGAGCGCGGCCCCGAAGGCACCTCGGTGGAAGTGCGGGCGAAGCGAACTTCGGCGGAATGACCCGCAAGACGACGAATGGCCCCGGACCGAGTGGTCCGGGGCCATTCGAGCTTTCGACGGCTGGTGCCGTCGCGCTCACGAGCCGTTGGGGCGCTTGCCGTGGTTGGCCTTGTTCTTGCGCCGGTCCTTCTTCTTGCGGGCACGCTTACCCATGGCAACTCCCTAAAGTTCGCTTCCGACCAGTCCGACCGTTCGCAGGTCTTCACGACCACCCGGTCTCCGCTGGGGTTTCGAGCATCCAGTTTGACATGTCCGCTACCTGCCGCCGGCGGGTGGTTCCGGTCATGGTTTCCTAATCAGGGGCCTACCGGGTCCGCGACGAGGAGGAGCGCATGGCCGAGGAGATCCGCGCCGAGATGGTCGCCAACGTGATGACGGTTTCGGTGGCTGAAGGCGACTCGGTCAGCGACGGCGACTCGCTGGTGCTGCTGGAGTCCATGAAGATGGAGATCCCGGTGCTCAGCGAGGTGTCGGGGACGGTCAGTACGGTTGCCGTCAAGCCGGGCGACGTGGTCCAGGAAGGCGATCTCATCGCGGTCGTGGAGTGACGCGACCGCGCCGACCCAGAGAGGCGGATCTTGTCCACGCTGAGTGATCTGCTCGCCGAGCACACCGGGTTGTCCGGCACCGCCGCCGACCACCTGCAGCTCGTGGTCGCCGAGTGGCAGCTGCTGTCGGACCTGTCGTTCGCCGACTTCCTGCTCTGGGTTCCGATCGGGCCGCAGGACGCGCCGGAGAGCCGGTTCCTTTGCGTGGCGCAGGCGCGGCCGACGACGGCGCCCACGGCCCACCCGGAAGACGTCGTCGGCAGCGAGGTCACCCAGGACGAGCACCCGCAGCTGCGGCGCGCCGCGCTGGAGGGCCGGATCTGCCGCGAGGAGGACCCGCGCTGGCACCTGGGCGTGCCGGTGCGCCGCGAGACCATCCCGGTGAAGCTGGGCGACGAGATCGTCGCGGTGCTCAGCCGGGACACCAACCTCGCCGTGCCGCGGGTGCCGTCGCCGCTGGAGATCTCTTACCTGGGCAGTGCCGCAGACCTGTGCCAGATGGTCGCGGACGGCACCTTCCCGACGCCGGAGCCGGCGCCCGACGTGCACACCAGCCCACGGGTCGGTGATGGGCTCATCCGCCTGGACAGTTCGGGCACGGTCGTCTTCGCCAGTCCGAACGCGCTGTCGGCCTACCACCGCATGGGCCATGCGGCGGATCTGGTCGGGGCGCAGCTCGCGCAGCTGACCCGGTCGCTGCTCAACGATCCGTTCGACGCCGACGAGGTGGCGCAGCGCGTCCGCCGGGCGATGGGCGGTCAGCCCAGCATGCGCATCGAGGCCGAGGCCCGGGGCGCGACGGTGTTGTTCCGGGCGCTGCCGCTGCGGCCCCGCGGCCAGCAAGCCGGCGCGCTGGTCCTGGTGCGCGACGTGACCGAGGTCAAGCGCCGCGACCGCGCGTTGATGTCGAAGGACGCGACGATCCGCGAGATCCACCACCGCGTCAAGAACAACCTGCAGACGGTCGCCGCGCTGTTGCGGCTGCAGTCGCGCCGCACCGGGAACACCGAGGCGCGGCTAGCGCTGGACGAGTCGGTGCGGCGGGTGACGTCGATCGCGCTGGTGCACGAGACGCTGTCGATGTCGGTGGACGAGCGGGTCGATCTCGACGACGTGGTCGACCGCGTGATCCCGATGATGAGCGACGTCGCCGTGGCGGAGACCGGTGTCAAGGTACGCCGTGAGGGACGGTTCGGGGTGGTGTCGGCCGAGCTGGCCACGCCGCTGGTGATGGTGCTGACCGAGTTGGTCCAGAACGCTTTCGAGCACGCCTTCCCGGAGGGGCAGGGCGGCGAAGTCGTTGTGCAGGCGGAGCGTTCGGCGCGTTGGCTGGACGTCGTCATCTCGGATGACGGTCGCGGCCTGCCGAAGGGTTTCTCCCTCGAACGCGCCGAACGTCTCGGCCTGCAGATCGTGCGGACCCTCGTGGAATCGGAGCTCCGAGGGTCGTTGAGCTTGCGCGGTCGCGGTCGGCAACGCGGTACCGAGGCGGTGTTGCGGGTGCCTCTGAAGTACCGGCGCTGACGTCGACCGTTGGTCGGGCGCCGCGCTGGTGCGTCGATATCCGGTGACTCGCCGGTCGGGTGGCGGGTCGTGGCCGATCGGGTCGGTTTCCCGGTGACCGTCAGCTCATCCGGTGGAGAGCTCGGTGGGGGTTTCCGGGACCGACATCGACGCGGATCGGCCGGGTCTCGTCGGGGTTGTGCTTCTGTCGGGTGCGATGGCCGTTCGTTCGACCGGGGCGAAAACGTGCGGTCGGCCGCCGGGGGTGCGACCGAACCGGCACGTTTTCAGCGAGTTCGCGACTCAGGCGTTGGTGCGAGCCCGGGTGCGAGTGTTGCGACGCTTGAGCGCGCGACGCTCGTCCTCGCTCATACCGCCCCATACGCCGGCGTCCTGCCCGCTCTCCAGTGCCCAAGCCAGGCACTCGGAGGCGACCGGACAACGGCGGCAAACGGCCTTCGCCTCGGCGATCTGCAGCACAGCAGGACCGCTGTTCCCAACGGGGAAGAACAGCTCCGGGTCCTCGTCACGGCAAACCGCATCGTGGCGCCAGTCCATCGTTCCTTGCTCCTCGCTAGGCGCGCCTCATGCGCGCCGCTCGTTTTGTTCGGGGTGTTTGTGAATGCTTTCACGGAGTCCGTGTGCTTGTGAATGCTTTCACGAACTGCCGCGATGTCAAGAGTTCGATCTCGCGTGGTGAGGGAACTCACCTGAAAGATCGACAGGGCTTGACCAGGGGTTTCGGTGTGTCGTCGGTCGCAGACGGGGGTCGCGAGTCGACAACTACGTTCATCCGTTACGAGAAGGTTATACAGCGACGCGGAGAGCGTCCGGGACGGAGAAGAACTCGATCGCCGAACGCTCGCCCAGGCAATCGCCGTCGACCTGCAGGCGCAACGGCTCCGTACAGGTTACGCGGAGGTACCCCGCGTCCGCACGCTGAATTGAGTTTCTCGGGTGTGGTTTCCCTCTACCGCGTAGCATCTGCGCTACATGTTGTAACACTGGGTAAGCGCTCATGTTGTGCAGTGCGAAAACGCCGAGGCCCGTGTCGAAGGTGGTGTCGGGGCTCATGCGCACCGGACGTGACCCGAGATACGTCCACGGATCGGTGTTCGAGACGAACACGCTGTGCAACTGATCGATCGGATCTTCGTGACCGATTTGCAAGCTGATCTTGGGGGCCCGGCGCGCCATGCGGAAGTAGCAGCTCAACGCGGTGCGCGCGTACAGGGTGGGCGTCACGTTCTGGCCGCGGGAGCGCAACCGTTCGACCTCGGCGACGACCTCGGCGTCCCAGCCGACACCGGCGTTGAAGGTGAACCAGCGGTCGTCGGCCTTGCCGAGCCCGACCAGCCGGCCGCTGCCCTCGGCCACCGCGCGCAGCAACCGGTGGGTGGCCTCGACCGGGTCCCTGGGCAGGCCGAGCGCGCGGGCGAACACGTTCGCCGAGCCGCCGGGCACCACGCCCAGCGTCGGCATCGCCCGGTCGCCGCGTTCGGCGGCCGAGAACATGCCGTTGACCACCTCGTTCACCGTGCCGTCGCCGCCGAGCGCGATCACCAGGTCGACGCCGTCCTCGACGGCCGCTCGCGCGGTGTCGGAGGCGTGGCCCCAGTACTGCGTTTCGACGACGTCCAGCTTCAGCTCGCTGGCCAGCGCGTGGGCGATCACATCCCGGCCGGCCGCAGTGGTGGACGTCGCCTGCGGGTTGACGACGAGTACGGCGCGCACAACCGCAGCCTAGGCGAGGCCGTTGTGCGCCGACGCACCCTCCGGTGTTCGGCGTCCGCCGCGCGGGTCAGCTCTCCCGGACCGCCCCCTTCCGCAGTGCGGCGTGCAGAGGTCGGCCCATGCACCGGGCTGCGGTGGGTCCGGCGGGCTGAGACACCAGGAGCGGGTGCGCCACGCCTTCGACCGCCACCGAGATCCGGCGGGACTCGGATGCGCAACCCCGGAGCGCATCCGATCGTCTTCCGCCGGGACCTGCCGGGCGCACGGCGGATCGTGAGGACACCCCGATATCCCCGACCGCCGCTGGAGCCATGAGTCGATCATTGCGCGTGACGGTGGTCGCAGCCATGCGGCGTTCGGGCGGTATTACCATCGTTGGTGCGTACGCAGAGTCACCGAAGTGGTTTCCGGGAAAGGCGAATCGACCGTGCCGACCGAAGTCGTCCCGCGCACCATCCGCATCGCTGGTGTCCTGACCACCCTGCAGGCGGCGGTCGGGTTGAGCTTCGTCGTGGCCCTGCTGGTCCGCAGCACCTCGTCCGACGTCGGGGGCGTGGGGCAGTTCGAGCCGGCTCAGATGCTCGGCGAGGCCGGGTACTACGCGCTGCTGTCCTTCGGCGTGCTGGCCGCGGGCATCGGCCTGTGGCGGGGCAAGCACTGGGCCCGCACGCCCGCGCTGCTGATGCAGCTGCTGCTGCTGGGCACCGCCTGGTACGCGTTCGGGCCGTCCGGGCAGCCGCTGATCGCGCTAGTGCTCGCGGTGCCGGCGATCGCCGTGCTGTGGTTCCTGTTCAACCGGGAGGGGCGGGCCTGGTCGTTCTACGCAGGCGCCGCCCCCGACGCCGATCGCGACGCGTAGGAGCTCGCGTCAGGCGCTGAAGGTGCGCAGCGCGTCGCCGGTGAGCCGGTACACGGTCCACTCGTCCATCGGGATCGCCCCGGCCGCTTTGTAGAAGTTGATCGACGGCTCGTTCCAGTCCAGCACCGACCACTCCAGGCGCGCGTAGCCGCGGTCGACGCACTCCTTCGCCAGGGTCTGCAGCAGCGCCTTGCCGAGGCCGGAGCCGCGCTGCTCGGGGCGGACGTAGAGGTCCTCCAGGTAGATGCCGTGCACGCCTTCCCAGGTGGAGAAGTTCAGGAACCACAACGCAAGTCCGACGACGGCACCGTCCACTTCGGCCACGTGGCCGAACAGTGCGGGAGCCGGCCCGAACAGCGCGTCCCGCAGCTGTTGCTCGGTCAGGTGGCACAGCTCCGGCGCCTTCTCGTACAGCGCGAGTTCGTGCACCAGCCCGACCATGGCGGGCACGTCGGCAGGGGTCGCCCGGCGGATCATCGATACCTCCACGTGAGTCACTTGGCCCCAGGATATTCGGGGCCGGTGACCGCCGGTGCGGCGGAATTGCCCGGTCAGCCCTGCTGCCAGGGCGGGATGTTGGACCGCTCCACCTGCGGCACGCCCCGCTCGTGGCCCAGCACCGTGATGCCCGCCGGGTCCAGCGCGAAGTGCACGCCCGACGTGGTCGGCAGGCCCAGCCAGCGGGCGATCAGGCAGCGGCTGAAGTGGCCGTGCCCCACCAGGACCACGTCGGAGCCGGTGTCGGCGATGCGGGCCAGCAGCTTGTCGGCGCGGACCGTGACGTCCGCCGCGGTCTCGCCGCCCGGGCACGGGTGCGTCCACACCGTCCACTCCGGCACCGTCTCGCGGATCTGCGGCGTGGTCAGGCCCTCGTAGTCGCCGTAGTCCCATTCCGCGAGCAGCGGCTCGGTCACCACGTCGGCCAGGCCGGCCAGCGTCGCCGTGCGCTGGGCGCGCTGCCGCGGGCTCGCCAGCACGACGACCGGCCCGGCCGGGCGCAACGCGGAGAGCGTCTGCCCGGCCTGCCGCGCCCGCAGCTCGCCTTCGACCGTGAGCGGGATGTCGGAACGACTGGTGTGCCGGCCGGTCTGCGACCATTCGGTCGTGCCGTGCCGGAGGACGTAAACGCGGTGCTCATCCTGTGCCACGGCGTCGAGCGTAATCGCGTTGCGCTGGGCTTACCCCTTCAGCGCGGCGGCCAGCAGCGCCGGGTCGGCCTTCTCCGGCGAGCCGGTGTCGAACGGCGGCTGCGGGTCGTACTCCAGGAGCAGCTGGGTGATCTTCGCGGTGTCCTCGCCCCACAGTTCGGCGGCCAGCCGCAGCCCCATGTCGATGCCTGCGGAGACGCCGGCGCCGGTCACCACCTTCCCGTCGAACACGACCCGTTCGGTGGCGACCTCGGCGCCCAGGTCGCGCAGGACCTCGCGCGCCGCCCAGTGCGTCGTCGCGCGCTTGCCGGTCAGGATCCCGGCCTTCGCCAGCAGCAGGGATCCGGTGCACACCGACGTCGTCCACGTCGTGTTCGGGTGCACCGCGGCGAGCCAGGAGACCAGCTCCTCGTCCTCCAGCGACGCGCGCCAGGCGGAGCTGCCGGGGACGACCACGACGTCGGGCCGGTCGAGCTCGGCGAAGGTCGTCGTCGGCTGGACCGGCAGCCCGGAGTCGCAGCGCACGGTGCCGCGGCCCGCCGCCACGAAGTGCGGGGTGGCGGCCGGATTGCCCGCCAGGGTCTCGTAGGGCCCGACCAGGTCGAGCGCGGTGAACTTGTCGTAGAGCACGAATGCGATGTCCACGGTGGACTCCTTCAGCCTGCGGTGCGGAAGCGGTCTCGGTAGGCGCTCGGCGGCACGCCGAGCT
This sequence comes from Saccharopolyspora sp. NPDC050642, assembly GCF_040654735.1. Classification (NCBI taxonomy): domain Bacteria; kingdom Bacillati; phylum Actinomycetota; class Actinomycetes; order Pseudonocardiales; family Pseudonocardiaceae; genus Saccharopolyspora; species Saccharopolyspora sp. NPDC050642. The sequence continues at coordinate 9,979 of NZ_JBFAIN010000066.1, read as the reverse complement.
GGCGGAGGAAGGCCCGCCGCATGGTCTCGGCGCTGCCGAAGCCGCAGCGCCGCGCGACACCGCCCCGGCCGGCCTCCAGCAGCGAGCGGGCCGCTTCGACGCGCGCCCGCTCGACGTACCGGCCGGGGCTGGTGCCGACCTCCCTGGTGAACAGGCGGGTGAAGTGGCGCGGGCTCATCGCCAGCCGCGCGGCCATCGTCGGGACGCTGTAGTCGCCGGCCGGGCACGCCGAGATGTCGCCGAGCAGCTCGCGGAGCGCGCGGTCGCCCACCGCCGGCGCCGAGTTCCACACGCTGAACTGCGACTGGCCGCCCGGCCGCTGGAGGAACACCACGAGCCACTTGGCCAGCGTGCGGGCCGGTTCGGCGCCGTGGTCGTCCTCGACCAGCGCGAGCGCGAGATCGACTCCCGCGGTCACCCCTGCCGCCGTGACCAGCGGTGCGTCGCGGACGTAGATCGAGTCCGGCTCGACCGTCACGGCCGGGTAGGACGCCGCGAGCTGGTGGCACATCGCCCAGTGCGTGGTCGCCCGGCGCCCGTCCAGCAGGCCCGCCTCGGCCAGCAGGAACGCCCCGGAGCACACCGAGGTGATGCGCTCGGCGAGCCCGGCCAGCCGGCGGATCTGGCCGATCAGCTCCGCGTCGGACATCGCCTCGCGGGTGCCCTCGCCGCCCGCGACGACGAGGGTGCCGAGCTCGGTGATCTCCTCGAGCGCGACTTCGACGCCGAGGCGGACCCGCGACGACGTCACCACGTCCCGGCCGCCCAGCGACGCCAGGCGCACCCGGTAGCGGCCGTCGAGGAGCCGCGACGCCCCGTCGAAGACCTCCAGCGGCCCGGCGGCGTCCAGCAGCTGGACCCCGTCGTAGACCGCGATGACCACTTCGTGCCTGTCCACGCCTTCGAGCCTGGCCGCTCCGGCGGATGTCCTCAAGGACGAGCACCCCACCGATCAGGACGAGTGCTGCGCCGTCGCGCGGCCCGCCGAGAACTCCGCGTCGAACACCGCGGGGCTCGCCGCTTCCCGTGCCCGGCGGGCGATCCGGTCGACGTCGTGGCGCTCCGCGGGCGGTAGCGGAGCTCCGACCGACTCCCGCGCGGCCGCTGCCCGGCCGAGCAGCCGCGCTGCGGCCGCACCTTCACCGGCCAGCGCCTCGGCGCCGGCCAGTCCTTCCAGGGCCAGTGCGACCGCGCGCGGATCGCCGGTGCCGCGGGCCAGGGCCAGCCCCTCGGCGTGGAGGTTCCGCGCCGCTTCGGGGGCGTCGCGCAGTTCGGCGATGAAGCCGAGTTCGGACAGCGCCAGGGCGGCGCCCGGATCGTCCGCGGCCTGGCGGCTCCACGTCAGCTGGCGCTGCCACAGGCGTTCTGCCTCGTCCAGGTGGCCTCGGCGGCGCGCGGTCAGGGCCAGGCCGAACTCGGCGTAGACCTCGCTTTGCGGGTCGTTGACCTCGGCGGCGAGCTCCGCCGCGCGCCGGTGGTGCGCCTCGGCGGCGGCGAGGTCGCCGGTCAGCAGCGCGATCCGGCCCAGCCCGGAGAGCTGGTCGGCGGACTCCGAGCAGAGGCCGAGGTCCTCGGCGATCCGCAGTCCGTCGCGGTGCATCCGCTCGGCCTGCGCGTAGTCGCCGGTGATCTCGGCGAGCCCGGCCAGCGGTGCCGTCGCCTGCAATCGCCCCCACTGGTCGCCCAGCTCGCAGAACAGCGCCAACGCCTCGGTGGCGTCCGTTCGGGCGGCCGCGAGGTCGCCGCGCACGAACGCGCGCCGGGCGCGGTTGCTCAGCACCGCGGCCGCGCCCCAGCGGTCGCCTGCGTCCCGGCAGGCGCGCAATGCGCCGTCGAGGACTTCCGCGCCGCCGGAGAAGTCACCGAGGTCGACGTGGGCGTAGTCGATGAACCACTCCGCCCTCGCCCGGTCGACGGCGGAGGCGATGCCGGGGCGTTCGCGCGCCGCGTGGCGGTCCATTCCGCACAGCACGGCCATGCCGTCCCGCCAGGCGGCCAGGACGGCCGATCGCCCGGCGACCGTGTGCAGCAGTTGGTGCGCTTCCTGGAGCCGTCCTTTCAGGAACAGGTACCAGGACGTCGCGCCCGCCAGTTGCCGGATCGGCACCGCGTCCTGGTGGTGCAGCGCATCGTCGAGGGACGCCCGCAGGTTCGGCAGTTCCAGTTCGAAGCCGCGCAACCAGTCGCGTTGTTCCACGCCGCGCAGCCCGGTGTCGGCGCGCTCGGCGAACGCGGTGTAGTACCGGCGGGCCCGGAGCCGGAGATCGTCGGCTTCGGCCGCCTCGGCGAGTTTTTCCCGGCTGTAGTCGGCCACCGATTCCAGCAGCCGGTAGCGGGGCCTGCCGTCCGGGAAGCCCACCGCGACCAGGCTCCGGTCCACCAGCCGCGCCAGCACGTCCACGACCTCGGCGGCGGGCACGCGTTCGTCGGCGCAGACCGCCTCCGCGGCGGCGAGGGTGCAGCCGTCGGCGTGCACGGCCAGGCGGCGCAGCACGATCTGCTCCGCCGGTTCCAGCAGGTCCCAGCTCCAGTCGATGACGGCCCGCAGCGTCTGGTGCCGGGTCGGGGCTCGGCGGTTGCGGGTGGTCAGCAGGTCGAAGCGGTCGTCCAGCCGCGCGGCGAGCTCGCGGACGCCGAGCCCGCGCACCCGCGAGGCCGCGAGTTCCAGCGCCAGCGGCAGCCCGTCGAGGCGCCGGCAGATCGCCGCGATCGCGGCCGCGTCGGCTTCGCCGAGCCCGTCCGGGGCGAAGCCGGGCGACGCGGCGACAGCCCTGGCGATGAACAGCCGCGCCGCGCCGGCCTGCCGCACCGACTCGGGGGCGGCGTGCGCGGGCAGGTCGAGCGTCGGCACCGCCCACAGGTGCTCGCCGGGCAGGTGCAGCGGTTCCCGGCTGGTGGCCAGCAGGCGCAGGCCGGGCGCGGCCGCCAGCAGCCCCTCGGCCAGCGCGGCCGCTGCGTCGACGAGGTGCTCGCAGTTGTCGAGGACGATCAGCAAGTGCTTGCTGCGCAAGGCTTCCGACAGCCGGGCGACCGAGTCCAGGCCGGACCGGCTGACCTCGTCGCGCAGTCCGAGAGCGGCGGCGACGCCGTCGGCCACCCCGGCCACGCCGGCGGCGGCGTCGATGGAGGCCAGCTCCACGAGCCAAGCGCCATCGGGGAAGGAGCCGGCCGCCGCGTGCGCGGCCGCCAGCGAGAGCCGTGTCTTGCCGACCCCGCCAGGACCGGTCAGCGTCACCAGGCGTTCGGCGTCCAGCAGGGCGCGGAGGGACTCCGGTGCGCCGTCGCGGCCGATCAACGCCGACACCGGAGCCGGAAGGTTTCCGCGCACGTCGCCGCGGGGCGCGTTGAGCCGGGGCTCCTGCCGGAGCATCGACTGGTGCAGCGCGGACAGCTCCGGGCTCGGGTCGACGCCGAGCTCGTCGGCGAGCCGGGTGCGCAGCCGCTCGTACGCCTTCAGCGCTTCCGCCTGCCGCCCCGACCCGTACAGCGCGCGCAGGTAGATCGCGTGCAGCCGTTCCCGTTGCGGGTGGCGGGCGCTGAGCCCGGCCAATTCGGTGACGACCTCGGCGTGCTCGCCCAGTTCGAGGCGCGCTGCCGCGCGGTCTTCCCGCGCCGCCAGCTGCTGCTCGTGCAGTTCGGTGGCGGCCGGGATCGCGAAGGGTTCGTCGGCGAAGTCGGCGAGGGCTTCGCCGCGCCACAGGTCGAGGGCCTCGGTCAGTAGCGCGGCGCGGGTGCGCGGGTCGGCGGCGCGGGCGCGCGCGGTCAGGGCCGCGAAGCCGCCGATGTCGACCGCGTCGGCGTCGACTGCCAGCCGGTATCCGCCGGACCGGAACTCCACGAGGCCGCGGCCGCCGGGTTCCGCCTCGTCGAGGACGCGCCGCAACTGCGAGACCTTCGCCCGCAGCGAGGGCACCGGCTTGCCGGGCGGCGCCGCGCCCCACAGGTCCTCGATGAGCCGGTCGGTGGAGAGGAGCCGGCCGCCCGCGACGAGCAGGTCCGCGAGCAGGGCGCGCACCTTCGCCTCGGGGACGTGCACGGGTGTGCCGTCGTCCGTCCACACCGCAAGCGGACCCAACACCCCGAATCGCACGCCGCTCACACTACCCGCGAGGCCGGAGTTGACCTGCGATAACGGTGCGCCGCAAACGAATCCGAAACGAACCACAACCGGCGCCGCGCAAGCTTGCCCCGATTTCGAGGAGGGATTCGGGATGAGCAACGACGGCAATCCCGGCACCGGTCGGGAGATCCGCCTGGTCGAGAAGCCGAGCAAGGCGCCCACCGCGGCGAACTTCGAGCTCGCCGAGGCGCCCGTGCCCACCCCCGCCGCGGGGCAGGTGCTGGTGCGCAACACCTGGATGTCGGTCGACCCCTACATGCGGGAGCGGATGAACCCGGAGGTCACCTACCTGCCGCAGTTCCGGGTGGGGGAGGTGCTGGACGGCCCGGCGGTCGGGGAGGTCATCGCGTCCGAGGCGCCGGAGGTGCCGGTCGGGGCGACCGTCCGGCACTGGCTCGGCTGGCGCGAGTTCGCGGTCGTGGACGCCGCCGAGGTCGAGCAGGTCGACACCTCGATCGCCGCGGCGCAGGACTACCTGGGCCCGCTGGGGACGACCGGGCTGACCGCTTACGTGGCGTTCACCGAGATCGCGCCGGTGCGGCCCGGGGACGTGGTGTTCGTGTCCGCGGCGGCCGGGGCGGTGGGCAGCATCGCCGGCCAGCTGGCCCGCAAGTTCGGGGCCGCCAAGGTGATCGGCTCGGCCGGCGGCCCGGTCAAGGCGCGCAAGCTGCGCGAGGCGTTCGGGTTCGACGCCGCCATCGACTACCGGGCCGCGCCGGTCGCCGAGCAGCTCGACGCGGTCGCGCCGGACGGCATCGACGTCTACCTCGACAACGTGGGCGGGGAGCACCTGGAGGCCGCCATCGACGCGATGCGCGTCGGCGGCCGGATCGCCCTGGTGGGCGCCATCAGCGGCTACAACGCAGGGGCGCCGGCCGCGGGCCCGCGCAACTACTTCCAGTTGGCGGGCAAGGAGATCACGATGCGCGGCCTGCTCTCCGGCCGCTACTTCGACCGGTTCGACGAGTACACCGGCAAGGCCGCGAACTGGCTCGCCGACGGAAGCCTGCATGCCGAGTCCACAGTGGAGCGTGGAATCGAGCGGGCTCCCGAGGCGTTGATGGGCGTCCTGAACGGCGCCAACACCGGAAAGATGCTCGTCCGGCTGGGCGACTGACGAACCGCACGAATCGGAGGAATGCTGAAATGACGTCCCACCAGGGAGAACGGGCCCTCGTCGTCGTCGCGCACCCGCGCGCCGACTCGCTGACCACCAAGGCGGCCGACCGGGTGCACCGCAGGCTGAAGGCGGCGCAGTACGAGGTGGACCTGTTAGACCTCTACGCCGAGGGGTTCGACCCGCGCCTGGAGACCGCCGACGAGCCCGACTGGAAGGATCCCGGCAAGACCTACTCGCCCGAGGTCCGGGCGCACATGGCGCGCATCGACGCCGCCGACGTGATCGTGGTGGTGTTCCCGGTGTGGTGGTTCGGCCCGCCGGCGATCGTCAAGGGCTGGATCGACCGGGTGTGGAACAACGGCTTCGCCTACGGCGCCGCCGAAGCGCGGCTGGCCGGGAAGCGGATGCTGTGGCTGGGGCTGGCCGGCGGGGCGAGCGGCGGATACGCGGAAGCCGGCCTGAACGGGGCGATGGACACCCAGCTCCGCATGGGCGTCTCGAACTTCTGCGGCATCGAGGACGCGGAGCTCCGGCTCGTCCACGACACCGAGACCGCGGCGGGGGAGCAGGTGCTCGCCGAAGCGGAGACCACGGCGGCGGACTTCCTGTTCGGCGAGGCCGTCGAGGGGTGATCGCCCGGTGCCGGCCGGTCAGTGACCGGCCGGCACCGACGGATCCTGCAGGCCGCGGAGGATCTCTTCGGCGTGGGTCCAGAGCAAGGCGCCCCCGGCGTCCCGGACGAGGTGGTGCCGGGCGCCCGGGATGCGCCGGGCCAGTGCGGCGCCGAAGTCGGGCGAGTGGCTCGGGCTGGTGTCCAGCCGGCCGTACCAGAGGTCGACGGGGACGCGGATGTCCTCCGCCGCGAACGGCCAGCGGCTCATGGCCAGCGCGGTGTCGCGGGCGTACCCCGCCGCGCCCTGCGCGAAACCGTCGGCCATGGCACGGCGGAAAGCCCGTTCGAACCGCGGATTCCGGTAGACGGCGAGGTCGGTTTCCGGGCTGAAGGCGACGATCAGCCTCCACAGCGCCTCCGGGCTGCCGAACTCGGCGAACGACTCCTCGGCCGCCGCCGGATCGGCGCCGACCGCGCCGACCATGTCCCGCAGGTCGCCGGGGAGCGCGTCGCCGAGCACCGCGAACTCGTCGGCCCCGGCGACGACGGCGGCCCGGCTCGCGACGCCCGCCGCCGCGCAGGCCAGGGCGAACGGTCCACCGGCCGAGTAGCCGACGACCGCGAGGTCGTCGATGCCGCGCCCGGCGGCGAACTCGGCGATGTCGTCGGCCCAGTCGCGGAGCGTGCGCCCGGGTGCGGGATCGGAGGCGCCCAGGCCGGGCCGGTCCACCGAGATGAGCCGGATTCCCAGCGCGTCGACGACATCGGCGCCGAACCCGAGCCGCCGGCTCGTCGCGGCTCCGGGGCACAGCAGGACGGCGACGCCGTCCGCCGCGCCCCACTCGCCCCAGGCGAGGCGGCGCCCGTCGGCGAGTTCGTGCAGCCCGAGTCGCGTCGGTTCCGGAACGTCCACGGTCGTCAATTGTGGACACGCCCGCACGCGGGCGCATTCGAATTTCGGTTGCCGGATCAGGTGAGGTGCTCCGCGGCGGATGGCCAACCGCCGTCGGCGGAGAACAGGGTTCCCCAGTAGAACGGGTTCAGCTCGCGCAGCGTCCGCGCCGACCAGCCCGAAGGGCTGTCCGCGTCGGCCACCGCCACCTCGACGTCCGGGCCCCACAACGCCAGCCGCTCCTGGCAGACGCCGCACGGCGCGAGCACGGGATGGCCTTCGGTACCAGGCCATTTGCTGACGCAGACGGACGCGGTGACGCGCTTGTCGAGCGTGTACGCCTGGCAGAGCGCGCCGGTCTCGGCGCACAGGGTGGCGGCGGCGTTGAGGTTGTCGAGGCTGGTGCTGGTCAGGATCTGGCCGTCGTCGAGCCGCACGGCGGCCGCCACGGCCTGCTCGGCGTGCCCCCAGCGCCGTTCCAGCAGCTCCACGGCCGCGTCCACCAGTCGTTGATCGAGTCCCATCCACCCAGTCTGCCGAGCCGGAACACGAAAGGACGCCGGTCGGCGGAAATGCTTCCCACCGGCCGGCGTCCTCGCGGAACTACGACCTCAGCCCTGCTTGGTCTCCCAGAAGATCTTGTCGATCTCGGCGATGTAGTCCAGCAGCTGCTGACCCGACTTGGCCTCCATGGAACCCTTGGTCCCGGCCGCGCCCGCGGCCTTGGTGGCCTTGTTGATCAGCTCGTGCAGCTGCGGGTACTTCTCGAAGTGCGGCGGCTTGAAGTAGTCGGTCCACAGCACCCACAGGTGGTGCTTGACCAACTCGGAGCGCTGCTCGGCGATCAGAATCGCGCGAGTGCGGAACTCCGGGTCCTCATTGGCCTGGTACTTCTCCTGGATCGCCTTGATGGACTCAGCCTCGATCCGCGCCTGCGCCGGGTCGTACACGCCGCACGGCAGGTCGCAGTGCGCGGTTGCCTCGAGGCGGGGGCTGAGGATTCGCGACAGGAGTCGCATGATTCCTCCCTGACAAGTGAGTGCTCCGACAGGGGCGACCCTACTCTTGAAGATCCTCGAAGTCCCATTGGAGGTGCCTGTGAAATCCCTCGGGCGGTGGCCTTGGCGGCGGTTGCTGGTGCGCGGGCCGTCCATGGTTCCCACCCTGCGGGATCGCAACGTGGTGTTGTTGCGGCTGCGGGGTTCCGCCCGGCCGGGAGACGTCGTGCTGGTGCGCTGGGCGCAGCGTCCGGGGCAGCTTTCGGTGAAGCGTGCGCTGCGGCGCGACGGCGACGGCTGGCACGTCGAGGGCGACAACGCCTTCGGTTCGACGGATTCGCGGGAGCTCGGCCCGGCCGAGGTTCTCGGCGTCATCCGCTGGCGCCTCTGGCCGAAGCCCGGCCGCGTGCGGTGACGGCTCAGCCGCGCAGGCTTTCGTAGTGGGCCAGGCAGCTTTCGTAATCCGGAAGGAGGCCCTGCTCGGCGGCCTGCGCGAGGCCCGGGGCGGCTCGGTCCTTTTCGGACAGGATCGGCTCGCCGTCGAGGTCGGCCCACGGCAGCGCCAGGTCCGGGTCGAGCGGGTCGATGCCGTGCTCGGCCGCCGGGTTGTACGGCGTGGAGCAGAGGTAGGTCATCACGGTGTCGTCGGTGAGCGCGGCGAAGGCGTGCCCGAGCCCCTCGGCGAGGTAGACGGCGCGGTATTCGGTGGCGTCCAGCCGGATCGCCTCCCACTGCCCGAAGGTCGGGGAGCCGACGCGGATGTCGACCACCACGTCCAACAGCGCTCCGCGCGGGCAGTACACGTACTTCGCCTGGCCCGGCGGCACGTCGGCGAAGTGCAGGCCGCGGATGACGTTGCGCGCGGAGACGCTGTGGTTGGTCTGCGCGACCCGCAGCGGGTGCCCGGTGGCGTCGGCGAACGCCGCTTCCTGGAACGGCGCGACGAACAGCCCGCGGTGGTCGGGGAAGGCCTTCGGGGTGAACTCGTAGGCGCCCGTGATCTCAAGTCGACGTACCTGCACGTCCGAAAGCCTATGGGCCCGGTCGGAATGCGGATCGGTGGGGCGGAGTTGATATCGGCCGTGCGAGCTATTCGACCCCTTATTCAAACCGGACGTACGTACTGCGAAATGCCGGACTGAAACCGGACGAGCGTACTGCCGAAAGCAGATCCAAATAGGACGCGCGTACTGCCAACGAGCCTTGACAAACTGTTGAACTTGCTGGTGAGGTTGTGTGATCCCGGTCGCTGACACTGATCTCGCGGCCTGGCACACTGTTCGAACCGCAGCGTCCGCCGAGAGCCGCTGTCCGACCAGGGCGGCAGGTCTCGGTTATTTCGAAACACTCGCCTGTCCGGCACGCCTGGGCAGGCGAGCGTCGCACGGGCGGCACAGTGCCGCCCGCTTCGCCCGGCCCGGAATGTGCCCGGGCCGCAGGCATGGCTACTTGGAGGGACGCCGTGACCACCGTCAACGACAGCACCGCAAGCGGAGTCGGTGCGGATTTGACCAACGAGGAGATCTTCGCGGCGCACGAGGGCGGCAAGCTCGCCGTCGGCGTGACCGCGCCGCTGGATTCCGCGCGGGATCTGTCGATCGCTTACACCCCCGGCGTGGCGCAGGTCAGCCGGGCGATCGCCAGCGACCCGGCGCTGGCCGACCGCTACACCTGGACCCAGCGGCTCGTCGCCGTGGTCAGCGACGGCACCGCGGTGCTCGGCCTGGGCGACATCGGGCCGCGTGCCTCGCTGCCGGTGATGGAGGGCAAGTCCGCGCTGTTCAAGACCTTCGCCGGGCTCGACTCGATCCCGCTGGTGCTGGACACCACCGACGTCGACGAGATCGTGGAGACCCTGGTCCGGCTGCGCCCGTCGTTCGGCGCGGTCAACCTGGAGGACATCTCCGCGCCGCGCTGCTTCGAGCTGGAGCGCCGGGTTTCCGAGGCGCTGGACTGCCCGGTCATGCACGACGACCAGCACGGCACCGCCGTGGTCGTGCTCGCCGCGCTGCGCAACGCCGCCAAGGTCGTCGGCCGTGAGCTGGGGTCGCTGCGAGTGGTGATCTCCGGCGCCGGCGCGGCGGGCGTGGCCTGCGCGAAGATCCTGCACACCGCTGGCGTCGGCGAGATCACCATGCTCGACTCGCGCGGCGTGATCCACTCCGGTCGGGAAGACCTGACGCCGATCAAGCAGGAGCTCGCCGGGTTCACCAACTCCAGCGGGATCACCGGCGGG
>NZ_JBFAIN010000065.1:0-29045 GCF_040654735.1 Saccharopolyspora sp. NPDC050642 | reverse complement strand
TCCCGCACCTTATCCTCATTAACCGGCGGCGGCTCATCCCCCGTAAGCCAATAGCACAGCTGGCGCTCAAACTCACTAAACATGATCGCCATAACCGCCCCTTAAGCTTACCTATCCCAGCACTCGCGCCAACTACACCGACGCAGCCGAACCGGCATCACCATCGGCTTCGCCGGCAACACGGGAACACAAAATTCGGTCACCTCGATCCTGGCCGGCCACCCGGCACCGGCACCACGTCACGCCTCGCACAACAAAAAACACGACTCCTTCAAGCAGTAAGGTTCGCCGGACTACTCGAATTCAGGTAGATGTCACTTGCAATTTGTATTCGCGAGCGAAAGGTGATTTACAGCACGTATTCAGGGATCCACCACCCGCACCGCCACGCACAACGAGGATGGAAAAAACCTCAGTAGAACTTCTTGCGCCGCCCCGACGGCTTCACCTGTGCTTGCTGCCGGGTTCGGCAGGGCCGGCCGGGGTGAGGGTTCGACGAACTTGCCATCGATCTGGACCTGGTGCCCGGGCGCTGCATCTCGTAGCGCTTCCATCGGCGGTCATGGCGCTCGTAGCGCTGAGAAGCCAGCAACCTGCCGTAATACCGGCACGTCATCGCGACGTTCCCGCTGGCTTCCTCGACGTGACGCAGGACCGCGAGGCGCCGAAGCACCTCGCGGTCCAACTCGGGTTCACTCACCCGGATCTCGCTATGATCACCAGGCCCGGGTGTCAACCCTCTCCATCAATTTTATACCGGCTCCAGCACGGTTTCGCACTCACGACCGATTGTCAGCCAAAGCGCATGACCCGGAACTCGAATGGTGCGGTTTCGATGAGCGGCTGAGCACGCCCATCCATCGGGTCAAAGAGCTGAACACCGTCGGTTTCGTTCACGGCCACCAACAGGTGCCCGACGCTCTCCCGTCCCCGGGTGTCCTTCCTGCGCAGCCACACCAGTGCCTGGGTTTGTGCGGGAAAGGAGGAGATTTCCTCCAGGACCCCGAACCAATGGTCGTGGACGCCGATACCGACCACGGGGCCGAGCTCGGCGATCATGGGGCCGAACCACGCTGCCTGCGCGGGTTTCGGCGGTGGCATCAGCCCCGGTTTTCCGGCGTTCCAGTCGTCCAGCCACGTCCACGGATCACGGTTGGGCAGGCCGAACGGCTCTTCGCCGGCCGCTTTCGGGACCACCAGGGCCGCGTCGAGCATTTGATCGCGCCAGTCGCCAATCTGCTGGAAACTCCGGGTGGTGCAGGCGAACAGCCAGCCACGCTCGGTCTCGTCGGCCGGATCAGGAGAAACGAGTTCCACTTCGCCGTCGTAGGTGTACGTCAGCCACGCCTTCGCTTTCTCGACGGCCTGGGCGAATTCGTCCGCCGCGCCTTCCCACGGCAGCAGCTCGCCGTCGGAATCACCTCGCGCGCGGCGGAAACGTGCCACCACGAGCTCAGCGACCTCGGCGTTGTTCTGCTCGGCGACAGTTCCCCGCAGACCATCAAGAAAGATCACATCGTCATCCGCGTAGTTCGCGTACAACAGGTGACCGGCCAGTTCACGCCCGCCGAACTGACGGCGCAGCCACACCACTGCCCGGGTCCCCACACCTCCGCCCTCAATGGCCCTGGCCGCGTCCTCCCACGTCGTACAGGTCAAGACCTCGGCGTCGGGGAAATAGGTCGCCAGCATCCGATCCCACCAGCCCGGCGTTTCGCCAGCCGGATCCCACGGCAGCGCCGCGGCAGGCCAGCAGTTCACCGCGGCATCGGTCGCGATCAGGCAGTTAAGTGCGTTGACCCGCCAGCGCCACGACCCCGGCTCGGCCCGGGACAGATTGAGGGCCTCATCGAGCGGACCGGCATTGGACGCGGGAAAGGGTTCCGCCCCGTCCAGCGGCACGCAGATCGTCGCCGCCAACATCGGCTCGGCGGACTCCACGTAGCGGCAACCGAAGAACGCCGCCCGCTCCGTCTCGAGGATCGCCTCCTCGTCGCTCAGTGCCACACGCTGCCCATAGGTGTCCTGCAACCAGACGCGTGCCCGCTCCGCGAGCTCGTTCATGCCCCGCCGTCCCCCTTGCTCGCCAAACCATCTCCAGCGAAAGTATGAGCTCGCCGCACTCCAGTCCCAAGCCGCTTACCCGAATTTCAGGCACAACTGCCCATCCGGACTATCCATGCGGGGAAGGGACGAGGCCGTGTGTACTTTGTGCTGCCATAGAGCGTTTTTCATCCTGGCCGTTCCGCTGCCGCGGGTCGCAAAGGTGCACGTCGATGGGCTGTCGCAGGCGCCGCAGGCGCATAACCACCTTCGACGCTTGCACCGCCGCGGGTTCACGGTGCCCACCCCTAACACCTCACCCACCTCTCGCCCGTCGAATGTTGTGCAACTTCCTCTCCATCGCCTGAATTTCAGGCAAGCGCAACTCAACTGTCTGCAACTCCGCCGGAGCCCAGTGTCCCTGGCGCACCCACTGCTTCAAAGTTTCGACGTACTCACGCACACCGTACGGGTTGAATTCCAGCGGCATCGTGTTCAAGTGCTGCTCCATTTGACCCGTCACCTCAGCCAACCTCGCAATCCCAGCCGGCACTACCCCCCCAAAAGCCCAGTCCGCCCCAGCATTCTCACTGGCATCCTGCTGCGAGAACGCGGTCTCGGCAAACTCCCTGTAAGCAACGTCCTCCTCCACCAACGCCCCGGCATCCGCCCTACCCTGCGGCACATCCAAATCCGCATTCGCCTGCTCAAGCCACGCATCCACATCGACGTCGTCCCCAAGCTCCCCCAACGCCGCACCCGGCACCGTCGCATCCTGCTGCCCACTGGCCCCCACATCCGCAATCCGCCCCGCCCCAGCCTCCCCCCGGGCCAGCACCGACTCCAGCTCCTCATTCTTTTCGGCCAGGCTGCCCCTCACCTCCTGCAACTTCTGCTGAGAATAATCCCAGTCATCCACCTCGTCCTGCAACGTACGCAGGCGCTCCTGCTCAGCATCGATCAGCAGCTCCGACGCCTCCAACGTCTTGATTTCACCCCTGCTTTCCTCAGTCTTTTTTCTCCCCCTCGACAACGCGACCGCCAGTCTATTTGCCTCGTCTTCGTACCTTTTTATTTCCTCCCGCACTTCGAGCTCGGGCAGCCGCCACGAAGGCAGCTCCCCCTGACTCTGCAACTCCCTCAACTCCGCAAGCGCAGTGTCGGCGGCGGCCTTAATTTCCTGCCGACGAGCCACAGTCTGTTTCTTATGCTTCTCATCCTTTTCCCAAAACTTTTGCGCCCTCGGCAGGAGCTCCTCCAGCTTCTTTGCCTCCTCCTCGGTCAGCCCCTTCGTCGCCGCCTTCGCCTTCAATGCCTTAGCATCGTCGGCAGCCTTCTTCTCCGCCCGTCGCCAAGCCACACCGTTGCTTTCCTTCTTTTCCTCCTCCCAATTGGGGTCAGCCTTTTTCCTCTGGTACCTCGCCGCGTCGTATTTTTTCCTTTTCAGCTTCCTCGCCAACGCCCGCTCGTCCAGCGGTGCCGCCTGACCCACCGGCGCAGACCCATCGCCCTCGCCACCTTGATTCCTGGAACCATCCCCAGCCGGCCCGTTCACTCTCCGCCGCTTGGACCCCGCGGAAGAACTCCCACCAACCTCATCCCGCCCGGCGCGAGGCTGACGCTGCGGACCTGTCACCTCAGCCGGCAGCCCAGCCCCCCAGCTCTCACGCCACAGCCCGGAACCCTCGGACGGCAACACCACCGGCCTCCACGGCAGCTCAACCACCCACACCCCAGTCGCCGTCAAGACATCAGTTTCCTCGGCTTCCTCCCCCTTCTGCGCATCCCCCAGTTTGACCACGCCCTGCGTTACATGCACAGCATTGATCGCATGCGCACTACCGTCTGCCTGCTGGAAGATCACCGACACATCGCGACCCACCGGCAAACTCTGCACATGCCCCTCAGCCTCGGCCAAACTACCCACCCGCCAAGCCTTCCCACCAGCCTCCACCAACCGACCTGGATCCCGAACATCACCAGCCGGCTCCGCCTCAACCTGCTTTTCAAGCACGAGAGAATTGTGGAACGCCACAGAAGACTCCAAACAATTCACCCGATAACGCTCATCCCCAGAGAAATAATTGTCCCGGTTCACCCCCGACAAGAACCGAGACCAAGACCCCGCCGACTCACCCCTACCCGAAACCCCAGAAACCACACCACCCGACAACCCCCCATCCACAAACGGCTCACCAAAAACCAGACCATCCCCTGCGCCACCAAACAACCCAGTATCCCCGAAATCACCAAGAAACTCCCCAAAAACCCCATCCGCCCCAGCATTCTCACTTGGAACCTGCTGCGAGAACGTAGTCCACGCGGTCGCGTCAAACTCCCTGTAAGCAACGTTCTCCTCCAACAACACCCCAGCATCCGCCCCACCTTGCGACACATCCAAATCCGCATTCGCCTGCCCAAACCACACCTCGAGATCAACGTCCTCAACGTCCTGCTGCCCACTTGCGTTCACGCCCGCATCCTGCCGCAGGGACGTCGCGACAAACTCGTTGTAAGCAACGTCCTCCTCCAGCATCACCGCAGCATCCTCCTCGCCCAACACCCCAGCATCCGCCCCACCCCGCGACACATCCAAATCCGCGCCAGCAAGCCACGCATCCACATCGAAGTCGTCCTCAACCTCCCCCAACACCGCACCGTGAGCTGCATCCTGCTGCCCACTCGCCCCCACACCCGCAGTCCCCCCAGGCTCAGCCTCCCCCCGGGCCAGCAACTTCACCTCCTTCCTGTTTTTCTTCAGCCTGTCCCTCGTCTCCTTCAACATCTCCTTAAGATCATCGCACTCCTCACCCTTTTTTTCCCTTGCAGCCTTTTTTTTCCTTACAGCTATCTTGTTTTCCAGCGATTTGGCCTCCTTTTCGTCCGCAACTATTTCCCACCACAAATCAAGCTCAGCCTGCTGATACGAATCCCGATTGAGCACCGCCGACAACGCCTCAATCCTCTCAGCAGGCAACCGACGGGCAGCCGCGCGATTTTCTTTAATCTTGTCGTTATTATTCCGGCGATAATCTTCGGCGAGTTTCTTAACCTTGCCCGGATTATCCCGACGATATTCTGCGGATTTTTTATTTATCCGAGCCTTATTCTCCTGATAATACTTCGCAGATTTTCTATCTATCCGAGCCTTATTCTCCTGATAATACTTCGCGATCTTTTCCTTATTTTCCTGACGATACTTCGCGTTGTATATCTTAGTCTCAGCTTTCTTCTCCTGATCAGACTTCGCTTTTTCTTTCTGTTTCCCGGCAGCGGTTATTTCCTTCTTGCTCCGCTTGGATGCCCCAGTATTTTCGCCGGCCTCGCCCGACGTCCTTTTCGTGCCGGCGGCCTGCCCGGTGCGAGGCTGGCGCTTCGGACCTGTCACCTCGGCCGGCAGCCCAGCCCACGAGTCCTCACGCCGCAGCCCGGAACCCTCTGCCGGCAGCACCACC
This sequence comes from Saccharopolyspora sp. NPDC050642, assembly GCF_040654735.1. NCBI lineage: Bacteria > Bacillati > Actinomycetota > Actinomycetes > Pseudonocardiales > Pseudonocardiaceae > Saccharopolyspora > Saccharopolyspora sp. NPDC050642. The sequence goes on along the minus strand of NZ_JBFAIN010000065.1, from coordinate 23,547 downwards.
GGCCCCTGCGGTTCCGCCTCCGGGGCGTTGAACGCTTGCTCGTTACCCGAAGCCGACGGACTACGTACTGGATCGCCGTCCGCAGGGGAGTTTGTCGCGGTGGAGGCGATCTCACTGGCCTGCCTCTCACCGGGCCGGGGCAGGCGCCGTCGCGCATCATCCAGCCCCGGTTTCGCCGCTGCGCGGGACGGCCCCGGCCGATCCTCAGCGGGACCATTGTTCGGCGTCCGAACCGTCTTGGCCGTATCCGGTTTCGGACTCGGGCGCATCGACGTCCGCCGAGCGGTGTGGAACTCTTGCGCCAGGTTCCGCGACAGCTCCTCAGCCAGCCGCTGGTTGTCCTGTGACAGCGGCAGCGCCAACACCGCTGCCATGTCGTTGCGCAACGCCAGAAGCTCATCCGCGGTCCGGCCGTCCAGGGCGCTAAAAGCGTGGTACCTCGCCAGGATCCCCTCTGCCTGCCACCGCAACGACTCCTGCTCGAATGCAGTCAGATTGCTGAAGAGCGGCCTCGACCGTTCCGCCTCGCTCCGCAAGTCCTCACGGGTCCACCCAAGGCCGTCCGGACTGAGCTGGGATTCCGCGGGATCACGGACGAGCGGTCCCGGCTCGATCCAGATCTCCACCCGCGTCGGCCCTTCAGCGTGCAGGAACTGCGGTTGTGCGATCAGTCCGGCTTCGTCGGCCTTGAGACGGGCCTCCTTGGGGCGGTCCTTCTGCGCGAGGTCAAGCATGGCTTCCAGGTCATGTGTGACCAGGGAGAAATCGCGCGCGGCTTGCGATGCGCCATCGGCTCTTCTGTCGAGATCGCCGCGCACGACGTAGCGGGCGCGGGGCTGGCGGCCCTCCCGCTTCGCATCGCGGGCCTTTCCCCCCACCGGGAACATGGCGTAGCGGTTCTGCAGCCGTCCCTGGGCATCCTTGCGGATGGTCACGCTCGCGTCGCTTGGGGCACCCGCAAGCGCCGGATCACCGGTGCGGGCGTGGGCGAGTTGGGTCTCGTAGTGCTGCTTGGCTTGCCACCACTTGCGTTCCGCGATCTGTGTACGCGCGTCCGCTTCGTCCCGAGCCTGCTCCGCCGCGTGCTTGCGTGCCTCGGCTGCCGGCAGCTCCTCGCGATCCGCCCGTTGTGCGGCTTGCGTGGCCTGCGACAGGGTGAAGTGCGCGACGCGCTGCTGGTCGATCGCGGAGGTCCACTCCTGGTCCCGTTTGGCGAACTTCCTCGTGGCGGTCACCAGCTCGTCCGGCAGCTCGTTGCCGCGGTCGCTGCGGCGGATCACGTAACCGGACTCGAACGTGGCGCTGACGGCCGCTCGCCGCTTGCCGATGCTGTGCTCCGCGGGTGTGGCGACCATGAGGAACTCCGCGCCGTGCAACCAGGTGCTGGTGATGTCCTCCCACGGAGAGTCCGCACTCTCCGTGGGATTCGATTCGTCGTCCGTCTCGGATTCCTCTTTGTGTTCAATTTCGGATTCGTGCCCACCACGGGAAATGAGCGGAAGGTTCCAGTCACCCGCCTGGCCGAACGCGTGCCGGCCTTCCTCGTAGGTCTTCGCCCCCTCAGGATGCGACACACCCCCGGCGAAAAACGGTGCGACGGCCACGGCATGGCCACTGCCCGAGCCGCGCTCCTTCTCGTCGGCCGAATGGCTGTTCGGCTCCGCGCCATCCAGTTTGATTCGTCCGCTCGTCGACGCGAGCGCGCCCCGATCCGGAATCTTGAGGTATAGGTCCAGGTTCACGCCCAGCCCGGGCGGCAGCTGGACCGACACAGACTTCGCGTCCGGATCTGCAAAGCGGCCGAGCAACGCCTCCAAGCGGTGCGGGGTGAACCACGCCCGCAAGCTCCGGCGCGCCTCCGCGGTCACCGAGCCCCCGGCGGAGGTGATCGCCAGCTCGCCGGCGGCGACCAGGTCCTCGACGAGACCGCGGAACTCCACCGCCCGGAACTCGCTGGCACCGGGCAGAACCTCGGCGTCGTCGTCGGTCTTCCAGCGCTGGATGGCCTCGTCCGTTGCCTGCGATGCCGTCAGATCGGTGATCTCCGCCGCGCGGGACCGCTGGGCCAGATCCGCTGGCAGGGCGTCCTCGACCGCCGTGCTCACCCCAACGGTGCGAACGTCCGGGGCTGCGGCGATCCGTTCCCCGTCGCGCTCGATGCGCACGTCGAACAGCACGTCGGCGCGGTGCGAAGCCAGCGCACCTGCGACCTTCTCGGAGTTCGTGTAACTCGTGGCCTCGGTCTGCGTGCGGCCACGGACCTGCTTCAACCACTCGGCGACGTGGATCAATCCCAGACCCAGCCTGCCGTAGGACGGCCCGTGCTGCGGCATCGATTCGCCGCCCACTGGACCGGCTCCACCCGAAGAATCCGGGCCGTGCAACGCGACGCCCGGGATGCCGCCCGTCATGAACTCAAGGACAACCCAGGTGGCGCTGCGGATCTTGTTGGCGACGATGGACGCCGCGCTGGACGTCGCGAGTTCGCCGTGTTTGATCCCTTCCGCCTCCGGCGCACCCAGCAGTTCCGCCCCCACGTGGAGTTCGTAGGTATGCCCCTTCCACCTGCCTTCTTCCCACCGCAGTTGTGTGCTGGCTCCCCCGTTCTCGAGGTCGCCGAGCTTGGCCTGCACGTTGGACAGGAAATGCTCGGCCGAGCGGTCGTTACCGAGGGGGTCGCCCTGCGGGGAAACCGGCAACAGCGCCTCGGCCGCGTCGGGGCCCAGTCGGTCGGAAATCTGCCGGCGCAGCAACCGAATCTGGCCACTCAAATCCACCGGTTCGGTGACCCCTCGGCTCCAGGACGGGGTGGCCAGCGTGTGCCCGTCGGGCACCGGCGCCACGTCCATAGGCGAGTCGAGCGGTTTGGTGGAAACCTCCGGTTCCTTCTTTTCGGCTTCGAGTGCCCGCTGCGCCTCGAACTCGGCCGTCCTGGTCATCATCTCCTGCAACTGCCGGTCGTCGACCAAAACCGTCTTCGACTGAGGCAGCGTGAACCGCTCGGCGGAGCGGACGGGCGGCTTGCCCTTGAACAACCCCATTCGGTCGATCTTGCCAATGGTCTTTACCTCGACGCCGACGGTATTCACGACATCCACCGTGACCAGGTGGCGTTCGCGCGGTTTACCCGTCTCCGACCGGGAGTGGCTGGTGTCGATCTCATGTCCCCGCTTGCGGAGATAGCTGCCCTTCCCCGGGGCCACTTCTTCGATGACCGTACCGGCCATGACGCCGGTGTTCTCATCCACCGCGGCCATCACGGGCTCGATGGAGTTGAACCAGGAGAAGGTGCCGGTCTTGCTGCTTTCGGTGGTGCGCTCACCGGTCACCGACCGCGTCGGCTGCTCCCAGATCTTGACCGGATTACCGTCACTATCCCGCACCGGCGTGGGGTTGAGCATCATGCGCGAATACTCGACCACGGCATGCTGCTCCTGGCGGCGCTTCGTCGTCTTCAGCCCGTGAATCCGGACCTTCTTGCTTCCGGAGCGCGGAGTCCCACGCACCTCTGCCAGCGAGATCCCGCTATTGACCAGGTCCGCATTCTCGGCGAGTTCCCAGACCGAGTGTCCTGAGAGTTCCCTGAGCTGCCGGAACGCCGATTCCCGAAGGTGTTTGAGACCATGCGCTGATACGACCTGCGTACCGTCGTAGACCCGGGAAAGTCCCTGCCGCATCGTCTTGTCGTCGTAGGTAACCACGGTGTGGTCGACGGGTTTGACGGCATCATCGCGCAGTTTCTTCAACTCGGCTTTGAGCTGATCGGCCTGCCACGCGGGGAGTTCGACGACGATGTCGGTGGCCACGACACCCGGATCCCGATCCTCCTTCTGGGCCAAGGTGTCCACGATTGGCAATTGATTTTCCGTCGGCGTGTGCATCCCCGGCCGGCCGATCGACAGGCCCTTGGCCAGCTGGTTCCATTCCTGCCAGTGCGTGCCCGACACCGTGTACCGCACCCGGAAGGCCACCCGTTTGCGGGGTTCCTTGCCCACTCCACCGGTGGCGGCCGGCTCCTTGCCCCGATTGCCGCCGAAGGACAGCACGGTGCCCTCCCCAATGTGGGAGGACTTGCTCCGCTCGAAACCGAACTTGTGGTAGCTGGTGACAAGGGACATTTGGCCAGCCACCGTCGAGTAGACGCGGGCCACGAAACCTGCCCCGGCCTTCCACGACACGCTCCTGCTGTGCTTGGCGGACTCCGATTCGGCAATCGTCACCCCAGCATCCGCCTCCTCGACGTCCATATCCCGGACGTCGAGCACCTCCGCCGCCACCTTCAGCGATACGTGATAGTCGTGTCCCCGACCGTGCTCGACCATCTCGATCGACGCGGCCTGATCGGTGAGCATTTCCTCGACCACACTCGGGGACGACAACGTGTTGCCCGAGAGCAAACTGTCGATCTGATTACCGCGCGCCAACTGCTCGCTGGCATTGCGCGAGATTCCCTTGGCCAGCTTGGGATTGTCGAAATCGATGACGAGATCAGTGTTCCGCCAAAACGACCACCGGTGATGGTCTGGGATCTTATGCGCCGTATCGCGAAGGATCCTGGCGAGCTTCGCGCCCGCACCACTGGCCTCCAGCGCCGCGCGGGTAATGCCGGCCACGCGATTCGGGTGCGGCTGGCCGTCCTCGCTCACGAGCCCGGCCGCCCGGGCGAACTCCGACGGCGTCCAGTGCAAGCCGTCGATGGCGTCGGCGAACGTCATCGGGGACCCACCGTTCGTGCGGATCTCCCAGTCATACGCAGTGCGGTAGCGAACGATCTGGACCTTGCGGGCAGCGGTCTCGCTGACCTTCGACGAGGTCTTGGACTCCTGGTCGCGGCTGTGGCCACCACCGCCCATGGCAAAGGGGCCTGCGGCCGCGGTGAGCAACCCGACATCCACGGCGGGCCCGACGGCTCCCGAGCCCTCACCCTTACGCCCCGAACCGTGAACGTTCAGCGCTTCAGTGCCGGCATCGGAGGCCGACTCCGCCAGTGCGTCGTTTATCGTCTCGAGATAGCCGACTTGCCGGGCGACGGCCCGCATCTGCACACTTTGGGTGCGGCTCGACAGCAGGCGTTTGAGCGGGTTACTCGAGCGCAGCGGCGTCTCCAACGTAACCCAGCCCCGACCGGCGGCTGCCGCTTGCTCGCTCACCCGCATGTCCGGCAACATCCGTTTGACATTGTCCTGGCCCAGGAACTCCCGCAGGGCTTTCCGCGAGTCCTTGTCCAGCGACCCAAGCTGGGCGGCCACCTGGTCGTAGATGGTCGGCGGCTCCCCGGAATTCGTCTTCGCCCGCAAGGGTTTGCCCTGGTACAGACCGCGCGTCGACTGCCTGACCGTAGCGTCCTCCAGCACCGAAGCAGGCAGCTCATTCGGCATCGGTACAGCGCGTTCACGCGCGATCGGCCGCAATCCCGTGGGCACGCTCAACGTGGTGCCGACCGGGTCGGCGTCAGGATGATCGCGCCCACCGACGATCGCGACAGGACCAGTGTCGTGGCCGTCCCTGTCAACCCGGGAAACCCGGAACGTCACCGGCACATACACCGGCTGCGCGCCGGCGTATTCACTGTCACTGCCCGGGGTTGCACGCTCCGGCAGCGCGATGCGCATCGACTGGCTGTGCGTTCCGGCGTGGCTCGTGACGCGGTTCGAGGCCAGGCCAGTTGGCAGGTCGACGAGGCCCAGAGCGAAAATTCCAGGCACGGCGGGCACGAAGAAGAGCTGCTGGTACCTCGGCCGATGGCTGGACGCAGTCGTCGTGCTCGCCTTGTGACCGGCGGTCGAGGTGGCCGACTGCTCGGTGGCTTTTCCTTCCACGGCTTCGCTGCGGCCCCAGTCGAACCTGGCCTGGACCCGCACCGACACACCGCCGACTTCGAACACCTTGCCCTCACCACGCAAGCTGCCGATCTTGTTCAGCACGGCATGCTCCACCGACTCGAAGTCGTCCGGATCGGTGTCCTCGGGCACCAATCCCCGCACGGCCTGGACGACCTGATCTGCTCCGACCGTCTGGGCGATCTGCTGCGCCGAGCCCATCGACTCGCTACGGCGGAGATCCCTGGGGATCTGCGACCGATGTCTGTCCTGGCGGGTCGGGTCGATACTGGTCGGCGGCGAGTCGAACCCGTCATCGGACCCGACCCGACTGCTGCTCCCCGTGGCGCGCATTGAGCTCTCGGATGGCTCCCCGTTTTCGCGCAAGCGTTCAAGCCGCTCCAGCGACTCATCCCGCATCTTCTCGAGCTCGGCCTCATCGAAGTCGCTCTCCGCGTCATCGATCGCCGCAGCACCCACACGCGCATCGTCAGTGAATGTGCCAGGGCCCGGCTCGGCGTCCAACGACCGGGCACCATCACCACTGCCAAAGGTGATATCGGCAAACCAGGCGGGGTCGACCCCCTGGTCGAACCCCTCCACGGACCCCTGACTCCGCAGCCCGAACGTCCCCGCAGCCGAACCACCACCGCTCTCGATGGCACCCACCACATCCTCGGTGGACTCCGACCGCGTAGCGTCCACGGTCTCCGAGCCCGCACCGCCAGCGGACTGCGGCAGCATGTCCCCACCCGGGGCCGGACCCGCACCCGCCCGCACGGCCATCACCATGACCTTCAAACGACGCAGTCGCTCCAAAAACGCCCGAGCATTCGCTATCTTCTCATCCGCTCCGACTCCATCCGTCAGCAGCCGATGCGCGAGCGCATCTCGCCATGGCTCCTCCATTGGCTCGAGCTTGAAGTGCTGGTCTACGTAGTCCTGCGCGCGGACCACAAGTTGCTGACCGAGTTCAACCTTCAATCGTGCTAACCCGTTGTTCTCCTCCGCAAGAATCTCTCGCAATTTCCCTCTCGCGTCATTTCGGACCCACTCCCGCAACCCCTGAACAGCAGCGGCAACTTCCCCTATCCGATCACGGATTACTGCGACAGACTTCCCATCAATATTCAACCACTGCTCAATATGGGCTTCATACTGCTTCCGCAGGTCAGCATTTGCTTCCACATCCGCCAAAATCTGCCGCAGAGAACCCACCGCAGCGCGCAAATTCCCTATCGCATCATTTCGGACCTCCTCCTGCAACTCCGGAACAGCAGCAGCGACTTCCCCTATCTGATCACGGATTACTGCGACAGACTTCCGATCAATATTCGACCATTTCTGGATCTTGGCTTCATACTTTTTCCGCAGGTCAGCGTTTGCTTCCACATCCGCCAAAATCTGCCGCAGAGATTCCACCTTAGCGCGCAAATCGGGTGTCAGCTGCTCCCTGACATTTTCAAGAATTTCCTTAGCCCAGCCCTGGTGCCTCTTGAACAGATCTGCAAAATCGCGCGTTTTGTAACCCTTGCGGCGCGCTTCCTCAAGTGCCTCAACTCGCAGCACCTCTATGACGGTATCCTCGTCCCGTTTGACGGTATCCTTGTCCCGTTTGACGGTATCCTTGTCCCGCAGGCCACTCAGCGCCTTGCCAATCGCCACGCGCCGATGAGAAATATGCTTGTTTTCAGTCGCGGTCAGCGTGGCGGAAATCCAGCCGTCGGCAGCACTCGGCTTCGCACCGCCATCCGGGTCACCAGCCAGGTAACGGACCAGTTTCCACCGCAAATCCAGCACCTGCTGACTATCCCGCGAGTTCGTCATCAACTCGTGTGCCATCACATCCCGGAACGGCCGCGACGCCTTAAGGGGCCCCAAGACCTCGGCCGCGGTGGCGTCCAAACCATCCACCACACGTTGACCATCTTCTTCCTGGGTAGCCAACTGCCGCAACGCCCTGCCAGCATCCGCGAACGTCCGCTTTGCCGAACTGACCCGATAAATAAGGCTCAGTCCCGGATCAACAACGTCCCCACGCATCGCGACGGTGACGTCCTCACGCATGGCGACGGTAACGGCCCCAGCATCCGCCTGGTTCCCAGCATGAGCCTCCTGCCAACGCGCCTCTTCCGCTCTCATCTTCTCGAACGCGTCGCGATCCAAACCACTCGCCGCCATGCCAATGCCAGGGTCCCCGGCCAGGTAAGCGGCCATTTCCGCGCGCACCGCCTGGGCACCGTGCCAGTCATCCAGATGCTCGCCCAACCAGTGCGCCAGCACAGTCCGGAACCGCTCCGACACCGTCAACGGCCCCAAAATCCCGTCCGCATCAGCCAACAACCGGCCCACAGCCTCACGACCAGCGATCCCCGCCCACTCATCCAACTGCGCCACTGCCGTCAACCCACGAAGCCGTTCCCGCAACTCCCGGGCGCCCTGGACATCTTCCGGATGACTCAACTTGTAATGAGCCACCACATTCAGGAGACGGTCATCGCCCCCAAAAACTTCCCCCACCCCACGCGCCCGCATATCAGCAATCAGACCGTCTACGCCTACCACCACCCCGCCTACAGAAACAGACCGCTTCTCATCCCGCATCCTCTGCAACCCATCCTCCGCCTTACTGATCAACGCACCCAGCTCAGCCGCCGCATCAGCGGACTCACCAGCAGACGAAGCCCCACCGCCAGCAGACCATTTCGCAGCCCCCTGCCGCGCAGCCCGCCTCTCCCTATACGTACGCATGCCCGCCGCGTTCTGCTCGCGCAACTCCTTATCCTTCGCCGCAAGCCCGTCGAACTCCTCTTGCGCCAGCGCGATACGCTCCTGCAGCTCCTCCCACTCCGTACGCCTGTTTTTATCGGACTGCGACAATTCCGCGAAGTCCGCCTGCAAGACCGACGCCGGCACCCCCGCCAACTCAGCCTGGCTAGCCTTCAGCTCCTCCAGCGACGTCCGCAACTGCCCCATCCGCTCACGCCGCTCCGCCGCAGCCCACCGCCGCCTCTCCCTATACGTACGCATGCCCGCCGCGTTCTGCTCGCGCAACTCCTTATCCTTCGCCGCAAGCCCGTCGAACTCCTCCTGCGCCAGCGCGATACGCTCCTGCAGCTCCTCCCACTCCGTACGCCTGTTTTTATCGGACTGCGACAATTCCGCGAAGTCCGCCTGCAGAACCGACTCCCACTCCGTCCGCTTAGCCGCATCCGAGGCCGACAACTCATCCGGATCCGCCTGCAAAACCGACGCCGACACCCCCGCCAACTCAGCCTGGCTAGCCTTCAGCTCCTCCAGCGACGTCCGCAACTGCCCCATCCGCTCACGCCGCACCGCCCTATCGCGCTCCCTTGCCCTCTTTTCCCCAGGCTTCTCGGTCCGGCTTGGTCCTGGCCTGGCCGTCCGCCCGATCCTCCGGGCCTGCTGTGCTCCCCCCGCAGAGCGCGGCACAGCATCCGACGAAGATCCCGACACGCCACCGCCCGACGCACCACCGCCCGCTGTGTGATCCTCCGGTCCCGGAACCACACCTTGCCCCGGACCCGCGCCCGCACGGATGCGCGTCAGCTGGCTCATTTGGCGCTGCAGCTGTTCAAGCCGTTGCTCCGCAGCCTCTCCATTCCGGAACCTCAGGAAATGGTGCGCCATCAGCTCCCGAGCCGACGGGTACTCCCGAAGCGTCTGGCCCAAAATGCTGTCCGCGTTAGCAAACGCCTCGGCCCGCCTGTCCGAGTCAGCCTCCGCCAACTCAGTCCGCGCAACCTGCAAGCTCTGCACCAGCGGATCAGGGTTCGTCCCACTGTCCACACTGGACTCGGATACTTGATCCTCGGACCGACTTTCCCGACTCGAGCTTTCATTACGCTCGCCACGGCCCGGCCCGGCATCCCGCCCAGAAACCCTCGGGCCGTCGACCTGACCAGCCCGTACCTCGCCATCGTCACCATCCAACGACCGGGAACCATCACCCCGGACAGAACCGCTATCGCTAGTGGAGACAGCATCACCGTCGTCACCGTCGTTGTCGTCGGTGTCCGAACCTTCCGATTCCTCCTTCCGCGCGGCAGCCTCCTGATCCAGCGGGGCGGACGTTGTCGGCGCTCCGCCCAGCAGGCCCCGTTTGTCGCGCAAATCATCCAGGCCCAGTCGCTCCGCGAGCCACACCAACTGCTCGTGAACGTCACCGCCTCTACGGTGATGGCCCAGCAGGATCTGATCCACCAGGCGAAGTCCAGCCTCGCCGTACACACGGCCGATGGCCGCTCGTGAACCGGTCCACTCCCGAGCCAGCTTGTCGTTCACATCCTTCCAATCCTCGGCTAGCCGCGGATTCTCCTTCACCGTCCCTGGGTACAACTTGGCGACACTGCCCAACCATTTGATGTCCTTCTTTTTGAGCAGGTTAGGAACAGCTTCCAACGCGGCACGCCTCAAGCGCCCATCGCCGCCAAAGTAAGCCCGGGTGGGGTTGCGGCGACCCGTGAGATTGCGCAGTTGGCTGCTCGTGAGGCCGTTGATAATCGTCACGAGGTCGCCGAGTCGCTCCAGCCGTACAGACGCCGGCAATTCAAGCAACTCCTCAAGCAACTCCTCAATCCGCGGTAACTGGCTATCCAGCCACTCGACCTGCGCCTCCCCTCCCAGAAGCTTCACGATGTCTGTCACTGTCCGCTCCGGGACGTCCCGCGGCAAAACGGACGCTCCAGAATCGTCTCTGTCGCTGGTCCCTATCAAGCCCACACCGTCGGCAACCGAGGCGCGTAGACCGCCCAGCTGAGCCCACCAATCAAGGTCTGCGGCCGCGACAGCCCTCACCTCCCGCGACAGCTTCGAATCGGGATCGATCCGTTGACCACCGTCCTCAATCGCGTGCAGGTAGTAGTGCGCCTGCCCACCTTCAAAAAAGTTACGAGATTCAAGGACTTGATAGCTTCGCACATATTGCGCCCGCGGGGGATTCTGCGAGCCTTTCGGCGGCACCCTCAGCACGAAATAACCATTTGCGGGCCTCGTCGTCTTCTGCATGAACTCACGCATGGCATCGCGATCACCAATCAGCCGAGGATTCAGAACATCCTGGTTGTACTCCTGGAACCGCTCACTCGCAGCACTACCCACAACCCGCCGCAAATCACCGCTGGCCAGCACCACGCCCGCCGCGTGGAGCTTGCCGGCGATCTGCTCCAGCAACCGCGTGGCCGCATCAGAACCCGGGCCGGGAATCACGATGCCCGAGCCCTCCACCATGGCCTTCGCAACCTCATTGCCGAGCAGTACCTGAAAAACGATGTAGTTGACCGAAGCCTTCAGCGACTTCCCGAGTCCATCGATGACCTCTCGCGATTCGGGCCCCAGACGCGGTTGGGGGTCGTTCACCGCATTCCACTGTCCCAATGCGTGTTCCAATGCGTCGGACGGGAACTTGCGCCCCTCCGTGGCATGGGCCCACGCGAGACGGCGCGCCGCCTCCCGTATCCCCTTCTCGCTCCACCCCAGCCTGGACGGCGCTGGCTGGAGAAGCCCGTCCGCGATAGCCCGCAGAACAGCCAGGCGCAGCTTCGCCATCTTCGACGCGTTGTCTAGGACGGCGTATCGAAGACGACGCGTAGTCGAAGACGACGCGTAGTCTTCGACGACGCCCGCCAGCCACTGCAATACATACGACTCGTCTACAGACACCCCGACGGCGTCGATCACCTCGATTGCTCGGCCCGGGCCGAGGTAGCGCACCAATTCCTCAACCGAGGCTTCGGCGACGTGGGTCACCACGTCGCCCAGAGTCCACGCCACCCAATCCAGCGTGATCGGCAAACTGAAAACTGCCTTCGCGGCCTCAGATGCGTTCTGCGGCCGCCCTGGCGAGGCCGCCATCTTCAGGCCCATCCGGGTGCCCAACTCCCGCAATCGGTCAGCCACCGCGACCGTCCGCTCGGGCCCGCCGAACGCCGCGACAATCCTGTCGAACACAATCCCGCGCAGCATCGCACGATCACCGGGACGGCCGCGACGCCACTCGCGCACGACTTCCAGATTAACGCCGAACGCTATGGCGACCTCCCATTCATACCCGAAGAATTGAATGACGTAGTCACGCTCATGACCTTCGAGGGCTTGGGCCAGCTTGCGCAGCACGTCCAGCTCCCCCTTTTCGGGCTGGCTGTGTCGCGGGTTGGCAGGCTGCGGTGCCAGGGCATAGGTGCGTCGCGTCCGCCACCGGATACCGGACTCGCTCTTGGCGATCGCCCAGAACACAGCCACGCGTCGCGCCATTTCCCGATCCGGTCGGGCACCGGGCGGCGTGGGCGCGTCATCAAAGTTCTGACCACTGAAGGAAAACCACGGGTCGTCGACAGAGGCGATGTGATGCCACAACTGACCGAGCCCTCGCGCCTCTGCCGGAAGACCGATGGACTCCCGGTAGACGTCGCTCAGATTTGCAACCTTCTCCGCCAGCTCCGCGACCTGATCCATGCCACCAAGCCAGGCCACGACCCGCCGGAGATCGTCCTCGAAAGTAGCCGCGCTGGTCGTGTCACGGCCATCGTCGACCCGACGCGCAGGACGACCGCCGCTGCTGTACACCATCAGCTCACCCAGAGCGCGCAACTGCTGCGGGGACTGCGCCCAGTCCGGCACCAGGTCTTCGACCAGGCTCTTGACCGCCTCCCGCCCGCCGAACTTGCCAACCACGGACCCGCGAATCGCCCGGCGCAACGCCCCGGCATGCCAGTCCTCGGGCAGGTGGGACCACATCCGCCACACCTGCGCCGTAGTCTCATCCACCCCCAACGCCTGAGCCAGATGCTGGTTCCGGCGCACCTCCGGATTGACCAGCCCCATCAACTCCGCGGGCCCATAACCATCCAGGACCGCGAACAACTCACCCCACTCCACATCACGACCCCGACGCCACAACCCCTGATCGGCCACCCCGTAGGCCACCCCACCACCCACCGGATCCACCACATGCACGTAGAACTCGTCCGACTCCGAAAGGTCATCCGACGGGAAAAACGCACGCCGCAAGCCCTCCAGCCGCCCACCAGCACTCGGTTCCTCCCCCTCCGCATGCTCCCCCCACACGTACCAGGCATCCATCGTCTCCTCGCCAGATTCCGATGGCGTGTCTTCTCCCCGGCTCCGCTTCCGCACCACCAGCGCACGCCTCAACACGCCCTGCCAGTCCAACACTCGCAAGAACGCCTCGACATCGCGACCGTCGACATCGGCGAGCAGTGGTTGCGCGGCCTGTCCTGTCGCCGTCACAAAAGCGGTAACCGCCGCGCGCCCCGCCCCAGACAGCCCCGCCAGATCCGCCGGGCTCAGGACCACACGCCCACCACCCGCCAGCCCATCCACCGACACACGTGTGTCACCCCGCATGTACCAGGTCTCGTCCCGAGGGGTTTCGGAATGCTCGCCCATCCACGCGTCGAACCAGGTCGCCCGCGTCGGATCCGCCGGCCGCGTCAGCGGCATCAGCTCACCGAAGGGCACCTGGGCAGAGCGAGGCACAGATCCCGATGCACCACCGCCCCCTGCGTGATCCTCCGGTCCCGGAACCACACCCGGGGCCGGCCCAGCACCCGCACGGATGCGCGTCAGCCGGCTCATTTGGCGCTGCAGCTGTGCACGCAGTTGCACCCAAGCTGCTCGATCATTCCGGGAATTCAGGATCTTATGCGCCATCAGCTCCCGAGCCGGCTGATACTCCCGAAGCGTCGGGCCCAAAATGCGGTCCGCGTGATCAAACGCCTCGGCCCGCGTGGCCGAGTCAGCCTCCGCCAACGAGGTGGTGTTCGCGTCCTCGTCCCCATGAGCATCGCGGATGGCGTTGCCGAACAACGTGTCCAGTGCTCGCTGCGCGGAATCCCTTGTGGCACCGTAGTCCTCCGGCGGTGCCTGCCGCATGAGCTCGTCGGGGTCGACGATCGACCTGGCGGCGAACCGCTCCATCACGGGCGTCATCACGTTGCGGTTCTCGCGGGCGATGTTCGCCAACCCGTCCAGCATCACGTTGTGGGCCGGCTGCGACTGCCGCAGTTCCCCGCGGCTCGCGTCGAGCGGCGGGAGCACGCGGCCCAACGCCCGGTGCCGCCAGTGCTGCGCCTCTTGCGCCGGCAACGTGCGCAATTCCCGCGCATGCCAGGCGACGGTCCGAGCTGTCGGCCCGCCTTCCATGAACCGATCGGCGCCGTGCGCGACGGCGTCGGTCCACATCCTGGCCAGCACCGCATCGGCCGCCTCCGGACCGCGCCGCAGGCCTGCGTCGGCAACCGCGTCGACCATCCCGTCGTGCAATGCCGACCACTGCTGGGCTGTGTCCGGGGACAGCACGCCCCGCTGCTCGACTCCCAGCATCTCCCGGGCCTGCTGCCGCCAATCCCGTGCGGCGTCCCCGTGCTCGTCCAGAGACTGCCGGGCCTGGTCGAACGCTGCCCGCCACCGGTCGGACAGCTGCTGCAACGCGGCCGCGTCCGGGGAATCGGTTTCGTAGTGCGGCGGTCCCGATTCGGTGTACTGGGGCGGTTCCGCGGTCTGCTCGTAGTCCGGGAGGCGACCGTGCCCCGGTTCCTGCCACTGCTGGAACCGCTGATCCAGCCAGTCCACCCGCTGGTGCTGCAGCAGACCTTCGAAGCCGAGTTCCGCGGCGTTGCGGCCCTGCAGCAGGGCCGTCCGCATCCCGCGCAGTCCCGATTCAATACGTTCCCGTTCTGCGGGCTCGGCCGTCTCTGGCAGGTCGTGCAGCTCGGCGGCCAACGGTGCGAGGGCGAGCGCCATCTCGTCGCGAAGTCCGTCTAACTGTTCCCCGGTGATGCCCACCGACCACGTCGTGGCGCCGTCGACCCGGCCTTCCGTGAGCTCCACATCCTGCGGCGCGAGCGGCCCGAGGCGCCGTTTGGCCTCGGCCAGGATGCTCGCGCGGTCTTCTTCGCTGCGGTTGTCCAGGGCGCGCTGCCCGGCTTCGACGTCGGTCGCCCAGGAACGCCGGAACTGCTTCACCCGCTCCTGGAGGTGGTCCGAAGCGGCGTTGTACCCGATGCTGTCCCAACGCCGGCTCGGTCCGTCTTGCCAGTCCGCGCCCCAGCCCTCGCCGTGGGCCGCGGGGACCGGGCCATTACGCGTCCAGGTCCGAATTGCCTCGGCCTCCTGCCGGAAACCGGTGGTGGCGCGCCACGCATGCTCTTCGACGCTGTCGCGTGACCTCCGCAGCAGGTCGTTTCGCACCCTGTGCAGTTGCTCGGTCACGTGTTGCTCCGCCTGGGCCCGTTCCGCACCGCGGGAGCGCTGCCGCAAACTCGCCAGTTCCCGGTTCAGCATCGTTTCCCGCTCTCGCAGGTCGAGAATGCCGAAGTCTTTCTCGATGTCGATGCGTGAGTGGTCCAGTTGCGCGGCCAGCACCGTGACCAGGTCCCGATGCAGCGCTTGCTGCGTCGCAGCGTCCGGTCCGACTCCTGGCACCACCTCCGGCGGCTCGCCCGCCAGGATGGTCGCCCTCTGCCGCAACGCCGCCAGCGCGGCGGCGCGGCCGTCCCGGGCGATCTGCACCAGCGTCCTCTTGGCTCCCTCGATCACATCGCCGCGACGCTCCTGGAAACGCCGCTGGAGTCCGGCGAGTTCGCCGTCCGCCCGGTTCAGCGCACCGAACTCCTGCGACATCCGCTCGGCCGTGGATTCGACGTCCTGCGGGAGCAGCGTCGAGGCCACCTCGTCCACCAGCACCCGCAACGCGGGCCCAGGAATGTCCGCCGTCGACCACCCATCCGCCGAATCGGTCAGCAACCCCTCGGCACGCACACGCAAATCCTCGACAACACCCGAACCGAACCGGTCCCCGATCGCATCGAGCCGCGCCGCGGCCACGCCCGGCTTGATTCCGGTGGACTCCAGCAACTCCCCGACCAGCTCGGGTTCCTCGGCCACCTGCGCAGGAACGTCCATCGCGGTCGACAATGCCGCCAAAGAGCCGCCCAGCACCTCGGCCTGCTCCCGCGCCTGCGCCTCGACGCCGTCGAACTGCGACGCGACCGCCGCTTCCATCCGCTGCCACAGCTCGTGCTGTTCCCGCGGGGTGGGGCCCCGATCCGGCAGCGGGTCGGGCCGCTCGCCGAGCAGCGACCTCGCGTGCTCCGTGTTCCGGGCGAGTTCGGTCGCCCGCCACTCCCGCACTGCCGACGACTCGACGTCCTGCGGGAGCAGCGTCGAGGCCACCTCGTCCACCAGCACCCGCAACGCGGGCCCCGGAATGTTCGCCGTCGACCACCCATCCGCCGAATCGGTCAGCAACCCCTCGGCACGCACACGCAAATCCTCGACCACACCCGAACCGAACCGGTCCCCGATCGCATCGAGCCGCGCCGCGGCCACGCCCGGCTCGACCTCCGCGTCCCTCAGCAATTCCTCGGAGAGCCGTCCAGCGAGTTCGGGTTCCTCGGCCACCTGCCGGGCCGCGTCCATCTCGGATGCCAGCGCGGACACCAGGCTGCCCAGCATCTCGGCGTGTTCCCGCGCCTGCGTCTCGACTTCGTCGGACCGCGACGCCAGTGCCGCTTCCACCTGCTGTCGCAGCCGCTGCTGATCGCGCGGCGAAAGATCCCGGCCGGCCAGCGGGTCGCGCTGCTCGCCCGGGTCGGTGAGTTCCTGCAGCTGCCGGTCGCCCTGGCCGAGTTCCGCGCTCCACCGGTGCTCGAATTCGGTGCGCGCGCGGTTAAGTCCATCGCCCGCCTGGGCTGCCTCCCGACGCTCGTTGGCCTCCGCGAATGAAAGGTCAATGGAGACTCGCTCCACCCCGTCGTGGTTGAACCACGCCTGAAGGTTCTTGCGCAGCGAGGCGGTCTGGTTCCAAAAGACCCCGCTGGCCTGCTCGCGCGCGATCACGTCGCGCAACTGGGCGTACGCCTCAGCCCGCTCACGCGCCGCGGGCTGCCCCTGGTCGGTCTCCACCAGCGGCCCCAGGAGCAATTCGGCCTGTGTGCGGAACCGCTGCTGCAGGGACGGGGGCATGCGGTGCCAGTTCGGTCGCTCGTTGCCAGCCAGCTGCTGCAGGCTCGCGCGCGCCTTCGCCGGCGTCATATCCGACCGGAAGCCCTCGTCGGGGACCGCGTCGCTGTCGGAATCGTAGTGGGGGTCTTCGGCGTTGGTCTCCGCGCTTTCGGAGTCAGGCCGGCCTTCGCGCGACTCTTCCGCCGGGGCGTCCTGCTGGTGTTCGCCCGGCTCCGAAACGGTTTCCGCGGCTTGCTCCGGCGGCGAGCCGAACCGGTCGCGGATCGAGCCGAAGTCGTCCCTCGCTCGGGCAGCGAGATCATCGGCGAAGTTCTGCAATGCGGCGCCGTCGGATTCCGGACGCCCGTCGGCCCAGGCCGCGGCGGTCAGCGCGTCCAGCTGGTGATAGGGACGCCCGACCGCGAGCGCCAGGTCGTCCAGCACCGCTCGCTCCGCCGGGGAGTGCTCGGGCTCCGGCGAGATGCCGAGTTGGTCGCGGCCCCGGTCGCGCCAGCGCTGCTCCAGGTCGGCGGCGACGCGGTCCAGGCCGTCGCGCGCCTCGGCGAGCGCCGCCGCGGAATCTTCCCGGAACCGGCCGAGGTTTCCGTCCCCTTCGGTGTCGAACGCGTTGTGGGCGAGCAGTTCCTGATAGGAGTTGCGAAGGTCGTTGGCCAGATTCGTGGCGTCGTCGTGGACCGGCCAGCCCAGCCGCGCACCGGGGTCGGACTGGGAAATCCGGTGTGCCACCCGGTCCACCAGTTCGGCGCGCAACTCCTCGGCACGCTGCCGCGCCGGCCCGGTGAGCGCCGATTCCCGCTCGGTGATGTCCGGGTCTCCGAGCCGCAGCGTCTGCGCAGCGGAGCTCCGCAAGCCCCGAATCGTCATCTGCAACGCGGCCGTGGCCCGGTCCACCTCGGCGCGCCACGGAGTCTCCGACCAGAACCGGTCGATCGAGTCGTCCGTGTGCTCGGATGCCCGGTAGTTCCCGTTGTCCGCGTGGGCGGCTGAGGTCGCGGCGGGCCCTCTCGACGAACTCGATTCGCGATGCGCCACCTCCGGCGGATACTCGACCTTGCTCGCCGCTTCCAAGATGGCCTCGTGCGAGGCCGGTTTCCCCATTCGCCCCTGCGCCTCACGCGGCGTTGTGGTTTCCGCCGAGACAACATCACCGTCCACAGCAGACTCCGCAGCGGGCATCGTGCCCTCGGACGGCTTCCCGTCTCCACGCAAAGCCTTCAGCCGCTTCCGCAACGCTGGCCGTACCGTATTTTCGAACTCCTCCTCATCGAAGTCGCTCTCGGCGTCATCGATCGCCGCATCACCCACCACAGCCTCAGCGGACTCCGACCGCGTGTCCTCAACGGACTCCGGCCCCGGATCGTCGGCGGACCGCATGTGCCCACCCGGCTCCGGCGCCGGCCCCGCGCCCGCACTCACAGCGATCGCCAGGAGACGCAGACGATCCAGTCGCTTCAGAAACGCCCGGGCATCCTCTCCATCATTCCCATTCGTCAGCAGCCGATACGCGACCGCTTTCCGCAATTGGTCATCCTGCATTCCCCCGACGTACCGGTCTGCTTCATCCAACGCGCGGACCACAGGATCTCGACCGTGCCGAACTTCCCACCGCTGTAACCCACTGTCTGCCGCCTCGAAAATCTCCTTCTGTTTCCGTATCGCGTCATTTCGGAGCCGATCCCGCAACTCCTGAACAGCAGTGGCAGCTTTCCCTGCCCGGATGCGGACCTCTTTAAGATCAGTCTGCGGATAAATAGGCAACCAATCCGCGATCTTGGCTTCATATTCGTTCCACAGACCAGTGTTTTCCTCCGCCTCCTCCACAATCCTCCGCAGAGAATCCACCGCACCTTGCAAATCGGATGTCAGCCGACGCCTGACCTCAGCAATAGATGGTTGAGCCCATCTCGGCGCTCTATTGAACCGAGTTGCCAAATCGTCCTGGGTGTTGTAACCCCCGCGGAGCCCGTCCTCATGTACCTCGCTTCGCAGCACCCGGTCGACAGCAGCATCATCCGGCAAACCACTAAGCTCCCTGCCAACCGCCGCGCGCCGCCGATACATCTTCATCCCTTTAGACCGAGTCGCGTCCGCTCCAAGCTCCAGGTCCACCGCGGCGGAAAGCAAGTCGTCGGCAGCCTTCGAGTCCGCACCGCCGCTCAGGTCACCAGCCAGGTAACGGACCAGTTTCCACCGCAACTCCTGCACCTGCTGATCAGCCTGCGGGTTCTCCATCAACTGTTGCAGCTGCTGATCATCCCGCGTCATCAACGCGTGTGCCATCACATCCCGGAAGGGCTCCGACTCGTAAAGGGGCCCCAGGACCTTCTCCACGGCAGCGCGCCAACGGGCCACGGCAGCTTGACCTTGTTCGACGGCCTTCTGCCGCAACGCTCGACCGGCATCCGCGAATTCCTGTTTTATCGAGCTAATTTGAGAACTTACCTCCTCGTCCGCTTTCGCCTTCTCGAATACGTCGCGAGTCAAATCACTCACAACCACGCCGATGTCAGGGTCACCGGCCAGGTAATCGGCCAGTTCCACTCGCACCGCCTGAGCACCGCGCCAGTCACCCGGATGCTCACCCAACCAGTGCGCCAGCACATCCCGGAACCGCTCCGACACCTTCAGCGGCCCCAAAATCCCGTCCGCACCAGCCTTCAACCGGTCCACAGCATCAGGACCAGCGGCCTCGCGCCACTCCTTCAACTGCGCCTCGGCCCGCTCGTGTCGCTCGCGCCAGACCAACCCATAGAATTCTCGAAGGAACTTCTTCGTGCCCTCCACATCCCCCCGATGACTCAGCACGTGGTACGCCACCACATTCCGGATACCCTCATCGCCTACAAGAGGCCCCATACGCGCCTGCACGTCAGCCATCACGCCGTCTATTTGCAGCGTCTCCCCTGGCAGCCCCTGCCGGCGCATCCTCTCCAGCCCAGCGTTCGCGTTACTGATCAACGCACTCAGCTTGGCTGCCGCCGCAGACTCCCCTGACCGTCCAACTGTGTGATCGTCCAAAACGGACGACGCCATAGTCCCCGCCGGAATCTCCTCTGACGACCGAACATTCCGCAAATACTCCTCGGCCTGCCGCACCTCCTCCAGCTTCGAGTCGAGGCTATGCAGCTCCTCCGGGGTCCAGCGTTCCCACTCTGCCACCTCCCGCAGAGCAGCGACCTGGGCACGCACATCCGGACGGAAATCCTCCGGCAACGCCGCCAAATGCTCCTCCATACGCCCAAGCAACCGCGCCAACTCAACAACCACATCCGGCCTAACAACCTCCGCCGAGGCACCCCCCGGCAAACTCCCGACAGCAGACAATGCCGCAGCTTGCCCCTCCCGGAACTCTGCCATTACGCTCTCGGTGTCATCGATCGCCGGATCATCCACCGCGGCCTCAGTGGTCTCCGACCCCGGAACGTCATTCCGCTCCGGGGAATCGGGGTTGTCGGACCGGCCCGTCGTTGTATCCACATCAGCCGACCGTGGCAGCCCGCCAGCCGGCTCCGGCCCGGATTCGGAGTCGGCCGGCGACTCCGGCCGCGTATCCACGGTCTCCGAGCCCGCACCGCCAGCGGACTGCAGCAGCATGTCCCCACCCGGGGCCGGCCCCGCACCCGCAGCCATCGCCAGGAGACGCAGACGATCCAGTCGCCCCAAAAACGCCTCAGCGTCCGCTTTCCTCTCAGCCTCTTCATCAATTCCATTCGTCAGCAGCCGATGCGCGACCGCTTTCCGCAATTGGTCATCCTGCATTCCCCCGACGTACCGGGCTGCTTCACCCAACGCGCGGACCACAGGATCTCGACCGTGCCGAACTTCCCACCGCTGTAACCCGCTGTCTGCCGCCTCGAAAATCTCCTTCTGTTTCCGTATCGCGTCATTTCGGAGCCGTCCCCGCAACCGCTGAAAATCATCTTCAGCTTCCGCTACCCGACTGCGGACCGTTTTGAGATACGTCCGATTGTTGATATTCATCCACCGGGCGATATGGACGTCATATTCGTTCCGCAGTTCAGTGCTTGCCTCCACGTCCACCAAAATCTGCCGCAGGGACTCCCCCTTAGCTTTCAAATCGGAGAACAGCTTCTTCTTGGCAGCACTACGAATTTCCGTGTCCCATGTAATCCTTCTATTGAACATAGCCCCCAATTGCCCCGAGGCGTAATCTCCATGAAGCGCTTCCTCGATCGCCTCGTTTCGCAACATGGTTTCGACAGCTTCTTTGCCCCTCAAACCACTAAGCGCCTCGCCAACCGCCACGCGCAGCAAATTAATCTCATTCCCAGCAGAAACATTGTCTGCAAGCTCCGGGTCCACCGTGGCGGAAAGCAAGTCGTCGGCAGCCTTCGAGTCCGCACCGCCGCTCAGGTCACCAGCCAGATAACGGACCAGTTTCCACCGCAACTCCTGCACCTGCTGATCAGCCCGCGGATTCTCCATCAACTGTTGCAGCTGCTGATCATCCCGCGTCATCAACGCGTGTGCCATCACATCCCGGAAGGGCTTCGACTCGTAAAGGGGCCCCAAGACCTTCTTCGCCGAAGCATACAAACGGTCCACGCGGTCGACGGCCAACTGCCGCAGCGCCTGACCGGCATCCGCGACCTCCTGTTTTAGCGAGCTCTGAGAATAAAACTCCTCGTTCGCTTTCGCCTTCTCGAATACGCCGCGAGTCAACCCACTCGCCGCCACGCCGATGTCAGGGTCACCGCTCAGGTAATCGGCCAGTTCCACTCGCACCGCCTGAGCACCGCGCCAGTCACCCGGATGCTCACCCAACCAGTGCGCCAGCACATCCCGGAATCGCTCCGACACCTTCAGCGGCCCCAAAATCCCGTCCGCACCAGCCTTCAACCGGTCAGGATCAGGACCAGCGACCCCGCGCCACTCCTTCAACTGCGCCTCGGCCCGCCCGTGTCGCTCGCGCCAGACCAACCCATAGAAATCTCGAAGGAAATTCTTCGTGCCCGCCACATCCCCCAGATGACTCAGCATGTGATACGCCACCACATTCCGGATACCCTCATCGCCCATGAGAGGCCCCATACGCGCCTGCACATCAGCCATCACACCGTTTATTGACAGCGTCTCCCCTGGCAGCCCCTGCCGGCGCATCCTCTCCAGCCCAGCGTTCGCGTTACTGATCAACGCACTCAGCTTGGCTGCCGCCGCAGACTGCCCTGACCGTCTAACTGTGTGATCGTCCAAAACGGACGACGCCATCATCCCCGCAGACAATGCCGCAGCTTGCCCCTCCCCAGAAACACCTTCGCCTTCGCCGGCCTGTGCACGCCCAATCGCGGCCAACTTCGCCTTCACGGCCTCGATACGCTCCGGCAGCCCCTCCCACTCACGCCGCAAACCCGGAAGGCCCAGCAACGCAGCCCGATCCATCGACAGAATCGAGTGCGATTGCCCCACCGTCAACGCCTCCAACTCCGCCTGCCGAGCCTGAAGCTGCTCCAACTCCGCCTGCAACTTCTGCGTCCTCCGAGCAACAAGCCGCGCCACCGACGCCTCCAACGCCTCAAGGCGCGCCTCCTCGATCGGGCCTCGTCCCGGCCCGCCCGACTCCTCCGGTCCCGCTCCGGCCCCGATGCCCAGCCCACTGCCCTGCGTACCCAGCCCGTCCGCCAGCGCCCGGGAAAACTCCACAACCTCGTCCCAGCGATCCCGGCCAAGCTCTCGGTACCTAGCCGCCACCAGCGCCACCACATCGTCCAACGACAAGGCAGCATCACCACGAGCCAACGCGATGCCATGCGTGCCCTGCACAATCAACCGCGCCGCGTCCTCCTCCTCGCGGGACCAGCCCACCTGCTGGCTCAACCGGTCGATCTCCCCCTGCAAATCCGGTGCCAACGACTGCTCTCGCACCAGCGGTCTTCCCGACGCTGCCGAGCCACGGCCCGTCGTTGTATTCCCCGTCGTTGTATTCACATCAGCCGACCGTCGCAGCCCGCCAGCCGGCACCAGGAGACTCAGACGAAGCAGTCGCCCCACAAACGCCTCAGTGTCCGCTTTCCTCTCAGCCTCTTCACTAATTCCCTTCGTCAGCAGCCGATGCGCGAGCGCCTCCCGCAATGGCTGCTGCAATGGCTGCTGCCATTGCTCGACGTACCGGTCTACGTCACGCAACGCGCCGTCCACACGATCTCGACCGAGTTCACCCTCCAACACTGCTAACCCGACTTCGCCGCCCGCGAGAAGCTCCCGCAATTTCACGCTCGCGTCATCTTCGACCCGCTGCCGCAACTTCGGAACAGCAGCGGCGACTTCCGCTGCCCGATCACGGACCCCCGCGAGAGTCGCCCGGCCAATATTCAACCACCGCTGGATCTTGGCTTCATATTCGCTCCGCAGGCCAGCGTCCGCCTCCACATCGTCCAAAATCTGCCGCAGAGAACCCACCGCAGCGTTCAAATCGAGTGCCAACTGCTTCCTGAAAGGATCAAGAACGAGAAGGCACCATTTACTAGATCTCTTGAACCGAGGTGCCAATTTGCGGGTGGTGTAACCCCCGCTGAGCGCGTCCTCAACCACCTCACCTTGCAGCGCCCCATTGATGGCGTCCTCGTCCCGCAAACCACTCAGCGCCACGCCAATCGCCACGCGCCGCAAATACATCTCCGCGCCTTCAGATTTCGTGCTATCAGCGGTCAGGGTGCCGGAAAGCCAGTCATCGGCAACACCCGGCTCCGCACCACCATCCAGG
>NZ_JBFAIN010000064.1:0-29827 GCF_040654735.1 Saccharopolyspora sp. NPDC050642 | reverse complement strand
GCCTGGCCGGAGGCCGAGGTCGCGGTGATGGGCGCCAAGGCCGCGGTCGGCGTCCTGCACCGCAAGGCGCTCGCCGCCGCGCCCGAGGAGGAGCGCGAGGCCCTGCAGGACAAGCTCATCGAGGAGCACGAGCGCGTGGCCGGCGGCGTCGGCCGGGCGATGTCGATCGGTGTGGTCGACGAGGTCATCGACCCCAAGACGACCCGTCGCCGCATCGCCGAGGCGCTCGCCGCGGCCCCCGCCGGGCGAGGCTCGCACGGCAACATCCCGCTATGACCTGCTGAGTGAACGAAAGGGGGCCACCTCCGCGATGGAGGTGGCCCCCTTTCGTCCTCTGCGGACCTATGACCACACCCCGGTGGGAGCGGTCCGCTTCGCGTAGTCCCGGAAGTCGCGGGGCTCGCGGCCCAGCGCCCGCCGCACGCCGTCGGCGAGGTGGGCGTTGCGACCGTCGAGCACCTCGGTGAACAGGTGGCCCAGCATCGCCACGACCTCGGCCGGGACGCCCTGCTCGACCATCCCCGCGGAGAACTGCTCGACCGTCACCGGCAGGTACTCGATGTCCCGGCCGGTCGCCGCGGCGATCTCGCCGATCGCTTCGGCGAAGGTGAGCAGCCGCGGGCCGGTCACCTCGTAAACCTCACCGGCGTGGCCGTCCTCGGTCAGCGCCGCGACCGCGACCTCGGCGATGTCCTCGGCGTCGACGAACGGTTCGGCCACCCCGTCGACCGGCAGGACGACCTCGCCGGCCCGCACGGACTCCACCAGGAAGTCCTCGCTGAAGTTCTGGTGGAACCAGCTCGCGCGCACCACCGTCCACTCCGCACCGGATTCCTGCACCGCTTGCTCGGCTCGCTGCGAGCCGATTTCCCCGCGGCCGGACAGCAGCACCAAGCGCCGGACGCCGTTGCGCACCGCCAGTTCGGCGAACGAGCCGACCGCCTCGGCGGCCTCCGGGATCGCCAGGTCCGGCTGGTAGCTCACGTAGGCCGATCCGACGTCGCGCAGCACCGGCTCCCAGGTGCTGCGGTCCTCCCAGTCGAACCGCGGCGTCGCCGAACGCGACCCGATGCGCACCGGGATGCTCTTGGCCGCGAGTCCCGCGGCCACGCGGCGGCCGGTCCGGCCGGTGCCGCCGAGGACGAGTGCTGTTTTCTGCGCCTTGTTTGTCATGGCCCTAGCCAAGCGGCAAAATCCGAGACTTCCCATAGTTCATTGGCTCGATTCCATAATCCAGCGTCTAAGATCGACTCGTGGACGCACTCGTGAACCTGCTGGACGGCCCGCGAGCCCGCGGGGCTTTCCTGCTCCGGGCGGTCCTGGACCCGCCGTGGTCGCTGCGAATCCAGGACCGGGCGCCGCTGACCCTGATGGCCCTGGTGCGCGGATCGGCCTGGGCGGTGCCGGACGCCGGTGACCCGGTGCGGCTCGAACCCGGCGACATCGCGATCGCCAGGGGCCCCGACGCCTACACGGTCGCCGACGACCCGAACACCCCGTGGCAGGTCGTCGTGCACCCCGGGCAGGGCTGCAGCACACCGTCCGGCGAACCGCTGCGAGACCTCACCGACGTCGGCGTGCGCACCTGGGGCACGGACCTGGGCGCGTCGATGAACATGCTGATCGGCACCTACCAGGTCACGGGCGAGATCAGCGGCCGCCTGCTCGCCGCGCTGCCCGCCCTGGTCGTGGTCCGGCAGGCCTCGCTGGATTCTCCGCTCGTGGAGCTGCTGGCCGCGGAGATCGGCAAGGATTCACCGGGCCAGGAAGCGGTCCTGGACCGGCTGCTCGACCTGCTGCTCATCGCGAGCCTGCGGGCGTGGTTCGCCAGCCCCGACGCACTAGCGCCGGCCTGGTACCAGGCGCACCGCGACCCGGTGGTCGGCCGGGCCCTCCAACTGCTGCACCACGACCCGGCGTTCCCGTGGACGGTGGAATCACTGGCCACGCGGTCCGGCGTGTCGCGGGCGGGGTTGGCCCGCCGGTTCACCGATCTGGTCGGCGAGCCGCCGATGAAGTACCTGACCGGCTGGCGGCTCGCGATGGCGGCCGACCTGCTGCGGGAGTCCGACGCGACGATCGCCTCGGTCGCACGCCAGGTCGGCTACGGCAGCGCCTTCGCGCTCAGCAACGCTTTCAAGCGGCAGTTCGACGTCAGCCCGCAGGAGCACCGCCGCGTCGAGGCCGCGGTGTGATCGCGGGCGAGGTCATCACTCGCAGGGCTTGAACAGCGCGCTGTTCGGCAGCTTGCTGGTGTCCAGCCGCAGCCCCTGGCGCATTTCGTCCAGCACCAGCGGGTAGACCACGTTCCAGGTCACGCACGTCGACTTGGCCTGCGCCGGCGCGTCCTCCAGCGTCTGGTTGCTCCGGAAGGTCAGCATCACCAGCAACGAGCCGTCCGGTCCCGGATCGATCCGGTGCACCGTCCACTGGAAGTCGCGGGTGGTGTCGTAGTTGGCCATCCACTTGTCGTGCGGCAGCTCCAGCCACTTCGAGCGGACCACTGTGGACTTCCACAGGTCGTAGCTCTTGTCGTTGATGGAGCGGAAGTGGTTGTCCAGCAGGGCCTGCACGGTCAGCCGGTCGGGATGAGCCGCGGCTTCGGGGGTGTAGACGATGCCCAGCGGCGACGTCATCCCGCCGCCCGGCTCCGTCGTAGTGCTGGAGAGCTGGTCGGTGGGCGTATCGCGGTAGACGTACTGCGACAGCAGCGCACCACCGCCTGCCGCGCCCAGCAGCACGACGATCGCGAGCGGGATACCCCATTTCAGCCAGGAACGCACGCCCCAAGCCTTTCACACCGCCACCGAGGCGATCACAGGTTCCGGTAGAAAGACCCGCGCGAGTCAGCCCACCCGGTGCAACCAGGTCACCGGAGCACCGTCACCGGCGCGGCGGAACGGTTCGAGGGCGTCATCCCAGGCGGCGCCGAGCAGCTGGTCCACGCGGTGGCCGAAGGCCTCCGGGCCCTTGGCGTTGGCCGCGAGCGTCCGCAGCTGGTCCTCGCTCACCATGATGTCGCCGTTGGCGCTGGTGCAGGCCCGCCACAGGCCCAGTCCGGGCGCATGGCAGAACCGCTGTCCGTCCACCCCGGGACTGGGGTCTTCGGTGACTTCGAAGCGCAGCATCGGCCACGCGCGCAGCGCCGTGACCAAGCGTGCGCCGGTGCCCGGCTCGCCCGACCAGTTGCACTCCGCGCGGAGTTGCCCTGGTGCTGCCGGTTGTGCCGTCCAGCGGAGTTCTGTCCGAATGCCGAGTGCGCCAGAGATCGCCCACTCGACGTGCGGGCAGACCGCAGACGGCGACGAGTGAACGTAGACCACACCAATGGTGTGGCCACGGTCGCTGCCACGGGTGCTCACTGCTGACCTCCGCTGTTCGACGAGGGACGTCTTCCCCTACGACCTCGCGTACTTGGCGATCAACAGGTGCGGCGCCATTCTGCATTGCAGGCGGAGCGCTTCGCCACCAGAACGACGGCATTCGCCGCGGGCCAGCGGGCGCGCGGCGAAGCCGGACCGACCCGGCGGTGACTGCCCCGAATAGCGGAAATCGCAGATCCGGGGCGTTGTCCCGGGTTTTCGCGCTAGCTCGAAAGCACCAACGCGATGGCGGCGGACGAGTGGTGGACACCACTCGATCGGACGAAAGTCGAAACCCCGCGACATTACTCGGACGCCCCGACTAACGTCTCTGCTCGAACGCGCGGTCCCCACCGGATCTTGGAGGTCGTCATGCGACTGGTGCGGCTCGGTGCGGAACCGACCCAGGTCGGCGCCGACATCCGGGCGGCCATTTCCGCGTGGGGCGCCGGTTGCTCGGTGCTGGGCGGGGTCGCCGTGTTCGGTTGCCGCCCGCCCGGCAGCCCCCGGCCGCTGGACGCGGTGATCGTGCTGCCGCGCGGGGTGGTCGTGGTGCTCGGGGTCGACCTCCCCGAACCCGCGCTGAAGGTCGACGCGCCGTTGCAGACCCCGTGGACGATCGACGGCTGGCCGCTGGTGCGCACCGAAGGCGCGGTCAACCCTGGGCTGGAAGGTCTCGAATCGGCCGCCGCGCTGGCCCGCAGCCTGCAGTCGCGCGGGCTGGAGCCGCTGCCGGTGGCCGCGATCGTGGTGGTCGGCCCGTACGCCGGGCAGGTCACGCAGCCCACCACCGACCTGCACCGCGGGGTGCGGGTGGTGTCGCCGAACACGACCGCGATCCTCGCCGCCGCCCGCGAGCTGGCCACCTACGAACTGCCTTGCCCGGTCGAACCCGCCCAGCGGTTGCTGCGGGTGCTCGACGAGAGCTGCGAGCTCGGCCCGGCCGAGCTGATCGCCGAGGGCTTCCCGGAGTCCGGGGCCACCGATCTGGCCACTGCGGACACCATGCTGATCCCGAAGTACACCGACCGGCCCGCGGCCGGCGGGACAGCGCGGCGATTCACGCCGCGCGGCAAGCTGATCGCGGCGGCCGCGGCGCTGGTGCTGGTCTTCGGCATCCTCGGGACTTGGTTGACGCTCGACCGGCCCGCCGCCAGCCCGCCGCCGCGGACCCCGCCCGTCCAGCGGGCCGACGGGGTCGAGTTCACTCAGCGGGTGGCCGCTCGCGACGCCTCCTGCGACCCGCACTCGTTCGGCGACGTGCAGCGCTGGTTCGAGCAGCGGCCGTGCCGGGGCCTGACCCGCGCGGTGTTCGACACCCAGGTGTCGGGGCGACCGGCCGCGGTCTCGGTGGCCATCGTCGAACTGCCCGACGAGCAATCTGCACGCGAGCTGCGGGAACTCGCCGACACCGCGGGCACCGGCGGCGTCACGGACCTGATCGCCGACGGCTTGGGCCGGCCCGGCGGTCCCGACGGGTTCGACAACGCCGCGCAGGCCGTGCAGCAGAACGGCAACCAGGTGCGGATCGTGCAGACCGCGTGGCGGGGCCGGACTTCCAACCCGGACGACGTGGGCCTTCGCGCGCTGGCCGAACGCGGCCTCCGCCTCACGCCCCAACCCTGACGCACCGCCCGTCGCGTTCCGCCGCAATTTCCATGGAAATCGAAGGTTCGATTTCCATGGAAATTGCGGTAGGAGCGGTGGGTCCGGTCACGACTGCTCCGGTTCGCGGGCTTCGGTTTCGCGGGATTCGGCCGGTTTGGCCTGTTCCGGGATCCTGGACCAGCCGCCGCGGGCCGGGGCTCGGTCCGCGGAGAGGATCCTCGGGGCCTTGGTCAGGTACGGATTCCCCAGGCGGGCCAGGAACAACGCCGGTGCGTACAGCGGGACGACGGCCGACAGCGCCGCTGCGGTGACGCCCGCGCGCAGCACGTCGCGCGGCAGCAGCGTGGTCCGCCGGTCGACGAACCGGTCGCTGGTCAGCGCCGCCAGCCACAGCACGAGCACGAAGCCCACCATGGTCCCCACCGCCAGCAGGACCGCCGGCTGGTAGCCGAGCCGTTCCGCGCCGAGCATCACCGCGATCCAGCCGAGCAGCGCCGGCAGCTGGCCGCGCTCGGTCGTCGCCGCCCACAGCAGCCCGCCCAGGAGCGCGAACCCGCCGCCGCTGCTCTGCCAGGTTTCGGTGATGCGCTCGGACCACTCGCCGCCGGTGAGGCCGAGCCGCGCGGCGAGCCTGCCCAGCACGTCCAGCGCGGTCGGGCCGTCCTCCGGCGTGACGAACTGGCCGATGATCCAGGCCAGCGTCCACAGCGACACCGCGAACGCGAGCACCTGCTGCCACCTCGGCCGGTCCAGCGCGGCCCGGTACAACCGCAGCAGTTCCCGTGGTTGCGCCTGCACGTCCACCCCTGTCCTCGGCGTCGGAAAGCCGCTGCCGATCGTCCGGCCGTTGTGATGATCAAGCCCGGCATTGATCAGATCAGGGGCGTGTCCGCACTGCGGAGAGTGATCGGATTCAGAACGTGCCAGGGTCCGGGGCGCATTCCCCGGCGCCGGAGCAGGCGGGCGGGATCGGGCGGATCACCGAGCCGTCCACCAGCCACTGCCCCTGCTTCCCGGTGGACACCAGGAAACGGCCCAGCGGGTCCGCGGACAGCCGCGCCTCGCCCGCGGTCAACAGCGGCGCCCGGAACGGCACCCCGGCGCCGATCTTCCGCCCGGTGTCCGCCGCGAAGGTGGCCACCCGGGCCTGCCCGCCGTCGCAGTCCACCGGTTCCAGCGCCGCGACGTCGGGCCCGGACCAGGCGATCGCCACCGGCCCGCACGGCGCGTCCGGCGCCGCCTCGACGTGCCCGGCCAGCGAGTTCGCGTCCGGCGCGAGCAGCAGCACCGCGGCCCGGCGGCTGCCCTGTTCCCCGGCCAGGACGGCGAGCCGGCCGTCGTCGGCCAGCGCCAGGTCGTGCACCCGCAGACCGGGCGGGATCGCGATGGTCTGCCGGTTCTCGCCGCGCACGACCACCACGGCGTTCCCGTCCAGGTAGGCGACGCGCCCGCCGCCCGCGGCCAGCAGCCGGCCGTCGCCGACGTCTCCGGGCAGCACCCGCTGCCCGCCCTGCGGGGTCACCTCGACGACCCGGCGTCCATCCACTGTGGACGCCATGGTGTAGATCCGGTCGTCGTCGGCGGCGAGGACGCCGGGGTCGGCGCCGTCGACGCGGGCGACCTCCCGGTCCTCCCGGCCCGACAGCACGTCGAAGGCGGCGATCACGCCCGGCTCCGGCGAGGCGAGGTAGCTGTCCGGCCGGACGCTGATCGGTTCCGGGTCGTGCTGGCCCGGAAGCGCGAACATGGTTACGACGAATGCGGCCGCCGCGACCGCCGCCGCGCCGACCAGCACGATCAGCGGGCGGCGCGGCGATCTCCGGCGGCGCACGCCGGCCAGCAGCCGCGGCAGCGCGTCGGGCCTCGGCTCGACGTCTTCGACCAGCTGGTGCAGCTGCGCCCGCAACAGGTCCACTTCCCGTGCGCTGTTCCCGTCCTTCACACCCGCTCCCCCAGCAGATCCGACAGTCGTGAGACGCCACGCGAGCAGTACGACTTCACCGCGCCCTGGCTGCAGCCCATGACCTCCGCGGTGCGCGCCTCGCTGAGATCGGCGTAGTAGCGCAGGACCACGGCCTCCCGCTGCCGGCGCGGCAGCTTGGTCAGCGCCGCGGCCAGCACCGCGCGATCGACCCCGCGGCCCGTGTCGTCGGGCTGGCGGTCCTCGACGGCGAGCTTCGGCTGGTACTTCTTGGCGATCAGCCGTCGCCGCAGCATCGAGCGGGCCCGGTTGAGCACCGCCTGCCGGAGGAACGCCAGCGCCTTGTCCGGATCGCGCAGCCGCGAACGGGAGTCGAAGACCCGCACGTAGGCGTCCTGCACGATGTCCTCCGCGGTGGCGCGGTCGTCCACCAGCAGGATCGCGATGCGCAGCAGTTGCCGGTAATGCTCCTGGTAGAGGTCGGTCAGCTTGCTCGTCAGTTCATCCATTGCCGCCAGCCCGTCGCCCGGCCAGGCGGTCACGGGCAATGCGATCGACACCGTCACATATCTGCACGACGCCCAAGCCCCCCTCCTTGGTTGCGGCCGGGTTTCACTTGTAATCAATCGGCTGCACCCAACGGCGGCGAAGTTTACCGGCGGGTCCGCCGATGATGATCTCGTGGCGGCTTCTGCCAGCCCTGCCGCCAGATGGATCATGCCCGGTCAGCCCCACTGCACTACCGCCCCGCGCGACCGGGGTAAGCACCGTTCGGGTGTTGGGAGCTCTTGCCGGTCGCCAACCGGCGCGGTAGGCCTGTGGTGCCGCGCGGCGCCGAACCGACGGTCGGCCGGGCGAGCTTGCCGGACGCAGCTCTAGGAGGCGCTGATG
Source organism: Saccharopolyspora sp. NPDC050642 (assembly GCF_040654735.1). Lineage (NCBI taxonomy): Bacteria > Bacillati > Actinomycetota > Actinomycetes > Pseudonocardiales > Pseudonocardiaceae > Saccharopolyspora > Saccharopolyspora sp. NPDC050642. The sequence goes on along the minus strand of NZ_JBFAIN010000064.1, from coordinate 22,045 downwards.
AAGTTCGGGATCACCACGTTCATCACCGATGAGGGGATCGGCCCGGCGGAACTGGGCAGGGCCGTCGAGGAGCGCGGGTTCGACTCGCTCTTCGCACCCGAGCACACGCACATCCCGGCGAGCCGGGAATCGCCCTATCCGGGCGGCGGCGACCTGCCCCGCGTCTACTACCGCACGCTGGATCCGTTCGTCTCGCTCACCGCGATCGCGGCGGTCACCGAGCGCCTGCTGGTGGCCACCGGGATCTCGCTGATCATCGAGCGCGATCCGATCACCACCGCCAAGGAGGTCGCCAGCCTCGACCTGGTGTCCGGCGGACGCGTCATCTTCGGCGTCGGGGCGGGCTGGAACCGGGAGGAGATGCGCAACCACGGCACCGATCCGGCGACCCGCGGCGCGCTGATGGACGAGCGGATCCGGGCGATGCGGGAGATCTGGACGAAGGAGGCGGCCGAGTTCCACGGCGAGCACGTCGACTTCGACCCGATCTACGCGTGGCCGAAGCCGGTGCAGCAGCCGCATCCGCCGATCTACGTCGGCGGGGAGGGCGAGCGGGCCATCGCGCGGGTCGCCGAGTACGGCGGCGGCTGGTTGCCGCGCGGCGGCACCGAGAACCTCGCCGACCTGGTGCCGAAGGTGCGCGACCGGGCGGGCTGGCGGGTGCCGGTCTCGGTCTTCGCGGCGCCGCGCGATCCGGCGGTCCTGGAGTCCTACGCGGCGGCCGGGGTGGACCGCGCGCTGTTCCTGCTGCCGACTCACCAGCACGACGAATCGCTGCGCCGGCTCGACGCACTGGCGGAAATCGCCGAACGCCACGGCTGATCGGCGAATCCGCTGGCCCGCCGCGGCGGGCCAGCGGTGTTCACAGGTCCTCGTCTCGCGATTACCAGGCGTGGCTTACATCCTGGTTACTTCCATGCATCGGGCTGGACATTCGGGACATGCGCGCAGATCCTCGTGTCTGCTGTGCCCAGTCTGTTGCACAGCGCATACGCGGGAATGGAGTCCGGGGACGGTGGCTACGAAAGCAGCGCCGAGCGGTGGGGCGGCTCGGAAACGCAGGATGAGTCCCAAGGAAATCGCCATTTGGACGTTGGTGGCGGTCGTCGGCGCGATTTCGTGGGGCGTCATCGCGCTGTTCCGCGGCGAGGAGATCTCCGCGGCCTGGCTGGTGTTCGCGGCGCTCGCCTCGTACGCCATCGGTTACCGCTTCTACGCCCGGTTCATCGCCTACCGGGTGCTGAAGGTCGACGACACCCGCGCGACGCCCGCGGAGCGGCTGAACAACGGCACCGACTTCCAGCCGACCGACCGGCGCGTGCTCTTCGGCCACCACTTCGCGGCGATCGCCGGGGCCGGCCCGCTGGTGGGCCCGGTGCTGGCCGCGCAGATGGGCTATCTGCCGGGCACCATCTGGATCATCGTCGGCGTCATCTTCGCGGGCGCGGTGCAGGACATCGTGGTGCTGTTCTTCTCCACCCGGCGCGACGGCCGCAGCCTCGGGCAGATGGCCCGCGAGGAGATCGGTCCGATCGGCGGCATCGCGGCGCTGATCGCGGTGCTGGCCATCATGATCATCCTGCTGGCCGTGCTGGCGCTGGTCGTGGTCGGCGCGCTGAAGGGTTCCCCGTGGGGCACCTTCTCGATCGGCATGACGATCCCGATCGCCCTGTTCATGGGCTTCTACCTGCGCTACCTGCGCCCGGGCAAGATCGTCGAGGTCTCGGTGATCGGCGTGGCGCTGCTGCTGCTGAGCATCGTGGCAGGCAGCTGGGTCGCCGATTCGGCGCTGGCCGGGATGTTCACGCTCACCGGCAACCAGCTGACCTTCGCGCTGATCGCGTACGGGTTCATCGCCTCGGTGCTGCCGGTGTGGATGCTGCTGGCGCCGCGCGACTACCTGAGCACCTTCATGAAGGTCGGCGTCATCGTGCTGCTCGCGGTGTCGATCCTGATCGCGATGCCGATGATGAAGACCGAGGCGATCACCGAATTCGCGCTCAACGGGCAGGGGCCGGTGTTCGCCGGCTCGCTGTTCCCGTTCGTGTTCATCACGATCGCCTGCGGTGCGCTGTCCGGCTTCCACGCGCTGGTGGCCTCGGGCACCACGCCGAAGCTGCTGGAGAAGGAGTCGCAGGTCCGGATCATCGGCTACGGCGGGATGCTCACCGAGTCGTTCGTGGCGATCATGGCGCTGGCCGCGGCGTGCATCATCGAGCCGGGCCTGTTCTACGCGATGAACATGCCGGCTTCGGTGCTCGGTGGCACGCTGCAGTCGGCGTCGCAGGCGGTCGCCGGGGTCGGCTTCCAGATCTCCCCGGAGGAGCTGGCGGCGGCCGCGGCGGCGGTGGACGAGAGCACGCTGGTCGGCCGCAGCGGCGGCGCGCCGACCCTGGCCGTCGGCCTTTCCGAGGTGTTTTCGCAGGTCATCGGCGGCGACGCGATGAAGGCGTTCTGGTACCACTTCGCGGTGATGTTCGAGGCGCTGTTCATCCTGACCACTGTGGACGCCGGAACCCGGGTGGGCCGGTTCATGCTGCAGGACACCGTGGGCAACGTCTGGAAGCGCTTCGGCGACGTCAGCTGGAAGCCGGGCAACTGGATCGCCAGCGCCGTGATCGTCGGCTCCTGGGGCTACTTCCTGTGGGCCGGGGTGAACGACCCGCTGGGCGGCATCAACCAGCTGTTCCCGCTGTTCGGCATCGCGAACCAGCTGCTGGCGGCGGTGGCGCTGGCGGTGGCCACCACGATCCTGATCAAGACGGGCCGGGCGAAGTACGCGTGGGTGACGGTGATCCCGCTGGCGTGGGACGCGGCGGTGACGCTGGTCGCGAGCTGGCAGAAGATCTTCTCCGTCGATCCCAAGATCGGCTTCTTCGCCCAGCGCGCGGCGTACCAGGCGGCGCTGGACGCGGGCCAGACCAGCAAGGGCTCGGCGCACACGGTCGAGGAGATGCAGAAGGTCGTGGTCAACTCCACTGTGGACGGAGTGCTGAGCATCCTGTTCGCCCTGCTGATCGTGATCGTGCTGCTGGACGCGGTCCGGGTGTGGATCAAGGCGCTGCGAGCAGGCGCGCCGCTGCCGAGCACCGAAGCCCCGCACGTGGAGTCGGAGCTGTTCGCCCCGTCCGGGCTGATCCCGACGGCCGAGGAACGGCGGATCCAGAAGGAGCTGGAGACGGCCGGGACGCCGGGGGTCGAGAAGGCCGGGGCGGGCACATGACCGGCACGATCGTGGCCAGGCTGCGCGAGTCCGCTCGCACGGCCTGGCAGATCGTGCGCGGCGTGGTCGGCGAGAACGCCTACGAGCGCTACCTGGAGCACCACCGCCGGAACCACCCGGACGAGCAACCGCTGCCGGAGCGGGAGTTCTGGCGACGCCACGTCGACCGCCAGGACGCAACTCCCGGCTCCCGCTGCTGCTGACCGCACGGCCGAAGGCGCTGCCGACCGGAACACCCGGACGGCAGCGCCTTTCCACTTCACCTGCGAACGGATTCGGAATCCCCAGCCGGTTCGCTGCCGTTGCGGCTGGTCAGGTGTCGTGAGTACTTTGTGCTGCTATAGCAAGTGCTCACGGGTCGGTTGGGGTCATCCAGCGGTTCAGCGCGACGAACCTCAGGCCCGTTCCCGCCGCTCCGAACACCGCCACGTGCAGCAGCGTCGAGAACGCTCCCACGAACGCGAACGGCAGTTTCCCTCGGCGGGGTATTCTGCGCGGCGCCACTCACACCCGATCGGGGCGTGCGGGCTCTTCGCTGCTGCGGAGGCTGGTCGGTACGCGGCGTTTTCGCGCGAAAGCGGCGTTCTCCACGCCTGCGGGCGCCGGTTTCGCGCGAAAACGGCGCCCCGCACCACGCGGTCGCCGAGCTTCCAAGGCAGGAACCGGGGCCGCATCCACGTCCGGAACAGCGTCTGCGGCAACCCGAAGGTGTCGCGTCAGGACCTCAGGTCTTCGGTCGTCATGCGCAGGGCCAGGGTTCCGAAGACCACGGCCGCCGTTCGGTCCAGCCAGCGTTGGATCGCCCGGCGGCGGAGCAGGACGTTCGACAGCCAGCCCGAGGCGAGGCCCACCGAGGCGTCAACGCTGAGGCCCACCACGACCAGCAGCCCGCCGAGGGCCAGCAGCTGCACCGAGATCGGCCAGTCCGCCTGCGTGCTGATGAACTGCGGGACGAACGCCAGGTAGAACAGGATCACCTTGGGGTTCGACACGTTCGTCAGCACCGCCAGCGCGTAGATGCGCCGCAGCGACCTCGCCGGTGCCGCCTGCTCTTCCGGCACCGCCGACGCCCGCCACGACTGGATCGCCAGGTACACCAGGAAGACGACACCGGCGATCCGCACGATCTCCAGCGCCGCGGGCACCGCCTGGAACATCGCCGTCAGCCCGAGCGCGGCCACGACCGTGTGCACGACGATGCCGCTGGACATGCCCAGGGCCGCGACGACGCCGCCGCGCGGCCCCGAGGAAATGCCGTTGGCCAGGATGAACATCATGTCCGGGCCGGGCACCAGCGAGATCACCGCCGCGGCGCCGATGAACGCAAGCACGATTCCGAGATCCATCTCAGCCCCCGATCCGAGCGCGGTGCGACCGGGGCCGGGGAAGTGGAGTCCGAGTCAGTTGGGAAGTCCTCTCGCGCATGACCGCGACCGCGATCAGCCTGATTTGGGGATCTCCCGGAAGGGTACGTCCCTGAACCGATCCGGTTCCTTGGGCAGGCGGAGGATCCGTTCGCCGATGATGTTGCGCTGGATCTGGTCCGTGCCGCCGCCGATCGAGGTGAAGTAGGCGTTCATCGCGGCGAAGTTCGCGTCGTCGCCGTCGGGGTGGTCGGCGCCCTCCAGCATCGCCTCCGCGCCGACGATCGCCGTCTGCACCCGGCCGGTCTCGTGCAGCAGTCGCGACATCAGCAGCTTCCCCAACGATGCCAGCGACGACGAGGTGCCCTGCTCCAGCTCGGCCTGCGCGCGCTGGTTGTTCCAGCGGTTCGCCGCCCGCAACGTCAGCACCCGCGCGATGTCCTGGCGCACCAAGGGATCGTCGAGCCGCCCGTGCCTGCGGGCCAGCTCGATCAGGTCGACCTCTCCGCCGTCCTTCTTCGCGTGCCGCGTGCTGGCGCCGCGGTTGGACTCCGCGAGCACCACCCGCTCGTAGGCCAGCGCGGTCTGCAGCACCCGCCAGCCCTGGCCGGGTTCGCCGAGCATGTTCGCCGCCGGAACCCGGGCATCGGTGAGGAAGACCTCGTTGAAGTGCGCCTCCCCCGTCATCTGCCGCAGCGGCCGCACCGTCACGCCCGGCTGGTCCATCGGCAGGAAGAAGAAGCTGATGCCGCGGTGCTTCGGCACCTCCGGGTCGGTGCGGGCGATGAGCATGCCGTAGTCGGCCTCGGCCGCGTTGGACGTCCACACCTTCTGCCCGTCGACCCGGTAGGAATCGCCGTCCGGGACCGCGGTGGTGCGCAGGCCCGCCAGGTCGGAGCCGGCGCCGGGTTCGCTGTAGAGCAGGCACATCCGGATCTCGCCGAGCAGCAGCGGGCGGATGAACCGCTGCCGCAGCTCCGCGCTGCCGTACGCCAGGACGGTGTTCGCCCACAGGTTGGTCCGGTCCTGGCCGCTGCCCGGCGCTCCGGCCCGGCGGAACTCCGCCTCCACGGCGTCGGCCGATTCCTCGTCGAGGCCGAGCCCGAAGTCCTCGCGCGACCAGCGCGGCACCGCGTAGCCGCGATCCACCACCGCGGCCAGCCATTCGGCGCGGTCGGCCGCCGGGTCCCAGTGGTCGGCGAGCCACTGCCGCACCTCGCTGCGCAACGAGTCGATGTTCATGGTCACCCCAAATCGGCGATGGCGGAGAGGTAGCGCTCGCGGTGCGTTGCCGCGTCGCCGAGCAACTGGGCGCTGCTGCGGGCTCGGCGCAGGTAGAGGTGCGCGGGATGGTCCCAGGTGAAGCCGATCCCGCCGTGGATCTGGATGTTGTCGGCGGCCACCCGCACGAACGCGTCGGAGCAGAAGGCCTGCGCCATCGCGGCCAGCGCGGTGGCCTCCGGGCTCCGCTCGGCCAGCGCCCAGGCCGCCGCGTAGGCGGTGGAGTACGCCGACTCGACCTCCACCAGCAGGTTGGCGCACATGTGCTTGATGGCCTGGAAGCTGCCGATGGCGCGGCCGAACTGGAACCGGGTCCGGGCGTATTCCACGGCCATGTCCAGCGCCGCCCGGGCCCCGCCGGCCTGTTCGGCGGCGAGCGCGACCTCCCCGGTGCGCAGCGTCCATTCCACCGCGGCTGCGGTGCCGCCGGGGTCTCCGACCGGCCGGGCGGGCACGTCGTCGAGGGCGATCGCGGCGAGCCGCCGAGTTCCATCCACAGTGGACATCGGCTGGATCGAGACGCCGCCGGCGGCCGGGTCTACGGCGAACACCCGCGGCCCGTCGGCGACCACCAGCAGCAGGTCGGCCGTCGCGCCGTCGAGCACGAAGCGCTGCTCGCCGGAAAGCCTTTCCCCGGCGGCGATCGACTGCTGCGCGAACACGACCGTCGCGGTGCGCAGTCCGCTCGCCAGGTCCGGCAGGACCTCCGCGCACGAGAGTTCGGTCAGCAGCGTGGCGGCGAGCACCGAGCTCGACAGGTATGGGCCGCAGAACAGCTTCTTGCCCATCTCCTCCAGCACGATGGCGAGCTCGACCGGTCCGGCCCCCGCCCCGCCGCAGCTCTCCGGCACCACCAGGCCTGCCAGGCCCAGCTGCTCGGCGACCAGCTTCCACAGGTCCTGGTCGACGCCGGTGGCGCTCGCAGCAACCGCGCGCACGGCGGGTTCCGCGCTGTGGTCGTCGAGCAGCTCGCGGACCGCCTGGCGCAGCGCGCGCTGCTCATCGGTGAAGTCGAAGGTCATGCGGACGCTCCCGGAGGGCGGGTCGGTTCGGCCAGCACGGCGTCATCCATGCCCAGCAACCCGGCGCGGATCTCCCGCGCGCGCTGGCCCTGCGCCGGTGCGGGAAGTCCCACCACCGGTGGGCGGTCGGCCCGGCACCGAAGGCCTGAATCGTCGCGGCAGTGGCCCATTCGAAACCTCCGCTGGTTTCGCGCTGAGTCCGACGTACCCGAACATATTTCCGACGACTTCCGTCCGCAATAGCCCTTCGGGGGCTCAGGACCGGGCGTGCACCCCGGCCAGGACGGTGTCGACCAGCTCGGCCAGGTAGCCCGCCGACTCCGCCCAGACCTGCCCGCGCAGGTGCGGCGGCGTGGCGCGGACGTGGTTGGACACCGCGCCCGCGATCAGGTCGGCGATCAGCGCCACCGACGCGCCGGGCGGCAGCTCACCGCGCTCGATGCCGCGCCGCACGATCGCGCGGGTCGCCCGGATGTGCTCGGGGTACGGGTCGTCGGTCAGCGACTCGGCGAGCTCCGGCGAGAACTGCGCGTCCACGCCCAGCCGGGAGGTCAGCGCGCCCTCGTCGGCGCCCAGGTACTCCATCCAGCCGCGGGCGAACTCGACCAGGTCGGCGCGCAGCTCGCCGGTGTCGATCTCGGCGATGAACCGGGTGCGCTCCCGCACCGCGGCGACCAGCAGCGCGGCCTTGTTCGGCCAGCGCAGGTAGAGCGAGCCCTTCCCGATCCCGGAGCGCCGGGCGACCTCGTCGAGCGAGAAGCCGCTCCAGCCGCGCTCGGCGTACACCGCCCGCGCCGCCTCCAGGGCGCGCGTGTCCACCGCTGGATCCCGGGGCCGTCCGACGCGCTGTGCCTTCGCCACCACGCCATCCTGGCACCCGATCCGGGGGCGCAACGCTTCCAGGCTCGTTTTCGCAAGGCGCGGACCGCACGGCTTGCGGACTCCGGGAAGCCGCAGTGGAGTGGTGCCAGCCCCGACGGGAGGAGCCGCCTTGCGCACCCAGGTCGCGATCGTCGGCGGCGGCCCCGCCGGGCTGCTGCTGTCCCACCTGCTGCACCTGCACGGCATCGACTCCGTCGTGCTGGAGCGGCACAGCCAGGAGTACGTCCAGCACCGCGTGCGCGCCGGCGTGCTCGAACAGGGCACCGCGGACCTGCTGCGCGAAGCCGGGGTCGGCGACCGGATGCTGCGCGAGGGCGACGTGCACGACGGCGTGCACCTGCAGTTCGACGAGGAACGCTTGCGCATCCCGTTCCGCGAGCTCACCGGCCGCGGGATCACCGTGTACGGCCAGCAGGAGGTGGTACGCGACCTCGCCGAGCGCCGCCGGCGCGACGACGGCCAGGTGCTGTTCGAGGTCGCCGATGTCGGCGTGCACGACGTGACGACCGACCGGCCGTTCGTCCGCTTCACCCACGAGGGCGTCGAACGCGAACTGCGCGCCGACTTCGTCGCGGGCTGCGACGGCTTCCACGGCGTCTGCCGGGACATCATCCCGGCCGGGACGCGGACCGTCTACGAGCGCGTCTACCCCTTCGGCTGGCTGGGTGTCCTGGCGTCCGTCGCGCCGTCCTCCGGCGAGCTGATCTACGCCAACCACGTCAACGGATTCGCGCTGCACAGCATGCGGTCGGCCGAGCTGAGCCGCTTCTACCTGCAATGCGCCCCGGACGAGCCGCTCGACGAGTGGCCGGACGAGCGGATCTGGGCGGAGCTGCGGACCCGGCTGGGCACGCCGGGCTGGACGCTGCACGACGGCCCGATCATCGACAAGACCGTCACCGCGATGCGCAGCTTCGTGGCCGAACCGCTGCGCCACGGCCGCCTCTTCCTGGCGGGCGATTCCGCCCACATCGTCCCGCCGACCGGCGCGAAGGGGCTCAACCTCGCGGTGTCCGATGTGGACCGGCTCGCCGACGCTGTGGCCACCTACCACCGGACCGGCAGCACCACCGGCCTGGACGGCTACTCCGCCGCCTGCCTGCAACGGGTCTGGCGGGTGCAGAACTTCTCGTGGTGGATGACCTCGCTGACGCACCACTTCGGCGGCCCGGACGCGGCCTTCGAACGGCGCCTGCAGTGCGCCCAGTTCGACTACCTCCGCACCTCCACCGCGGCGGCCACCACGCTGGCGGAGAACTACGTCGGCCTCCCCCTGCGCTGACGGCTCACAGATCGACCGGCAGCCACCCCGAGCCCCGGTTCCCGGCGACGCTCCGGTGCTCCTCCCACCCGGCCAGCGTCGGCAGGTCGACGGCTTCCGGGGCGTCCAGCGGCGGCTGCCACTGCCGGCCCGCCGCGACGACCACGAGCGGATCGGGCGGGAGCCCTCGCCGGAGGTCGAGCAGCAGGTCCAGGAACCGCTCGCCGAGCGGCGCATCCGCGTTGTCCAGCAGGGCGACGCAGTTCATCGCGCGCCCCGACCGCCGGCCCGCGCGGGCCTGGCGCAGGTCGGCGAGGAAGGCCGCCAGGAGCACCTCGTCGAACTCGCGCGAACCCACCGCATCCGGCTCCGCCCACGGATCCGGTGCCACACCGGCGGAATCCCGGAACCCGGTCAACGCCCGCAGCCGCCTGCGCCACTGCGCCCGCTCGCCGCCGCTGAGCAACGCGCCCGCGAGGACGCCGGACCAGTTCAGCAGGGCCCCCGACGCCTGCAACGCGCCGACCACGGCGTCGAACGTCACCCGGAAGAAGTCCGGCTGCTCCGCGGCGAGCACCGCGTTGCGCAGCTTGGACAACGCCGTCCCGGCGCCGAAACCCGAACCAGCGGCGACGATGCACAGCATCAGGTGGCGGAACTGCGGTGAGTCCCGGCCACCGAACCGCACGGCCAGCTCGACCACCGCCCGGCGCAGCGACGTCAGGCCCTCCGCGTCGAAGTCGAGCCGGGTGTGCGGCACGGACGGCCCGCAGTCCTCCGCCAGGTACGCCAGCATCTCGGTGCCGCTGCCGAGCAGCCGGATCACCGGCAGCTCGCGACCCGGGCCGTCCGGGGGCGTGATGCACTCCTGCACGAGGTCGTGGAGCAGGTCGTATCGGCTCCTGACCACCGGCTCCGGTTCGGGCTCGGGATCCGGCGGCGCGCTCGGGCCCGCCAGGTGCTTGTCGAGGGCGGCGAGGAGCCTGCCGAGTTCGGAGTCGGAGGTGCCGGGGTTGAGCACCACGCCGTTGTGCTGCGTCAGCGGCCGCAGGCCGGTCGGCAGTTCCGCCGATTTCGGCATCGCCGCGTCGTCGATCAGCACCGGGATCACCCGCACGCCGTTGCGCAGCGCCGTCGAGATCTCCCGCACCACGACGTCGTTCGGGTTCTCCAAGCGCCGCTGTCCGAGTTCGTCGGCGATGACCATCCACTGCGGACCGATCACCGCGAGCAGCACGGCGCAGGAATCCAGCTCGCGCTCGATCTCCTGGACGTAGTTGACGCCCGGGTCCATCCCCGTGTCGAAGAACACCCGGTCGGCGCCGAACCGCTCGCGCAGCACGACATTCAGCCAGCGCGCCGCGTAGGCGTTGTCGCCATGGCGGTAGCTGATGAAGATGCGTTCGCGCGCGGGCGGTTCGAACGGCTGCATCGACCACTCCCAATCGTCGACCGGTCGCTACGGCAGGTACGGGGTTCCGGTCTCCGAGATCACGACCGGCACCGACGAGACGGGCCGGCCGATCTCCTTGGTCACCCGGAACACCAGCAGGGCCTTGCTGTCCGGGCGCCCGGTCTCCGTGTCGAAGGAGAGCCAGCCGCTCGCTCCGTCCACGGCCCCCGTGTCGCTCATCCGGTCGAACTCCGCGGCGACCCCGTCCGCGCTGGGCAGCTTCTCGCCGAACTTGTTGTTGTGCACGGCGCGGCGGGCCGCGGTGACGGCCACGCCCAGCGCGTCGAAGGTGACGATGGCCAGGCCGTCGTTGATCGACTCGCCGGGGAACTCCTGCTGGAAGACGGCGGTCGCGGTGGAACCGGGGATGAAGTACTCGGTCGATCGCCGCGGGAAGTACTGCGGCGCGGCGCGCCACGCGTCCGGTGCCGCCAGCTGCGAGTACTCCAGCGTGATCCCGGATTCCAGGCTGCGCTGGATTTCCGGGTCGCCGCCGATGTTCACGACGCTGTCGGTGATGAGCACGCGCATCTTCAGCTCCGTGCAGGAGCGGGAGGACAGCGCGTTGAGGAACGGCTTCAGCTCGCGCAGCCGGCCGGCGAACAGGATCACGTCCGGTCTCTTCAGGCAGATGTTCGGCACCATCGCCGGGAAGGTGTTGGCGGTGGCGAGCTGCGCGGAGTCGAACGGCTCGCCGCGCACCAGCTTCCCGCCGCGCTGCTGGTACGCGGCCTCGTACGCGTTCGCCAGGTCCCGGGCGAAGACCTCGTCCTCGTTGCGGTCCCAGACGACCAGCGCGAGCTGCGTCTCCTCCAGGCGCTTGACCAGCGCGCCGGCCTGCGCGGAGTTCGGCGGCGCCACCCGCAGCAGCCCCTTCGCCTCGGTCGCCGCCGGATCGGTCGCGAACTTGTCGGCGGTGATGATCGCGCCGACCATCGGAATCCCGTGCTGGGACAGGCGGTTTATCGCGTCCCGGGTGCCCGCGAGGCTCTGCCCGAGCCCGGTCACCGCCACCAGCCGGCCGTTCTCCGCGGGCTGCCGCAGCTGCCGCAGCTGCTCGACCACCGGCTCCCACTGCGCGCTCCGGCTGCCGGGGTTGGCCAGCAGCACCTGGATCAGCGGCAGGTTGCCGCCCCATTCCTCCCTGCCGTCGGCGTTCGCGCGCAGCTGCGAAACGTAGGTGCCCTCCAGGCCGCGCCGGACCGCCTCGATCGTGGTGGTGTCGGGCTTGGCGACGGTGAGCGGGCTGAAGTAGGCGATGCTGACGTAGGGCTTGTTCTGCTCGCGGCTGATCCGCCGCACCCGGGCGTTCTCCGCCGCGATCTTGTCCTGCACGACCCGCAGGCTGCTGTCGAAGCCGCCCTGCCCGTCGCTGAGCCCGAACTCCCCCGGCCCGTCGGTGACCCCGATGCACTCGTCCAGCGGCCCCGTCCGGTGCAGCCCGGGAGCGCAGCCGCTCGTCGTCGTGACGACGAAGTAGGCGGCGACCACCAGCACCACCGCGCAGGCCGCGGCGATGCCCAGCTGCGGCCAGCGCCGCCTGACCACCGGAACGTGGAACGGTCGCCGCTCCCTGCCGTCCTCCCCCATGCCGACCTCCCCGTCCGCACAAACAGGCAGTCCGCAACCATGTCGTCGCGGAACGTGATCAGTCAAGCCGTTCCGCGAATCCGGGGCGGACCTGTGATCCCGCACGGAGCAACGCTGGGCCGGCCGGTGGAAAAATCGTTTCGCAGCAGGAGCACGGGGCTGAATAATCGGCCCAATGGAGTTCAGCGATTTCGACGCGCGGGGATATCGCACCGTGGACGTCCGCACCGGGTACGGCGAATGGGTCGCACACTACGAGCAGACCGTCGAGGACGCGATGGACATCGCGCTGCTCGACCGGCTCCAGGAGCCGTCCTGGGCGGCCGTCGCGCGGGCCGCCGACCTCGGCTGCGGCACCGGACGGACCGGGCAGTGGTTGCGGGACAAGGGAATCCCGTCGATCGACGGGGTGGACCTGACGCCGGAGATGCTCGCCGTCGCGCAGCGCCGCGGCGCCCACGACCGGCTCGTGGAGGCCGACGTCGCGGCCACCGGTCTCCCCGACGCGGCGTACGACCTGGTGATCTCGTCGCTGATCGACGAGCACCTGGACGACCTGAACCCGCTGTACCGGGAGGCGTGGCGGCTGGCCGCGCCGAAGGCCGCGTTCGTGCTGGTGACGTTCCACCCGCACTTCATCATGACCTCGGGCATGCCGACGCACTACACCAACGACGCCGGCGAATCGGTGGCCATCACCACCAACGTGCACCTCATCAGCGACCACGCGGCGGCGGCGCTCGCGGCGGGCTGGCGGCTGGCGGAGCTGCGCGAGGGCGTGATCGACGACGAGTGGCTCGCGGTGAAGCCGAAGTGGGAGCGCTTCCGCAACCACCCGATCTCCGCCGCCTACGTCTGGCGCAAGGACGGCTGACACGGTCGGGCGATGCCGGGAATGCCGCGGGCGCTCGTCGTGTTGGCCATGGCCATGACCGCAGAACTCGGCAAACTCGGCATCTGGCGGCTGTCCACCGGGCTCGACCCCGAACTGGCGATCGAGGTGGAGAGGCTCGGCTACGGCACGATCTGGATCGGCGGCTCGCCGCCGGCGGACCTGGCGCTGGCGGAGCGGCTGCTCGACGCCACCGACGGGATCACCGTCGCCACCGGGATCGTGAACATCTGGAACTCCGATGCCCGCACCGTGGCCGAGTCCTACCACCGGATCGCCGCGAAGCACCCGGACCGGTTCGTCCTCGGCATCGGCGCCGGGCACCGCGAGATGACCGACACCTACACCAAGCCGTACCAGGCGCTGGTCGACTACCTCGACCAGCTGGACGCCGCCGGGGTTCCCGCGTCCGGCCGCGTGCTCGCCGCGCTCGGCCCGAAGGTGCTCCAGCTGGCCGGCGATCGGGCCGCGGGAGCCCACCCGTACCTGACCGTCCCCGCGCACACCAGGCAGGCCAGGGAGATCCTCGGCGACGCACCGCTGCTCGCCCCGGAGCAGAAGGTCGTGCTCGACACCGACCCGGAGCGCGCCCGCGCCACCGGCCGCGCGGCGGTGGAGATGTACCTGAACCTGAGCAACTACACCAAGAACCTGCGCCGGTACGACTTCACCGCCGAGGACGTCGCGGTGCCCGGCAGCGACCGCCTGATCGACGCCCTGGCCCTGCACGGCAACGCGGAGCAGATCGCCGAAGGCATCAACGCGCACCTGGAGGCGGGCGCGAACCACGTGAGCATCCAGGCCCTCGGCGGCGACCCGCTGCCGACCTTCCGCGCGCTCGCCGAAGCGCTGCGCTGACGTCAGGGGCGGGTCGGGGTTCTCCCCGATGTGCGGTCGTCGGTGCGGCGGGAGGATTCCCTGGTCCGAAGTGGAGGATCGGGGGGTTCGTGGCGACACGTGGGGCTTGGTCGAGGTCGCCGTGGACGTTCTTCGCGCTGGTCTTCGTCCTGGCCGCCCCGTTCGTGCTCCTCGGCGAGTTCTCCGACGTGCGGCTGCCGGCGAACCTGCCGTTGAGCGCCCTGCAGTTCGTCGTCCCGCTGGTGGCTGCTGCGATCCTCGTCGGCATCAACGACGGTGCCGGCGAGGTGCGCAGGCTTCTCCGCGCCGCCGTTGACGTTTCGAGCATCAGGCGGCGGATCTGGTACGCGCCGATCCTGCTGATCATGCCCGCGGTCGCGCTGGTGTCGTACTGGCTGATGCTGCTCGCCGGGCAACGGCTGCCCGAACCGCGCATCTCGTGGACGGCGGTGCTGATCTACTGCGTCATCTACTTCATCGCGGGCGTCGCGGAGGAAGTGGGCTGGACGGGCTACGCCACCGGCCCGATGCAGCAGCGGTGGGGAGCGCTCGGCGGCGGCGCCATCGTCGGAACCGTGTGGGCGGCCTGGCACCTGGTGCCGTACCTGCAGCTCCACGAGCCCGCATGGGTGTTCTGGCAGTGCGCCTTCACCGTCGCGGCCAGGGTGATCATCGTGTGGCTGCACAACAACACGGGGCACAGCGTTTTCACCGCGGTCCTGTTCCACACGACGATGAACGTCACGTACTCGATGTCGGAGGACGGCTGGGCCTACGACCCGGCGTTCGCGGCGCCCGTCATGCTGGCCGCGGCGGCCCTGGTCGTGGCCCTCTGGGGGCCGAAAACCCTTGCCCGATACCGGTTCTCGTCCCGCTGATCACAGGCGAGCCCCGATGCCGTCCAGCACACGTTGCAAGCCGAACTCGAACCAGTCGTCGAGCCGCGCCTCCGAGGACACCTCGGCCAGCCACGGGTAGCGGACGCCTGCGGCGCCGACCAGGTGGTCCCGCCGCGCCGACCACCACCGCTCGTAGCCGACGCCGGAGTCCCGGAACGCCTCCTCCTCCGCGGTCAGCAGCAGAGCCATGCCCTGCACATATCCGCTGACCAGCAGGTACACCGAGAGGCTCGTGTCGGCGTCGAAGTGCCCGGCGAGCGCGGCCATCGACCGGTCGACCATCGCGAGCACGGAGCCGCCCAGCGGTGGGCGCGTCGAGGCGAGCACCGCCAGCACCCACGGATGTCGTTGGTACAGCGCCCATTCCTGCCGCGCCTGGTGCTCCAGCACTGCACGCCATTCGCCTGAATCCCGATCTGCTGGCCGGCATTCCGCGACAACGGCCTCCACCATCGCGCGGACCAGTTCGTCCTTTCCGGACACGTGCCGGTACAACGCCATCGCCGCAACGCCGTTGCTCGCCGCGACGGCGCGCATGGAGACCGCGGCAAGCCCTTCGGCGTCGGCGATCCGGATCGCGCTCCGCACGATCGCCGCGCGGTCCAGCTCTCCGCGCACGCGTTCGCCCCTGGGCGCGGAACGGCGGTTCAGCCCGCCGCCGTCCTTTCTGGCCCGGTACGCGCGCGCCTGGCAGGACCGGCTGCAGTAGCGGCGCGGCCTGCCCCGCTCGGCGGCCGCGAGCTCGACACCGCATTGCGCACAGCGCATGGGATCTTCCTTTTCGTCACACGACTTCTCGTGACGAAAAGGCTCGCCACCACCCGATACTGCCCGAAGAATGGCGGGAGAGCAGGGATGTTCACCGCGTATTGAAGGGACCGCGATGGATCTGATCGTCCGCAGGGCCGCGCCCGCCGAACTGGACCGCATCGTCCCGGCCTACGCCGCGGCCTGCGCCGACGAAGCGGTCACCAGCTGGGTCACGTCCGGCCGGGAGCTCCCCGGCGCGCTGTTCCGGGACTCCGTCCGCGAAGCGCTGGGCGCGGACGAAGTCCTGGTCGCGCAACGCGCGGACGGGGCGATCGAGGGACTGTCGGTCTGGCTGACCTTGCGGTCGGCGGAGCGGGTCCGCCGGGAGGCGGTGGTGCTGGCCGAATCGGCCGGTGCCGATCCCGTGCTGCGCCGCATGGCCACCGTGCTGACGCTGGTCGCGCAGCGGCACCCGGACGAGCCGCACGTCTTCCTGTCCTCCATGGGCGTGCTCGCCGCGAGCCGCGGAAGCGGCGTCGGAAGCGCGATCCTGCGGCACCGGCTCCACCGAGCCGACGCCGAGGCCCAGCCGACGTACCTGGAAGCGAGCACGCCGCGCAACCAGGCCCTCTACGCGCGGCACGGCTTCGAGCCGCTGGGCGAGCCGATCGCGCTTCCCGACGACGGCCCCCGGCTGCAACCCATGTGGCGCGAACCGCACCCGGCGAGTGGGTGACCCGCCGCAATTTCCATTGAAATCGAAGGTTCGATTTCAATGGAAATTGCGGCCAGAACAGGACCCGCTGATCTCCGCAGCGGGCCGAAAGCCCTTGCCCGTCGGGGGCTCTCTCCCGGTCGGGCGACCCACCGGCAACGCACCTGATCAGTCGATGATCGCGGTTGCCTCGACCTCGACCAGGTGCTCGGGCACGTGCAGCGCCGCCACGCCCAGCAGCGTGGCCGGCGGCACCGGGGTGACGTCCAGCTTCGCCGCCGCCCGCGCGACGCCTTCCATGAACAGGGGCAGCTTGTCGGGCGTCCAGCCGGCGACGTAGACGGTCAGCTTCGCCACGTCGTCGAAGGAGGCGCCGACCTCGGCCAGGGCGGTGCCGACGTTGAGGTAGCACTGCTCGACCTGGGCGGTGAGATCGCCTTCGCCGACCGTGACCCCGTTGGCGTCCCACGCGACCTGCCCGGCGATGAAGACCAGCTTCGAGCCGGTCGCGATCGACACCTGCCGGTAGGCGCCGATTTCCGGCAATCCGCTGGGGTTCACCAGGGTGATGGCCATGCTGCCTGCTTCCTCCTCGTGCGAGCCCGGGGGCTCGTCTCCTCCGGTTCTTCGAAAACCGTAGGAAAGTGGCCGCTGACATGGAAGAACGCACTTTTCGGTGACTCGGGAACCTCGCGGTGACCGAGCAAGTTCAGCGCGATGACGGCGGATCAGGACCGGTCGGCGAGGTCGTGCGCGGGGACGCCGGCGATCTCCAGGAAGGCCTTCGCCGCGGGCGTCGGGCCGACGTCGTTCCACGCCAGGTACTCGATGCGGGCAGGCGCGTCGGACACCTCGATGGTCTGCACGCCCGTCAGCTGCGGCACGTAGGTCGAGGCGAGCATGGCGATGCCGAGGCCCCGCCGGACGATCCGGATCATCAGGTCCGGGGCGGGGACCTCGAAGGCGATGTCGCGGTCGAGGCCCGCGGCGGCGAAGGCCTGATCGGATTGGGCGCGACCGGCCGACCCGAGTGGGAAGTCCACGAACACCTCGGCGGAAAGCCGGCGGAGGTCGACCTCCGGTTCCCCGGCGAGCGGGTGCCCGGGCGCGACGACGGCGACGAGCCGATCCCGGGCGGTCACGAGGGTGCGGACCCCGCGCGGCTGGATCGTGGCCGGCAGCCCCAGGCAGGCGACGTCGAGGACGCCATCCCTGACCTGCTCGACGAGTTCCTCGCTGGCGCCGACGCGCAGGCCGATGCGCACGTTCGGGTACCGGCTGCGGAATTCGTGCAGCGCGGCCGGGATGTCCACCGCGGCGACGGTGGGGATCACGCCGACGGTCAGCCGCCCGCGCACCTCGCCGAGGGCCGCGGCGACCTCGGCCGCGGCGCGCTCGGCGGCGTCGAGGCATTGCCGGGCGGCGGGCAGGAACGCCTCGCCGGCCGGCGTCAGCCGCACCCGGCGGCTGGTGCGCTCGAAGAGCTTGCCGCCGAGTTCTCGTTCCAGGCGCGCCACCTGGTGGCTGAGCGCGGACTGGACGACGAGGCACCGCTCGGCGGCGCGGGTGAAGCTGTTCGTCTCGGCGACCGCGACGACGTAGCGCATCTGCTGGAGCTCCATGGATCTATCGTGCATCGAGATGGATCCGGTGACAAACATGTGTTGGACTCATCGATGCTGGTCGGCCGAGACTTGCCGGGTGATGAACCAGACGATCTCCGCGACCGCCGGCAGCGGCGCGGCAAGCGGGATCGCATCCCGCACCGCGTTGACGGCGCTCGCGCCCATGGTGTGGGGCACGACCTACGTGGTCACCACCGAACTCCTCCCGCCAGGACATCCCTTCTTCGCGGGGATCCTGCGCGCGTTGCCCGCGGGGCTGATCGCGTTGGCACTCACGCGGACGCTGCCGCGCGGGACGTGGTGGGGAAAGGCCGCGGTGCTCGGCGTGCTGAACATCGGGATGCTCTTCGCAATGTTGTTCGTGGCGGCCGAGCGGCTGCCGGGCGGCGTTGCCGCCACGCTCGGCGCGTCGCAACCGCTCATCGTGGCGGTTCTGGCGGTCGCGGTCCTCGGCGAGCGCCCCTCCGCTTGGCGGTTCACCTGGGGTGTCGTCGGCGTTGTGGGCGTCGGCCTGGTGGTGATCGGCCCGGATGCGGCGTTCGACGGCCCCGGGATCCTGGCCGGCCTCGCCGCCGCGGCTTCGATGGCGTTGGGCGTGACGCTCACCAAGCGATGGGGGCGTCCCGCCGGTGTCGGGCCCACCGCGTTCGCGGGGTGGCAGCTCACCGCCGGCGGCCTGTTCCTCGTGCCCGTCACGTTCTTCTTCGAGGGCCCACCGCCGGCGATCGATCTTCCTGGCGCACTCGGCTACCTCTGGCTGGGCCTGGTCGGCGGTTTGGCCGCCTACGTCCTGTGGTTCCGCGGCATCAAGACGTTGCCGGTCACCTCGGTCGCCGTCCTCGGCCTGTTCTCCCCGATCGTCGCCGCGCTCCTCGGCGCGGTGCTGCTCGGCCAGACGCTCGGCCCGATCCAGCTGCTCGGCTTCGCTCTCTCGCTGGCCGCAATCGTCGCGGGCCAGTTCTCCCCTCGACTCACTCCGAACTTCACCGCTGAAAGGACCGCACGATGAGAATCGCCGTCATCGGCGCAGCCGGCATGGTCGGCTCCCGAGTCACCTCGGAAGCCGCCGACCGAGGACACGACGTCACCGCCGTGTTCCGCGGAGAAGTACCCGCATCCCCGCCCGGAGGCGTGAGCGCCGTCCGGGGCGATGCCACCGACCGGGACCAGATGAGCAAGCTGTTCACCGAAGCCGACGCGATCGTGGCGGCGACCCGCCCCCGCCCGGGGCGGGAGGGCACGGTCCCCGCGACGATCACGGCATTGCTCGACGCGGCCGTGAAAACCCGAACCCGCATCGTCGTCATCGGCGGCGCCGGACCGCTGCAGACCCCGGGACGCCCCGAGCAGCTCGTGGTCGACAACCCCGACTACGTGGCACCGGAGTGGCGCGTCATCGCCGCGGCCAGCGTCGCGCAACTGGACGCCTGCCGCGAACACCCGGCCGACTGGGTGTACCTGTCGCCGCCCGCGGTCCTCGAACCGGGCCACCGCACCGGAACCTACCGGCGCGGCGGAACCACGCTCCTCACCGACGCGGAAGGCGCGTCCCGGATCTCGGCGGAAGACCTCGCGGTGGCGGTCCTCGACGAACTGGAGAACCCGCGCGGGGAGAAGCACTTCACCGTCGGCTACTGACCGGCACCGCTGGCCGGGGTGGGCGAACGGCCCGTTCCCCTCGGATAGATGAGGCGAACGGGCCGTTCACCTCCCCCCGCGGCAGTCGGCGAGGCGATCACTCGGGCTGGAGCAGGGCCGTCCCGCCGGTCTGCTCCAGCCGGTAAGCGGGCAGGTCGCCGCGCGGCACCACGTGGAACCGCTTGCCGTCCGCCGGAAGTGCGACCGGCTCGGTCTCCACGCCGCCCTGCCGCCAACGCAGAACCACCCGGAACCGGCATTCGCAGCCACGGCTGCTGAACCGCAGCCGGAAAGTCTCCGGGTTCGTGCGGCCGATGGGGAACGGCCAGGCGATCCGGTCCGCGGAATCCCCAGCGGTTTCCGGCGGCGACAGCGTCGGCGGGTCGCTGTCCAGATCGGCGTTCAGCTCGAACCGGGCGGTGCCCTGCGCGCATCCTCCCGAAGCGGGCCGGACCAGGAAACCGGTCTGCGGCGCGCTGTCCCGGCCGACCTCCTCGATCTGGATTTCGTCGAGCAGCAACTCGGTGGGAGCGGTGTTCCGCACCGAGATGTCCAGCCACACGTCGTCGGCCAGCACGGCGTCGTCGTCCTTCGGCGCGGTGGCCAGGGCGGCGGGATCGGCCTGCGCCACCGGTTGGTCGAGGTAGCGCCGACCGCACCCGGCCTGCCACACGTGGTCGACGACCGGCGAGGCGGCTTTCGGCGAGGCGGCTTTCGGCGGGCTGGGCTCCTCGCCGGTGGGCCAGGACAAGACCGCGATCAGGACGGTCAGCGCCACCGCGATGATCGCCAAGCCCAGGTAGAGACCGGCGCTCATGCCTCGTCGCCTTGCGCTCGCGCCTTCGCCAGGCGAGGAAGCCGGCTCGACCGGATCGGGCACCGGCCACCAATCGGCTTCCGGCGTGTGCGCGACGATCGCACCGATCAGCTTGTCGGCATCGGCGGAGAAGCTCTCGTGCCCCAACCGCGTCGCGTTCCGCGAGACCAGCGGCCGCAGCCTTTCCGGCAACTCGTCGCGGCCGGGCAGCCGGGCGCCGTCGACCAGCACCGGGATGACCAGGAGACCGCGCTCCAGCGCCGTTGCGATCTCGTGCGCGACCAGGTCGTGCGGGTTGTCGAGCCGTCGATCGCCGTGCTCGTCGGCGATGTCAATCCACCGCTCGCCGATCAGCGCCAGCAGGACCTTGGCCGTCCGCAGCGCATCGTCGATCGCCTCCACGTACCTGACGCCCGGCCCGGTGGCGAGGTCGTAGAAGACCCGGTCCGGGCTGAACCGCTGGCCGAGGAGTTCGTTCAACAGCCCGGCCGGGTACTTGGTGTCCTCGCGCCGGTAGCTGATGAAGATCCACTTCTCGGTGCGAGACGCAGAACTCCCGGAAGACGACACAGGCACCCCCGATCCGCGACGAGATCAACACCGTGCCACAACGTTCGGAAGACCGTCGAGGCATTGCGGATTTCCCCGCGGTCAGACGGTCGGGCGCTCGTCCTGGCGCGTCCAGGTCCAGGGGACGCAGGGGTCCATCTCGCCGGACAGCGCGAGGGTGATCAGGCACCGGCGCACGTCGTCGACGGGGATCACGTCGTCGGGCAGGAACGTGGCGTTGTGCTCCTGGTTGACGGTGATGGCGGGCAGGTCGTCGCCGCCGGCGCCGCGGGTGGTGAAGCACAGCGCGGCGGTGTGATCGGTTTCGGGGAACTCGGCCATGACCGCGCCCCATCCGCCGCGATAGCCGAAGGTGACGAAGATGTGCTGGTCGAGCACTTCGTCGGACGGGGCGATGTGCCACGCTTCCGGCGGCTCGACGAGCAGGTAGACCTGGTCGTCGTCGGGCACCGCCAAGATCTCGTCGATCATCGCGATCTTGTCCTCATCGGTCGCCACGACGACGTAGTCGTCATCGGCGGCGGCAGCCCGGTCGATGCGCATCCGCCCGGTGCGCTGGCTCCGGCCGCCGGTGACGCGCTCGTGAACGCAGGGCAACCCGTTGGGCACCGGGATCACGGTCAGTGCGGCATCGTCGACCACCGCGGTGGTGATCCCGCCGTCACGGGCGTTGGAGACCCACTGCGCGTGGTCGCCGGACAGGTCGATGCCGTCGTCGAGAACGTGCCCGATGAGCTCGGCCAGCCAGTCGGCGGCCTCGACAGGGGTGTTGAGGATCCGGTCCGGAACGAGCGTCTTGACCCGCTCGTCATCGGGTACGGCATCGTTCGCCTCGGCGGCCTCGATGTAACCGTGGAAGTGATGACCGCCCATGGAGCCGGAATCCCCCTCTGTTGATCTTCCAGCGAAGGCTAGTCCAACGACAAAACCCCACGGCGGTCAACGGCAGGGGAACTAGTCGTGTACGAGTCTGGTCGTGTAGCCCGCTTCGACGAGGTGCGCGTACGCCTCGTTCACCTCGGGCGGGACTTCTTGGGGGATGGCGAAGCCCTTCTCGGCGTAGAGCCCCACTCGCTGCGTGTCCCCCACGAGCATGTTGATCACTCGGTCCACGTCGCCGATCGACCGCACGTACTCGTCCAGGGGCAGGCGCTGCGAGCTGCACATGATCTCCACCTCCGGCCAGATCTTCCTGGCCGTCGCGA
>NZ_JBFAIN010000063.1:0-31929 GCF_040654735.1 Saccharopolyspora sp. NPDC050642 | reverse complement strand
AATACGGGGCCCGCGGGCTCGTTTGTGCTTGGGGCGGATCGGGCCCCCACCGCAACCCCCGACCCCTGCGCGATGGAAATCGCGGACCAAGGCGGAACCCCGGCATCCCGGGGATCGGGCCGGTGGGAGCGGTTCAGTCGTCCAGGGGGGTCTGGTCCGGTGCGTTCGAGCGGGCCGCCAGGAGGAGGCCGCAGGCGAGCCGGATCTCCACCTCGACGTCCGCCATCGAGATCCGGCCGTTGAGCGCCGAGCTCAGCATTCCGTACCAGCACTCGATCACGAGGCTCACGAGGCGGACGTCGCGGGCCGTCGGACTCTCGAGGCCGAGCATCCGGAACACCGCCTCGTTCATCATCTTGTCGATGCGGATCGCTTCGTTCACCGTCGCCGCGTTGGCCTGGACGTTGGACTGCATCATCGCGCTGGCCAGCAACGGCTTGCTCAGCAGCTGCCGGGTGGACCGCAGCAGCAGTTCGCACACCGCGTCCACCGGGTCCTGATCCGAGCGCGGCGGCCGCGCCAGCTTGTCCAGCTGCTCCACCTGCTCCGCCATGACGGCGGTGAACAGGTGCGTCTTCGAGGGGAAGTAGCGGTAGAGCGTGGCGATCGCGACGCCTGCTTCCTTGGCCACGTCGTGCATCTGCACGCGGTCGAGCCCTCGCTCGGCCGCGAGGCCTGCGGCGGCGCGCAGGATCCGGCGCTGGCGCGCCTTCTGCTCCTGCGAGCTCGGCTCCGCGGCCGGCCGGGCCTCGGCGATTCTCGGCACGTGTCCCCCCTCTGTTGATCCGCATCGACATCTGATTGTGCGGGTTCGCCTCGTGGCCGTCCCCGCCAACGTACCGCTCACCGGGACGAGCGGGCCCCGTGCCACGGCTTCCGCCTTGCCCGGGCCTGCCGACGATCGGATCGGCGCGGAGGACGCGACTACCCGCGCAGCCTGGTCGCCGAGGCCACCGCCGGACGGCAGGAAGCGTTCGTGGCTGGTCTCCCTGCCGGAGCCATCGAGTTCGAGCGGCGACCGTTCCCGGACTACGTCCTCGCGTTCGTCCTGAGCGAGCGGCTCGGAGGCAGGCGATCAGACCAACGTGTCCTCGACGGGGAGGCTGAACGCGCCCATGCCGTACAGCGCCAGGGCGCGCTGCGGGTCGTTGGCGACGTGCGTGCTGCCCGCGTGCGCGTCGCGCCAGGCCCGTTCGATGGGGTTCCCCCGGCGCAGCGAGTTCCCGCCCGCGCTCTGGAACAGCAGGTCGATCGCCGCCAACGCGCGCTCGGTGGCGCGCACCTGGTCCCGGCGGGCGCGCAGCCGCAGCTCCATCGGGATCTCCGCGTCCCGGACCGCGTGGTCGTACAGGTCGGCCATGTTGCGGTCCAGCTGCAGCACCGCCGCGTCGATCTCGGACGCCGCCCGCGCCACGGCCACCTGCGCGCCCTGGTCCTCCACGAACCGGCCGCCGCCGAGGCTCAGCCGCACCCGGTCGCGCATGGCCGACACGTAGGTCTCGTAGCAGCCCGACACGACTCCCACGACGGGTGCGGCGACGGCGGTCGTGAACACCGCGCCGAACGGCAGCGCGAACAGCGGGCCCGGGTTCACCGCCCGGCCGGGGGCGCGCAGCTGCGACACGTCGTAGTTGCGGACGATTCGGTGCGCGGGCACGAACGCCTTGTCCACGACGATGTCGTTGCTGCCGGTACCCCGCAGCCCCACGGGATCCCACACGTCCAGCACCTGGAAGTCCTCGCGCGGCACCAGGACGCTGAGGAAGTCGACCGGCCGTCCCTCGTCGCCGACGACCAGCCCGCCGAGCAGCGCCCAGCTCGCGTGGTCGCATCCGGACGCGAAGCCCCACCGGCCGCTGAGCAGGTAACCGCCGTCGACCGCGGTCAGGCGGCCGATGGGCGCGTACGACGAGCAGATCAGCGCGTCCGGACCGCGCGCCCAGACCTCGTCCTGGGCCTCGCCGGGAAACAGCCCGACGTGCCAGGGATGCACGCCGAGGATCGAGAGCACCCAGCCGCTGGAACCGCACACTGTGGACACTTCCCGGACCACCTCGTAGAAGCGCACGGGATCGCTTTCCAGGCCGCCGTAGCGCTTCGGCTGCAGCATCCGGAACGCGCCGGCCGACACCAGGTCGGCCACCGTCTCCGCCGGCAGCCGCCGGTCCTCCTCCGCGGCCCGGGTCCGCTCCGCGATCGCCGGCAGGACGTCGCGGACCCGCTCCAGCACCTCGTCGGTCATGCTCGTCCTCCCGTTGCGGCGTCGGGTTTCCCATCGTGCGGCCTGCCATCGGCAGCGGTCTCCGGAAGGTACCGGTGAGTGGGATCACCGACGGTTCCGGCGGCCGTCCCCGCCTACCTTCGCGGTGACCTACTGCTCACGGGAAGGGATGACGAGCATGACCGCTGTGGAGGAGGTCCGGCAGATCGAGGTGGACGACGCTCCCACCCGGTTCGCTCGCGGCTGGCACTGCCTCGGGCTCGCCAAGGACTTCAAGGACGGCAAGCCGCACACGGTGCAGGCGTTCGGCCAGAAGCTGGTGGTCTGGGCCGATTCCCACGGCGAGCTGAACGTGCTCGACGCGTACTGCCGGCACATGGGCGGCGACCTGTCGCAGGGCTCGGTCAAGGGCGACGAGATCGCCTGCCCGTTCCACGACTGGCGGTGGGGCGGCGACGGCAAGTGCAAGAGCATCCCCTACGCGCGCCGGGTTCCGCTGCGCGCGCGGACGGCGGCGTGGCCGACCCTGGAGCAGGACGACCTGTTCTTCGTGTGGAACGACCCCGAGGGCAATGCGCCGCCCGCCGATGTGACCATCCCGCGCATCGACGGCGCCACCAGCGACGAGTGGACCGACTGGCAGTGGTACTCGGTCACCATCGAGAACGCGCACTGCCGCGAGATCGTGGACAACGTGGTGGACATGGCGCACTTCTTCTACGTCCACTACTCGTTCCCGACGTACTTCAAGAACATCTTCGAGGGCCACACCGCGACCCAGATCCAGAACGGCGTCGGGCGGGAGGACGCCCGCCCGCAGGAGTCCGGCAGCGGCGCGCCCCGCATGCTCGGCAACACGTCGGTGGCCGCCTACCACGGCCCGTCGTTCATGATCGACGACCTGACCTACCACTACAGCGACGGCGACGTCGAGTCGGTGCTGATCAACTGCCACTACCCGGTCACCGCGAACTCCTTCGTGCTGCAGTACGGGATCATCGTCAAGCGCTCCGATCGGATGCGCGGCGAGGACGCGGACGAGATGGCCCGCAAGATGGGCGACTTCATCAAGATCGGCTTCGAGCAGGACGTGCAGATCTGGAAGAACAAGACCCGCATCGACAACCCGCTGCTGTGCGAAGAGGACGGCCCGGTCTACCAGCTGCGCCGGTGGTACGAGCAGTTCTACGTCGACGCGGCGGACGTGACGCCCGAGATGGTGGAGCGGTTCGAGTTCGAGATCGACACCACGAGGCCCAACGAGGCCTGGCGCCGCGAGGTCGAGGAGAACCTGGCCCGCAAGGCGCAGGCGATCTGATGGCGGTGCGCACAGACGGCCGGCTCGTCGATTCGCCCATGCAGGCCGTGCAGTGCGGCGCCTGCGGCGGCCGCGTCGAGGTCCGCAAGAGCAGCTGGGACCAGACCAGCATCCAGTGGCACGAAGACGCCGTCCGGGCCTGCGCGGAGCGCCGCGACGCGCAGCCGGGCTCCGGGCCGAACGGCCGGTTCTTCAGCGGCTGCAAGGCATTGCGGGATTCCGTGCGCGCAGCGGCGGCCCGCGGCGAGATCGCGATCCAGGCGGAGGACTGAGTGCTCGACACCACGAAGTACGGACCATGGGCGGTCATCGCCGGCGGATCCGAAGGTGTGGGCGCATCTTTCGCCCACCTGCTCGCCGACGCCGGGATCAACCTGGTGCTGATCGCGCGGAAACCGGGGCCGCTGAACGCCACCGCCGATGCGGTGCGCGCCAAGGGTGTGCAGGTGCACGCGCTTGAGCTCGACCTGCTCGACCCGGGCGCGTTGCGGTCCGTCAGGGAGGTCACCGACGACCTCGACGTCGGCCTGCTGATCTTCAATGCGGGCGCCAACACCTACGGCCACGAGTTCGTCACGGGCGACCTCGACCGCGTGCGCGGCGTGATCGACCTGAACATCACCGCGCAGCTCGCGCTCACCCACCACTTCGGAGCGTTGCTGAAGGATCGGGGCCGCGGCGGGGTGGTCCTGGTCGGCTCGATGGCGGGCTACCTGGGCCAGGCCCAGATCAGCGTCTACTCGGCGGTGAAGGCGTTCTCCCGGGTGTTCGCCGAGGGCCTGTGGCTTGAACTGCGGGAACACGGCGTGGACGTCCTGGAACTGGTGCTCGGCGTGACCCGGACACCGGCGATGGAACGCGCCGGACTCAACTTCGACATCCCGGGCCTGAACGTCGCAGAACCCGACGACGTGGCCCGGGAAGGCCTCGAACGGCTGCCACACGGGCCGGTGTGGGTGGCGGGCGGCAACGCCGAGGCGGCGGAGAAGCGCAGCGGCCCCGACCGGGCGGAACTCGCACTGGGCGCCCACGAAGCGTCGAAACGCCTGCTGCCGCCCGAGAAGTGATTCGGCGGTGCCGGGCGGTCGTGGCCAGGCGGCGGCTTCGATGGTGGCGGTGAAGTCGTGCTGCTCGGCCCCGGCCTCGATCCCGGAGTCGATGCGGCCGAGTTTGACCAGTCCGGTGGCGTAGCCGGAGTCGCGGTAGAACACAGCGCTGCCGGACTGGCGACGCCGATAACGCCCTGGTCTTGGCTCCCATCCTGCGCACCTGCAGGGACGCCCACCGCCCCTTGCCCACCTACAGCGACCTGGCCCGCTCGTGGATAGCCGGCATGAGCAGGTCGCCGTAGTGTTCACTGGGCGACGTAGCCGCCGTCGACGGGCAGGGCGACGCCGACCACGAAGCTCGCTCCTGGGCTGCTGAGCCAGAGGACGGCTTGTGCCATCTCTTCCGCGCGGCCGAGGCGGCCGATCGGCTCGGCCGCCTCGGCCGCGGCGCGGTCGAGTTCGCCCGCCTCGATCATGCTGGCGACCATGGGAGTGTCGATGGTTCCCGGGCAGACGGCGTTGATGCGGATGCCGCGCGACGCGTATTCGAGGGCGGCGCTGCTGGTGAGACCGATGACCCCGTGCTTCGAAGCGTGGTAGGAGGCACGGCCCGGGATGCCGACCAGGCCCCCCAGGGAGGAGCAGTTGACGATGGCTCCGCTGCCCTGGGTGCGCATCTGGCGCAGTTCGTGCTTCATGCAAGCCCACACGCCGCGAAGGTTGATGGCGGTGACCCGGTCGAAGACATCTGCGCCCTCGTCGGCCGCATCGCACGGCGGGATCTGGATGCCCGCGTTGTTGAAGGCCATGTCCAGTCGGCCGAACGTCTCGACCGTTGTGTCGACCATGGCGGCGACCTGTTCCTCGTCGGTGACGTCACAGGTGACCGCGAGTGCTCGGTGGCCGGCGGAGGCCAGTTCGTCCGCGGCCTCGCCCAAGGCTTTCTCGTTGATGTCGGCGAGGACGACGGCGGCGCCCGCCTGAGCGAATGCCTGGGCAGTCGCGAGTCCCATACCGGAGCTCGCGCCGGTGACCAGGGCGACCTGGCCGGTGAAATCGTAGATCGGGTTCAACGTCTTCTCCTCGTGCTGTGGTGCGTTGCCGCCACTCGCAGGAATCTCGCCTCGCGGCTGACTCGCGTGGCGGGCGTGGTCAGTCGGCGGCTTCGATGGTGACGGTGAAGTCGTCGCGCTGCTCGGCCACGGCCTCGATCCCGGAGTCGATGTGGCCGAGCTTGACCAGTCCAGAGGCGTAGCCGGAGTCGCGGTAGAACACGGCCAGGTTGCCCCACGGCGCGTAATAGGCCAAGTCACCTGCCCGGGCGCCGGTTCCGGCAGGGGCGTCCACTGTCGACAACTCGGCCGGGAGAACGCTGATCTTCTCGGTCCGGTGAAAATCGGTCAGGGTCAGCGTGAGCGGTAGCTTGGCGAAGAAGTCCCGCGCGGTTCGGCTGTCGTCGAGACCGGCTTCGAGCGTAGTTCCGTCGAAGGTCACCTGGATGCGCACGGCATTGTCCTTTTAGGAGGTGAATCGGTCGGTTGCGGCGGCTCGACCGTAGCGATTGCAGAGTTCTTCGGCGAGTTGTCCCGGCATCGCACGTGGTCGCGGTGAGGGCGAGAGCGATGCCGGGGTCATGGGTTCCTTGGCGCGTTCCTGGACGACCCGTGCCGGCGGGTCAGGCGTCGAGGGTGTCGGCGTACCGGCGGAACTCGCCGCGCTCGATGTGCATCGCCCACAGGGCCTCGGCGAGGACGTCGGGGTCGTGGGTGGGATGGCCGGGGCTGATGGCGCCGGGGATGATGAGCTGGCCGACGTGGATGTTGTCCGCGGCGAGGGTGTCGTGGATCATCTGGCCGTACGCGGTTTCCCCGGCGAACGCGATGGACGTGCCCGCGACCTTCGGGTTGGGGCGGGCGGCGCTGCCGCCGTTGACGAACAGCACCGTTCCGCGCCCGAGGAACCGCATTCCCTGCAACACCTGGTGCACGGCGGTGACGGGACCGTAGATGGAGAACTCGACAGCCCCGGTCAGGTCTGCCGGGGTCGTCTCCAGGACAGGGCGGAGGAATTCCTTCTGCGGAAGCGGGCTGTACATGAGGACCTCGACGGGGCCGAGGTCCTGCCCGGCCTGGTCGAGCGCCTTGGACAAGCTGTCCGGATGCCGCACGTTGGCGGTGTACCCCCGGGCTGTGACCCCCTCAGCGGCCAGCTCGGCGGCGACGGCGTCCACGTGTTCCTGGTTGCGGGAGATCAGCGCGACGGCGAATCCTTCCGAACCGAAGCGTCGTGCGATGGCCGCGCCGAGCCCTTTTCCGGCTCCGACGATGGCGATGGCGGTCATGGCCTTCCTTTCCGATCCGACAGGTCGATCACTCGACGATCTGCACGGTGACGTTCCCGCCTTCGAGGCGAGCGAGCTGTTCGGGGGACGCGTGGTAGGTGCCGATGTGGACGGTCTGGTCGGAGTACCCGATGCCGGACGCGTCGTAGTAGAACCCGAGGTTTCCCCACGGGGTAAAGTAGATGAGGTCGCCGTCCTCCGGGTCCGATCCCGGCGCGCCCGCGTGGTTCAGCTCGCGCGGGAGGTAGCTGATCTTCTCGCGGCCGGCGAACTCCTCGAGCCCGATCGTGAGCGGGAGCATCGACAGGAAGTCGCGCGTGGCGGGGCTGTCTTCCCCGATCGTGACATCGACGGAGGTGTCGCCGGAGGTGAACCGCACCACGGTGCCCACGATCCCGTCCTCGCTCCCCGCGGAAGGTGCAGGCGAGGACGCCACCGTTGGTGGAACGACGCTGCTCGGCGCTGCGGGCTGGTCCGTCGGGCTGCACGCCGTCAGGAACGCGATGAGCGCGAAAACCCCGGCGGAGGGGGCGATTCGAGATTTCATGCGAGGCCGTGTGCTCCTTGCCGCTGCTCGTCCGATGCGCACGAATGCACTTGTTTTCCGTTGGTGGGGGGCCTGGAGGTCGGTGGAGTGCCGCCCTCGCCAGGGAGGTTCAGAGCAGCGCCTCGGCGGCGATCGGGAGTTCGCGGATGCGGCGTCCCGTGGCGTGGAAGACCGCGTTGGTGATGGCGGGTGCGACTCCGACGATCACGACCTCTCCCAGCCCCTTCACACCGATGGGGTCGGCTTCCCGGTCTTCGCCGTCGAGGTAGATCGCCCGCAGATCGGGGACGTCCGCGTTGACCGGGACGAGGTAGTCGGCCAGGTTGGCGTTGACGATCCGGCCGTCGCGGTGGTCGGTGACCGTGTGCTCCAACAAGGCTCCACCGATGCCGCCGACCATGCCTCCGAGTGCCTGGCTCTCGGCGAGTTTGGGGTTGACGATCCGGCCGGCGTCGTAGACGCCGAGCATCCGCCGCACCCGCACCAGGCCCAGTCGATGATCGACGGCGACTTCGGCGAACACCGCGCCGTAGGCGCTCATGGAGGACCGGTCCTGCTCCGGTGGCGCGTAGCTGCCGATGATTTCGAGCTGTCGCCGGTTGTTGCGGGTCAACAGCTCCTGGTAGGTCTCCCCCCGCGTGGGGTCGTTCTTCACGTGCAACCGCCCTCGGCGCACGATGACGTCATCGGGGTTGACGCCGTGCAGCGGAGAACGCGGATCGTTGACCGCCAACGCGATGGCCTGCTGGCGCACCTTGTCGCAGCCGTCCTGGACGGCGGATCCAACGCTGGCCATGGTCATCGAGCCGCCGTGCGGCGGGGTCGGTGGCATCAGGGAGTCACCGAGCTCGAACCGCACCTCGCGCATCGTCAAACCGAGCACGTCGGCGGCCACCTGCGGCATGGAGGTGTAGGTCCCGGGGCCCATGTCGCTGGTCGCGGACTGGACCAGCGCGGTGCCGTCGGCGCCCAGCCGCACGTAGGCGCGGGCGGCCATGCGGGCCGTGTGGTAAACGGCCGCGGCCATGCCAGTGCCGATCAGCCAGTCACCGTCGCGGGTGGAGCCCGGCCTCGGGTTGCGGCGGTTCCAGCCGAATTCGCGGGCGCCGACGCGGTAGCACTCGCGCAGTCGCCGGGTCGAGAACGGCAGGTTGGTGGACTCGTCCCGCTCGGGCTCGTTGCGCAGCCGCAGCTCGATCGGATCAACACCGATCTCGTGGGCGAGCTCGTCGATCGCGGACTCGAGGGCGAACGCGGCGGTGGCGGTGCCCGGGCCGCGCATGTACGTCGGCGCGTTCAAGTCCAGCGGCACTGTCGCGTACGCCTGGCTGACGTTGGGCATGCTGTAGAGCATCTGCCCGGGTGACAGCACTGCCTCGGTGAACTTCTCATACGTCGCCGTTTCGCCGCGGATGTCGTGGGTCATCGCGACCAGCCGTCCACGCCGGTCGCTGCCCAGCCGCATCCGGTATTCGTACGCGGGCCGGTAACCGGTCCCGAAGTACATCTGCCTGCGGGTGAGCACGAGCTTGACCGGGCGCCGGGTCTCGCGCGCGGCCAGCGCCGCGATCGTGACGTGGGGCCACGCCCGCAGACCACTGCCGAATCCACCGCCGACGAACGGTGAGATCACCCGCACCGATTCCGCCGGGATGCCGAAGACCGCCGCGAGTTCCTGCTGCGTGCCGCCGACCACCCACTGGGTCTTGTCCCACACGGTCAGCCGATCGCCGTCCCAACGCGCGATGGTGGCGTGCGGCTCCATCGGGTTGTGGTGGTTGCGGGCCAGCCGGTAACCCATCTCCAGCCGGACCTCCGCGGACCGCAGCGCCGCCTCCGCATCGCCCCGCGCATAAGTGGTGGGTGTGCCGGCGGGTGCGGAGTTCAAGTCCGTCGAGGGCCTCGCAGCGTCATAGCGGACGTCGACGAGGCTCGCGGCGTGCCGCGCGGTTTCCAGGGTGGTGGCGACGACGACGGCGACCGGGTGACCGTGGAAGAGGACCTGGTCGTCCTGGAAGACGCGCAACCGCGCGCCGTCGGGGTTGTTCGAGCCCGAGTTGGGTTGGTAGGCCAGCCTGGGTGCATTGAGGTGGCTGATCACCGTCAGCACGCCAGGCTGGGCGCGAGCCGCACGGGTGTCGATGCCGGTGATGCGGCCGCGGCCGATCGTGCCGTCGACGACCGCGGCGAAGACGACGCCCTCGATGTCGTGGTCGGCGGCGTAGGACGCTCGGCCGGTCACCTTCAGGGTTCCGTCCACTCTGGACCGCGGGGTTCCGACGGCGATCTGTGGCTGCTGGGTCACCTGGTTCCTCCGACGATGCGAAGCTGACGTTCGACGGTTCGCTTGAGCAACTCGACCTTGAACTCGTTGTGCGACAACGGGCGGGCACCGTCCGCAGCTCGCCCGGCGGCGTCGGCCCACAACGCCTGCGACGGCCGCTGCCCGATGAGCCGCCGCTCCACGGCGGGCAGTTTCCACGGCACACTGCCCACTCCACCGGCGGCGACCTTCGCCGCGCGGATGACGCCGCCCTGGATGTGCAGTGCTACGGCGGCGGAGGTGAGTGCGAACTCGTAGCTCTGCCGGTCGCGCACCTTCAGGTAGCCCGACCGCAGCGGGCGCGGGTGAGCGGGAACCTCGACCGCAGTGATCAACTCGCCGGGCCGCAAGGACTGTTCGCGGTTGGGCGCGCTGCCCGGTGGCAGCAGGAAGTCCGCGAAGGCCACGCTGCGCTCGCCGTCGGGCCCCAGCAAGTGCACGGTCGCCTCCAGAGCGGCGAAGGCCACGGCGACGTCTGAAGGATGTGTTGCCACACACTGGTCAGAGGTGCCGAGGATCGCGTGCGTGCGGTTGACACCGTCCAACGCAGCGCAACCCGAACCCGGCGCGCGCTTGTTGCAGGCCGCCGTCACATCGCGGAAGTACGTGCACCGGGTGCGCTGCATGATGTTGCCGCCGATGGTCGCCATGTTGCGCAACTGCGCTGACGCGCTGAGCTCCAACGCTTGCGCGATGACCGGATGCGAAGTGCGCACATCCAGGTGTGCGGCAGCCTCGGCCATCGTCACCAGAGCACCGATCCGCAGTCCGCCGCGCTCGGTGGTGGTGATGTCCCGCAGCGGAAGCGCCGCGATGTCGACCAGCTCGCCGGGACGCTCGACGGTTTCGCGCATCAGGTCGACGAGGGTGGTTCCCCCGGCGATGTAGCGCCCGCCGCGCTGCCCGGCGCCGATCGCCTCGCGGGTGTTGGAAATCCTGGTGTAGGAGAAGGGATGCATCCGGCTTCACTCCCCGGGTGCGGTCTGCTCGACCGCGTTGACGATCTTCACGTAGCAACCGCAGCGGCAGATGTTGCCGCTCATCCATTCCCGGATCTCCTCGCGAGAACCGGTGTGTCCTTCCCCGATGCAGCCGAGGCCGGACATGATCTGGCCCGGCGTGCAGTAGCCGCACTGGAACGCGTCCTGATCGATGAACGCCTGCTGCAGCGGATGCAGCTCGCCATCGCCGGAAAGCCCTTCGATCGTGGTGACCTCCGCCCCGTCCAGGCGAACCGCCAACGTCAGGCACGCGTTGACGCGGCGACCGTCCACCAGAACCGTGCAGGCCCCGCACGCACCTGCATCGCAGCCCTTCTTCGTCCCGGGCAGCCCGAGGTGTTCGCGAAGCAGATCCAGCAGGGACGTCCGGTTGTCGACCGTCACGACGTGCCCGACGCCGTTGACCGACAACGACACCCGGCTCGTCGGCCCGCCTGCGGCGGCAGCCGGTGCGCACCCGAGCAATCCGGGTATCGCTGCCGCGGCGCCGCCAGCCACGGCGGAGGCCGCGAGGAAGGTCCGCCGACGCAGCTCCGACGCCTGCTCGGAAGCGGGCACGACGTGCGAGCCGGGAAGCTCAGAAGGTTCGGTGACCATGCATTCCTCTCTCAGCGCTCACCGGGGAAGAGAAGCCGTGTCAGAAGGTGAGGAGGGTCTTGATGGCGCGGCGCTCGTCCATCGCCCGATAGCCTTCCGCCGCCTGCTCCAGCGGGAGGGTGAGGTCGAAGACCTTGCCGGGATCGATCTCCCGGCGCCAGATCAGGTCGATCAGCTCCGGCAAGTACTGGCGCACCGGGGCCGGACCGCCGTGCAGGTGCACGTGGGAGAAGAACAACTCGTCACCGGGCAACGCGACGTCGTGGGCAACGCCGACGTAGCCGACGTGCCCTCCCGGCCGGGCGGAGCGGATGGCCTGCATCATCGACTCCTGGGTGCCGACCGCCTCGACCACGCTGTGCGCGCCCAGCCCGCCGGTCAGCTCCTTGATCCTGGCCACGCCTTCGTCACCGCGTTCTTCGACGATGTCGGTGGCACCGAACTCGCGGGCGAGCTTCTGGCGAGGTTCGTGACGGCTCATCGCGATGATCCGCTCCGCGCCGAGCTGCTTCGCGGCCAGCACCGCGAGCAGCCCCACCGCCCCGTCACCGACGACCGCGACCGTCTTGCCCGGCCCGGCCTCGGCCGCCACCGCGCCGAACCAGCCGGTGCCGAGCACGTCGGAGGCGGTGAGCAGGCTCGGGATCAGATCCGCCGGCGGCAGCTCCGGGGTGGCGACGAGCGTGCCGTCGGCGAGCGGAACGCGCAACAGCTGCGCCTGCGTCCCGATGGAGCCCATGATCACCCGGTGGACGCATGAGCTCTGATAACCGGCCTGGCACACCTCGCAGGTGTTGTCGGAGGCGAAGAACGAGCCGACCACGAACTGCCCCGGCTTGATGTTCTCGACCTCGCCGCCGACCTCTTCGACGATGCCGACGTACTCGTGGCCCATCGGCGTCGGGCCGTCGAGCTGCTCGATGCCCCGGTACGGCCACAGGTCCGAGCCGCACACGCACGCCGCGGACAGGCGGATGATGGCGTCGGTCGGTTGGAGGATCTTCGGGTCCTCCCGGTCTTCCACCCGAACATCACCGGGGGCGTGCAGCACAGCACCAAGCATGGTTTTCTCCTCGTGCAACTATCTTCTGCGGATACGGCCGAACTGGCGGCCCGTGGATTCAGCTCACCGGGGCGGGAACAGGCGTCTCGTCTTCGCGTTGGTGACGGCTTCCGGGCGCATTGGCCTGGGCGCGTCGAGTCGTGGCAGCCGCGAGCAGTCCGATCGGCAGCAGCGCCGCACCGGTCACGACAGCGCCCAGCGCGGCAGGTCCGACCAGACCCCACGAGGTCGACAGGGTGGCCCCGGCCACCGCGGCGCCGACGGCGGTGCCCAGGTTGAACGCCGCGGTCGCCAGCGAGGACGCCAGCGTCGAACCGTTGCCCGCGTGGCGCAGCGTCTGGGCGATCAGCACCGGGTTGGCCCCGAGTCCCGACGCCCCGAGCAGGACGACCAGCGCGACCACGACCGACGACCGGGTCGAGCTGAACACGATCAGCACCAGCAACAACGACGTCAGCGCGAACGCTCCGGCGACGGTCGCGAGCGGACGACGGTCGCCGAGACGACCGCCCACGGCCGTGCCCACCAGCGCGCCGATCCCGAACCCGACCAGCACCAGGGGCACGAACTCGACCGGGATGCCGGCGCCGTCGGTGAGCAGCGGGCTGATGTAGCTGTAGGCGCCGAGGAACCCGGCCTGGGCGAGCCCGATCGCGCCCAGCACGACCCACAACCGCCACGGCCGCAGCGTGGCCAGCTCCCCGCGCACCGTGACCTCCGCGCGCTGGGTGCCGGTGGCGGCCGGCATGAATCGCAGCACCGCCACGATGGCCAGCAGCGCCAGGCCTGCCAGCATCCAGAACGGGCCCCGCCAACCGGTGTACTGCCCGACGAAGGTGCCCAACGGCACACCGGCGACCACGGCTAGGCTCAGCCCGCCCGACATCACCGACAGCGCGCGGGCACTCGCCCCCGGACCGGCGGCCGAGGTGGCCACCACGGCACCGACCGCCCAGAACGTCCCGGTGGCCAGCGCGGTGACCACCCGCGAGACGGTCACCACGGCGAACGAGCCGCTCAACGCCGCCACGACGTGCCCCACCGCGAACACCGCCAGCGACAGCACCAACGTCGCCCGCTGGGGCAGGCGCAGCGTGGCCAACGCCATCACCGGCGGACCGACGATCATCCCGACCGCGAACGCTGACACCAACAGACCCGCTCGTGCGACGTCCACGCCCAGGTCGGCGGCCGCCTCGGGCAGCAGCCCCGCGATCATGAACTCGGTGGTGCCCATCAGGAAGATGCCCGCCGCGATCACGTAGACCAGTCCCGGCGTCCGCGTGCTGCTCGTGGCACCCCGCAGCGATGTGCTCAACGTCTCCGTCCCTCCAAGTGGCTCTGCATCGGGTCCGTCCTGCGGTTCCCGATGTGCAGCACCCAGACAACCCCGCGCGTCGCGGGTGTGGGAGGCGGCGTTCAGGGGGGTGCTGGCAGCACCCCCCTCGCAGAACCTGGCAGCGGTGGGCCGGGCGTCGTAACGTCGGCGGCATGGGCAAGCAGCACCACGCGGAGATCGGCGAGTTCCTGGCGTCGCGACGGGCCCGGATCACCCCCGACCGGGTCGGGCTGCCGGTCTACGACGCCGCCAAGCGCCGCGTGCCCGGACTGCGCCGCCAGGAGGTCGCCACCCTGGCCGGGCTTTCGGTCGACTACTACACGCAGATCGAGCGCGGGAAGGTCAACGGCATCTCCGAAGCCGTGCTCGACGCGATCGCCCGCGCCCTGCAGCTCGACGAGGCCGAACGCTCCCACCTGTTCGACCTGCACCGCAGCGCCACCACCAGCCCGCAGCGGCCCCGGCCCAGGCGCACGAAGACCATCCGGCCGATGGTGCAGCGCCTGGTGGACTCCATGACCGTGCCGGCGTTCGTGCGCAACGCCCGCCACGACTTCGTCTGCGGCAACCAGCTGGCCTATGCCTTCTACTCCCCGCTCTACCCCGACCCGCTGCACCCCGACCCCGGCCAGCCGGTCAACTTCGTCCGGTTCTGCTTCCTCGACCCCCGGGCGCGGGACTTCTACCCCGACTGGGAGTGGATGGCCGACAGCGCGGTCAACCTGCTGCGCACCGACGCCGGCCGCGACCCCTACGACCGGGGCATCTCCGATCTGGTCGGCGAACTGTCCACCCGCAGCGAGGAATTCCGGGTGCGCTGGGCCAAGCACAACGTGCGCCTGCACTACACCGGCACCAAGACCTTCCACCACCCCGTCGTCGGCGACATCACGGTCACCTACGAAACGATGCCGCTGCCCGCCGACCCCGGCCTGGTCCTCACCATCTACAGCCCCGAGCCCGGGACCGCGTCCGCCGACGCCATGACGCTCCTCGCCACCTGGGCCGCCACGCACCTCGGCGAAACCGCTCTCGCGGCCGACGACCAAGCCGAGCGGTCGCCGTCCCAACGCCCGGAGCAGTGACGTCTCGTCGCGATGTCCGCAGTGGACTCGGGCGTCGTTCCAGTCTCCGACCTCGACCCAGGCGTGCGCCCGGAACGGCTCGCCGCGTGCCAGCAGCCACGCGGCGATGACGGCCGTGTGCCCCGCGCCCCTGCGGAGAAACGGCAGTTTCGATGCTCCTGCTGGTCGCTCCAGCCGTGCGCACTTTGTGTCGCTCTGGCAGCACAAAGTACGCACGCCCCGGACCTGCGAAGACGGCCAAAGATCGTGCCGTGGCAGGCGATCTGCGAATCGGGCCCGGATCGCGGGAGCCACGTAGGAATTGCGGCGGACGAGCACCGAACGGTCGTGAGTGCGAAAGCCGGTAAGAGCCGGTTTTCGCACTCACGACCCACCCGCTCACCGCTCGAAACGCCCGGCCTTGACAGCCCGCAGGAACACGGCGACATCGACGTCCAGACGCGGCCCGTCCGGATCCTTCGAGTCCCGGATCAGCCCGAGCGGGCTGGATAACTCCACGCAGTGCGTTTCTTGGCCGCTGTAGCTGCTCTTGCGCCAATGTGTTTGCTTGATCATCCGCTTGCCTCCAACTCTCGGACCACATCGAGGATGAACGCTGATGAATCTTCTGGACTGATCGCGGCGCGGCGAATCGCTGCCGATGCGCGCCGGTAGGTCACCACGTCGTCGTCTTCGTAGAGGAACACCGACGACCGGTGGTTCTCGATCGCGATGATCGCCGGCGACTCCTCGAAGCCGTAGATCACGAACGGCCCCATCAAGCCGGGATGCCATCCGCCACCGGTGGGCACGACTTGGATCGTCGTCCCGTTCTTCCCGTTGAGCGTCGCCAACCGGCGAAGCTGCTCGATGAGGACGGCCTTTCCCCCGATGCACTGACGAAGTGCGGGCTCGCCGATCAACACCGCGTGATCAGCTGATCGATCGTCGCGTTGAGCCAGTTGGTCCTGGCGGTCGAGCCGGAGTTTCACGCGCGTCTCGACCACGTGCGGCGCCAAGGCGTCGTCATCGCCGATGATCGCCTTCGCATATTCGTAGGTTTGAAGGAGTCCGGACACGACTAGCGGACACCAGTCGACGATCTCGATGGCCGTTCGTTCGCATTCGACGATGCCTGCGAGCTGCTCGGAGACGCCTCCGGCGAGCCAGTTCGACTCACGTGCATTGCGGGCCAGGTCGAGGATCTGCCGTCGCCGTTTGCCGGTCACACCGAGCACGGCAAGAAACGCGGACACATCATCGGTGGTCGGCACTCTCTTGCCGGTCTGCCATTGCGAGATGGTGCTGTGGGACTTGTCGAGCAGGCGTCCGGCCTGCCTCGCCGTCAGATCGGAGTCGTCGAGCGCACTCCGCAATGCGGCGGCTAGCGCTCGAGTTCGCGGTGTACCAGCGGTGTCGCCCACGTTCCACAGCTTACGGCGTTCTTGAGCCATTTCGGATACCACCCAAAAGGTTGAGGGCAACGGGCTTGCGGTCTCAGCCCGTGACCAGGAATTAATTGACCTGAGTGGTTCGTGACCGGTTGCGAAGCGATCACGTCCCAATGTAACCGAAGAGCGTCGTGGAGGTGGTTTCGTTGATGCTGGAGGTTTGGCCTCGGTGGTTGCCTTCGCCTGGATTGCGGGCGTTGGACACGCATCTCGTGCTTCGGCCCGGCGGAGCCGGCGAGTGCGGGGCCGAGGTGATGTGGGCCGCCGTCGGGCATCCGACCACGACCCGGCCGCGCTGCGCACTTTGCGTGCGGCTCGCTAAAGCGCGCAAGCACACTTCGAATCCAGCCCGATCCGGCGCCACAGCACGGCACTTGCGGAAGCAGCAGTGCATCAAGCGAGAACGGTGATCTGACCACATCGGACGGTGACAGGCCGGGAGGCGTCATGTTCTGGTTGCAGCTGGGCACGCTCATCGCGTTCAACGTCGTCATCTTCGGGATGCTGTTCATCCCGGTGTCGAATCCGCAGCACGGCGATGCCGACGACGACGCCTACGGCGTTTGGCAGCTCATCCACGACATCGAGGCCGAACGCGAAGCCGAGTACACCGGCCGCCACCGCCTCCGCGCTCCACCCGAAGGCGACTCGTCCAGAGCCGCCTGACCCCTGCCCGGATCGGCGCGCCCTCCCCGACCCCAGCGCGCCGATCCTCCCGGTAGCCGGGCTTGCCCCCCGACCCCGCCCGGCTACCGGGCCCCACAGCCTCGTGAGTGCGAAACCGGGCCCTAACTCGGTTTCGCACTCACGAGGACTGGAGCCGCTACCAGGCGTCGCCGTCGCGCCAGTCGCGTTAGCCCGCTGCCGCGGCGCGACCTGCGCGGCGACCGAAGAACGTTCCGTCGCCCAGTGATGTGCCGCTCACGTAGCCTTCGCCGTGGATTCCGGAACTCGCCCGCCCCGCCGCGAAAAGCCCCGCGATCGGTTTGCCGGAGACGTCGAGCACCGCACCGTCCACTGTGGTGTGCAGGCCGCCGAGCGTGAACCCGGCGACGCCCGTGCCCGGCGGCGCCGCGTCGCCGCCTCCCGGGTTGAACCCGAGCGCCGGGTTCACCGCCGCGAACGGCGGTTTGAGCTCGCGCAACCACGCCGGGTTCTTGTGGAAGTGGGGGTCGTCGCCCTCGACGGCGTGCCGGTTGTACGTCGCCACGGTCGTTTCGAGCGCACCTGCCGGCATGCCGAGCTCTTCTTCCAGCTCTGCAAGGGTTTCGGCGACGTGCTGCGGTCGCACGCCCCAGAGGTCGCGCTCGGGAATGGCGTCGTAGCCCGCCTCGTCGATGATCACCCACCACGGCGCCGGGTTGTGCAGCGCGGCGTGGCTGAACATGCCCGGGTACACGTCCTCGTTGATGAACCGCTGGCCACGCGCGTTGACGAGCATGCCGCGGCAGACCATCGCCGGCAGCGCGGTCAGCGCCGCCTCCACCTGCGCCATCCGCCGGGTGGCCGCGCCGAGGGCGGCGGCCATCCGGATCCCGCTGCCGTCGTCGAGGCCGTCGCTGACCTTGCCGTGCCCGAGCAGCACCGGCGCGTGGTCGGCGAGCATCTCCTCGTCGTCCACGAAGCCGCCGGTGGTGAGCACCACGCCGCGGCGGGCGCGGTAGTGGACGGTCTTGCCGTAGTTGGTCGCCGCCACCCCGGCGACCCGCCCGGACTCGTCGACGACGAGCGCGGTGGCGAGCGTGTCGGCGTGCGTCCGCGCCCCGGCCTCGTGCGCGGCCGACCCGAGGCGCTCCATGATCAGCCAACCGCCGAAGTTCTCCGCGGCGGGCCGGTGGCCGCGCGGGACCGGCCGCGCGATGGTGTTGTAGGGCCAGGCGTTCTCCCCCAGCCACATCAGCCCGTCGCGGGTCGGCGGCATCCAGCTCGGGGCGTCGTACATCGACTCCTCGAAGGCCAGGCCGCGGGCGCAGAACCACTCGAAGTGCTCGACGCTTTCGTCGCAGTACAGCCGCAGCTTCTCCGCGTCGGCGTGCGGGCCGAGGGCCGCTTCGAGGTAGGCGAACATCTCGTCCGGCGTGTCGTCGAAACCGCACGCCCGCTGGACGCG
Organism: Saccharopolyspora sp. NPDC050642; assembly: GCF_040654735.1. NCBI lineage: Bacteria > Bacillati > Actinomycetota > Actinomycetes > Pseudonocardiales > Pseudonocardiaceae > Saccharopolyspora > Saccharopolyspora sp. NPDC050642. The sequence goes on along the minus strand of NZ_JBFAIN010000063.1, from coordinate 13,505 downwards.
CGTTCCGCCGCCGAGGTACAGCTCACCGCCGGACAGCGCCGAGGACCCGCCAGGGCCCCCGGCGCGTTCCAGGACGACGACATCGGCTCCGGCGGAGGACGCCTCGAAAGCGGCCGCCGCGCCGGCGCACCCGAAGCCGACGACGAGGACGTCGGCTTCGTGGTCGAACGCTTCTACCTGCGACAGCGGCACCGGGTGCACCGGCCGGGAGCTCATCGTCCGCTCACCTTTCCTGGCTGAACGCCGCGAGCGGTTCGGAACCGGACCAGTCGTGGCCCCAGTAGCTGTCCGCGGTGATCTCCTCGGCCGTGTAGTACGTCTCGTCGACGAGAAGGCCGTCGCAGCCGTACTCGATGTCCCAGCCGCCGGGCGCGCGGACGTAGAAGGAGATCGCCTTGTCGTTGGTGTGCCTGCCCAGGGTCGACGACAGCGAGAAGCCGCGCCGGTTCACCTCGTCGAGGGCCCGGCCCACGGTGTCGATCTCCTCGACCTCGACCATCAGGTGCACCAGGCCCGGCGGCTCGCCGTGCGGGGCCGGGCAGACCGCGAGGCTGTGGTGGCGCTGGTTCACGCCCATGAACCGCACCCGGCGCGGCGGGGCGTCCGGGGTTCCGCCGCCGCCGACGCGGATGGCGCCGCGCGGCAGGAAGCCGAGCACCTCGGTGTAGAACTCGACCGTCTCCTGTGGACAGGTCGTCGGCAGCACCACGTGGCCCATGCCCTGATCGCCTGTGACGAACCGGTGGGCGTGCTTGGTGACGACCGGGCTGTGGTCGAGCACCGGCCCGAAGAACACCTCGACGGGAGTGCCGGTCGGGTCCTCGAAGGCGATCCCGGCCTCGATGCGCCGCTCGTCGCATTCGGCCTGCGACAGCGCCTTGACCGCCGTGCCTGCCGTCTCCACGTCGCGGCCGACGGCCGCGAGCCCGAACTGGTCGCGCACCTCCCAGCCGACGGCGAGGACCTTGTCGGTGTCGCCGGGCAGCACGATCAGCCGGGCGGCCCGCTCGTCCATGCGCAGGTAGAGACCGTCGGTGTGGGGACCGGTGGTCTCCTGGAGGCCGAGGGCGTCGACCGTGAGCTCGCGCCAGCGGTCGATGTCCCGGGTCTGCACCGTGAGGTATCCGAGACCGCGGATCTGGGGCATGTGCGTTCTTCCTATCTCTGCGCGGCGGGATCGTGGCGGGCGGTCAGATCATCGAGCGCATCGGGCCCGGCGGCGGCTCGATGCCGAGTTCGGTCAGCGCGGACACGTGGAAGACGGCGCCCGGGACGTGGATGGCGTGCACCATGCCCATGTGGCCGTCGCGCCAGAAGCGCTGGATCGGGTTGTCCATGCGCAGGCCGTTGCCGCCGGAGCGGGCGACGACCTCGTCCATCGCGCGGACGGCGCGCCACGCCGCGGCGACCTGGGTGCGGCGGCTGACCGCGCGCTCCCCGAAGCCGATCTCCACGCCCGCCGCCACCTTGTCGTAGATCCGGGACACGTTGTCGAGCAACGCGACGCGGGAGGCGTGGATCTCGGCCGCGGCCTCGCTGATCGCGAACAGCACGTAGGGATCGTCCTTGATCTTGGTGCCGGTGATCTGCACGCGCTTCTGCTGGTAGGCCATGTGGTGCGCGAGGGCGCCCTCGCAGATGCCGATCACCGCGGAGGTGATGCCCAGCGGGAAGGCCGTGGTGAACGGGACGTGGTAGGTCGGGTTGTCCAGCCCGGCGTCCCTGGGCGCCGACCCGTCGAGCATCGTGCTGAACGGGATCACCCGGTACGACGGGACGAAGGCGTCCTTGACGATGACGTCCTTGCTGCCGGTGCCGCGCAGGCCCACGACGTCCCAGGAGTCCTCGACGATCTCGTAGTCGGACCGCGGCAGGATCACGTGGTAGGCCACCGGCGGCTGGGCCACGTTTCCCTCCTCGTCGCCCATGAAGGCGCCGAGGAAGATCCAGTCGCAGTGGTCGGTCCCGGACGAGAACTGCCAGTGCCCGTTGAAGATGTAACCGCCGTCGACCGGCTTGAGAACGCCGAGCGGGGCGTACGGCGAGGCGATCCACGTGTCGGTGTCCTCGCCCCAGATCTCCTCCTGCACCCGGGGGTCGGCCATCGCCATCTCCCACGGGTGGACCCCGACGATGCCGGCGACCCAGCCGGTGGAGCCGTCGTGGCTCGCGACCTTCATCACCGTCTCGGCGAACTCCGCCGGATGCGCCTCCGCTCCGCCGTACCGGGCGGGCTGCAGCATCTTGATCACACCGGTCTCGCGGAGCACCTTGGCCGCCCGGTCGTCGAGCCTGCCGAGCCGCTCGTTCGAGGCGGCGGCCGCGGCGATCTCCTCGGCGCGCTCTTCGACCGCCGTCAGAACCGGGTTGGACATCAGCTCGCCCTCGCTTCGGTGTCGGAGCCGCGAGCGGCGAGGCCCACGGCGAGTTCGATCAGCTGGTCCTCCTGGCCGCCGATCAGCTTGCGCTTGCCCGCCTCGACGAGGATCTCGGCGCCGGAGACGCCGTACTTCGCCGCGGCGCGGTCGGCGTGCTTGAGGAAGCTGGAGTAGACCCCGGCGTAGCCCATGGTCAGCGAGAGCCGGTCGAGCAGGCACTCGCCGTCCATCACCGGCCGGACCACGTCCTCGGCGGCGTCGATGATCTTCAGGGTGTCGACGCCCGTGCGGATGCCGAGCTTCTCGGCGACCGCGACGAACGCCTCGACCGGGGTGTTCCCGGCGCCGGCGCCGAAACGCCGGGTGGAGCCGTCCACCTGGGTCGCCCCGGCGCGCACGGCGAGCACGGAGTTGGCCACGCCGAGGCCCAGGTTCTCGTGGCCGTGGAAGCCGACCTGGGCGTCGTCGCCGAGCTCCGCGACCAGCGCCGCGATCCGCTCGCTGGTGTCCTCCAGCACGAGGGCGCCCGCGGAGTCCACGACGTAGACGCACTGGCAGCCCGCGTCGGCCATGATCCGGGCCTGCTGCGCCAGCACCTCCGGCGGCTGGCTGTGCGACATCATCAGGAAGCCCACCGTCTCCAGGCCCAGCTCGCGGGCGAGCCCGAAGTGCTGGACGGAGACGTCGGCCTCCGTGCAGTGCGTGGCGATCCGGCAGATGGCCGCCCCGTTGTCGGCCGCCGCGCGGATGTCGTCCTTCACCCCGACGCCGGGGAGCATCAGGAAGGCGATCTTGGCGCGCTTCGCCGTGGCCACCGCGGTCTTGATCAGTTCCTGCTCGGGGGTGTGGCTGAAGCCGTAGTTGAACGACGAGCCGCCGAGGCCGTCGCCGTGGGTCACCTCGATGACCGGGACCCCGGCGCCGTCGAGGGCGGCCACGATGTCCCGCACGTGCTCGGCGGTGAACTGGTGCTGCTTGGCGTGCGATCCGTCGCGCAGCGAGGAATCGGTGATCCTGATGTCGAGATCGGTGCTGTAGGCCATGGGTTTCTCACTGCCCCTTCTGCGCGCGGATCCGCCGGGCGAAGCCCGCGCCGACGCCGGCCGCTGCGGCGGTCATGATGTCGAGGTTCCCGGAGTACGGCGGGAGGAAGTCGCCGGCGCCCTCCACTTCGAGGAACACCGCGACGCGGGCCATGCCACCGTTCACAGTGGACGGATCGTCGAACTGCGGCTCGGCGCGCAGGCGGTAGCCCGGCACGTAGCTCGCGACGGCCGCGACGGCCTCGTGGACGGACCGGGCGATCGCGTCCCGGTCGCAGTCCTCCGGGATCGCGCAGAACACGGTGTCGCGCATCAGCATCGGCGGCTCGGCCGGGTTCAGGATGATGATCGCCTTGCCCCGGCGGGCACCGCCGATCTCCTCGATGCCGCGCGAGGTCGTGATGGTGAACTCGTCGATGTTCGCCCGGGTTCCGGGCCCGGCCGACGGCGAGGCGACGCTGGCCACGATCTCGGCGTAGGCGACCTCCACCACGCGCGAGACGGCGTGCACGATCGGGATGGTGGCCTGGCCGCCGCAGGTGATCAGGTTGACGTTCGGCGCGTCGAGGTGCTCGCCGAGGTTGACCGCGGGCACGACCGCGGGCCCCAGCGCGGCCGGGGTCAGGTCGATCGCCTGGATGCCCCGCTCGGCGTACTTCGGCGCGTTCTCCCGGTGCACGTAGGCCGAGGTCGCCTCGAACACGATGTCCGGCTGCTCGTCCTGCGCCAGCAGCCAGTCGACGCCCGCGGCGGAGCTGATCAGCCCCTCGCCGTGCGCGCGCTTGAGGCCGGGGCTGTCGGGGTCCACGCCGATCATCCAGCGCGGCTCGATGGTTTCGGAGCGCAGCAGCTTGTACATCAGGTCGGTGCCGATGTTGCCGGAGCCCACGATGGCAGCGGTCGCCTTGGTCACTGTTCCATTCGTCCTAATCAGTTCTGGGAGTGAGCCATCGGGCACACTCCTGGTCGGTAGCCGGCCGGCAGGTGAGCACTCTGATGTCCTGGACCGTGTGAGTCCTGATGAAAGATCGTGCCCCTGCCGGTAGGCCGGGAGAGTTGATCGCTGCTGGGATGTCGTGCCCGCCCGTGGTGGCGTGAGCACTGCTTGATTAGGTCGCTGATGGTTCTCCCACCGGGCCTGAGATCATCACCTCCCAGCCCGGTCTGGGGCCGGTCCTCGGCGCCCGGGTGCTCGCAGAGTTCGGCGACGACCCCCACCGCTACGCCACCGCCAAACCCCGCAAGAACTACGCCGGCACCTCCCCGATCACCCGCGCGTCGGGCAAGAAGAAGGTCGCCCTGGCCCGGTTCGTCCACAACGACCGTCTCATCGACGCCCTGATGGCTCAGGCACAAAGCGCGTTGCTGCACTCGCCAGGCGCCCGCGTCTACTACGACCGGCAGAAAGCCCGCGGCGCCGGTCACAACGCCGCCCTGCGTCAACTCGCCAACCGACTCGTCGGCATCCTGCACGGCTGCCTCAAGACCGGCACCCTCTACGACGAGGCGACCGCCTGGTCGCATCACGCCGAAAACATCGCAGCTTGACATTTCAGCTCCTGGGATGTCTTTCAGGTTCCCGGTGCGCCTCACGCGAACCGGGCCGTGACCGACCCGAGGCCGGTGAAGTCGGCGCGGTACTCCTCGCCCGGCGCGACGTCGACGGCCCTCGTGCACGAGCCCGGCAGGATCACGTGCCCCGCTTCGAGCCGGACGCCGAAGGTGGCGACCTTGCGGGCCAGCCAGGCCACCGCGGTGGTGGGGTTCCCGAGCACCGCGCTGGTGTTCCCGCGGGCGATCTCCGTGCCGCCGGAGAACAGCACCGCCTCGATGTCGGCGAGGTCCAGCTCGCCGGGCTTGGCCCGGGCGGCGCCGAGGATGACGCCCGCGGAGGAGGCGTTGTCGGCGATGGTGTCGGCGAGGCCGATCCGCCAGTCACCGATCCGGCTGTCGATCAGCTCCAGGCTCGGGACGACGTACTCGGTGGCGGCGAGCACGTCCTCCTCCGTGCACCCCTCGCCCGGCAGCGAGTCGCCCAGGACGTAGCCGATCTCGACCTCGATGCGCGGGTAGCAGTAGCGCGCGGTTTCCACCGCGCGGTCCTCCGCCAGGAACATCGTGTCGAGGAGGTGGCCGTAGTCGGGCTCGTCGACGCCCATCATCCGCTGCATCACGGGGGACGACAGCCCGACCTTGTGACCGCGCACCACCGCACCGGCGGCGAGCTGCCGGCGGATGTTCAGCAGCTGGATCTCGTAGGCGTCGACCACGTCGATGCCGGGGAACCGCTCGGTGAGCGGATCGATCGGCGCGCGATCGGACTGCGCGGCCCGGAGGGCGTCGGCGGCAGCCTGTCGAGTTGTCGCATCGAGCATGCCTGAACGGTGCCAGCCGATCCCGCGCAGCTGGGATTCCTCTCCCGCTCACCGGGACCACCCCTGCGAGGTCGTCGCAGAACTCCTTCCGGACAAGCGAAAACCCGCGGTGCGCGCTCGCACCGCGGGTTTTCCCGCCCGCTCACCGGGACCCCGTCCGGTCAGTAGTCGTAGGTCAACTTCAGCCGGTCGGTGAGCGGCACGGCCTGGCAGCCGAGGATGATGCCCTCGGCGCGGTCGGTGTCGTCGAGCACTTCGTTGCGCTTGAGGTCGACCTCGCCTTCGAGCAGCACGCAGGCGCAGGCGCTGCAGGCGCCTTCCCGGCAGGAGTACGGCGCCTCCAGGCCCGCGGCCAGGAGCACGTCGAGCAGCTTGCTGCTCCGGGGCCACGACAGGGTGCGCGTCTCCCCGTCGAGGGTCACCTCGACCTCGCTCACCGGCCCGTCCTGGCTGATCTCCGGCGGATTCTCGTTGGCGGCGAACGGATCGCCGGTCAGCGAGGTGAAGCGCTCGACGTGCACCCGCTTCGGCGGCGCGCCGAGCGCGGTCAGCGATTCGAGCACCATGTCCATGAACACCTTGGGCCCGCAGACGAAAGCCTCGCGGTCGGCGTAGGGCCGCAGCAGCTCCCGCAGGCCCGCGGCGGTCGGCAGCCCCTGCACGGATTCCAGCCAGTGCAGCACGGTGAGCCGGTCGCCGTGCTCGTCGAGCCCGAGCGTCTGCAGTTCGTCCCGGAATATCACCGAGTTCTCGTCCCGGTTGGCGTAGAGCAAGGTGATCCGGCCACCGCCCGCGCGGAGCGCGGACTTGAGGATCGAGAGCACCGGGGTGATCCCGCTGCCGGCGGCGACGAGCAGCAGATCGGTGTCCAGCGACGCGGGGGTGAACGTGCCCGACGGGCTCAGCACGTCGAGCACGTCGCCCGCGACGACGTTGTCGCAGATCCAGTTCGAGCCGTAGCCGTCCTTGGTGCGCTTGACCGTGACCTTCAGCTTCTCGTCGCAGACCGGGGAACTGCACAGCGAATAGCAGCGGGCAGCGCCGCCCGGCCGGTCCGACGGGATCCGGATGGTCAGGAACTGGCCGGGCAGGTAGCCGAACGGCTCGCCCGGCTGCTCGGAGTGCTCCAGGACCAGGGTGTGCGCGTCGGCGGTCTCCCGGATCACCTCGACGACGCGAAGCTTCCACACCGTTGGCGGCGTCATGTTTCCTCCCGCCTCATCCGAGAACTCCCGCGGCGTGCTTCGCCGCGATGTAGCCGAAGACGATGGACGGGCCGATGGTGGCGCCGGGGCCCGCGTACTCGTTGGCCATGATGGACGCGGTGGTGTTGCCGGTGGCGTAGAGGCCCTCGATCGCCGAGTCGTCCGCGCGCAGGACCCGGCCGCGCTCGTCGGTGACCAGGCCACCCTTCGTGCCGAGATCGCCCGCCTCGATCCGCACCGCGTAGAACGGCGCCTTGTCAATCACGTCCAGGTTCGGGTTCTTCAGCGTGGGATCGCCGTAGTAGCGGTCGTAGGCGCTGTCGCCGCGGCCGTAGTCCGCGTCCTTGCCCGCGCGGGCGAAGCCGTTGAACCGGTCGACGGTCTGCCGCAGCGCGTCCGCCGGGATGTCGACGCGTTCCGCGAGGTCCGCGATCGTGCCGGCCCGGTGCACGATGCCCGCGTCGTAGAAGCTCTGCGGGAACGGCATGCCGGGCAGGATCTGCGCGAACGGGTACCTCGCGCGCGCCCTCGCGTCCATGACGAACCAGATCGGCCGGTGCTTGCCCGCCAGCTGGGCGTGCACGAAGTTCGTGTACGGGGCCGACTCGTTGGTGAACCGCTTCCCGTCCGCCGACACGATGATCTGGCCCGGGATGGCGCGCTCGGAGACCAGCGGGATCGTGGCGCCCGAGGGATGTTCGACCGAGGGCATCCACCAGGCGTCGTCCATGAAGTCCAGGGCCGCGCCCAGCTTCCGGCCCGCGGCGATGCCGTCCCCGACGTTCTCGACCGCGCCGAGGCTGTGGTTCTCCTGGCCGCCCTCGGGCAGGTATTCCGCCCGCATCTCGCTGTTGTGGTCGAAGCCGCCGGTCGCGAGCAGCACGCCGCGGCGCGCGCGGATGCGCTGCTGCTCGCCGTCGCGGCGCACCACGACACCGGTCACGCGACCGTCCTCGATCACCAGGTCGGTCATCGGAGCCCGCAGCCACAGCGGGATTCCGGCGTCCTTGAGCGCCATCCGCATCCGCGCGACCAGGGCCCGGCCGCCGGTGGACATGTGCCGCCGCCGGACGACGTTGGAGGACACCCGCCAGGCGGCGATCACCGACGCCCAGCGGCCCCGCCAGGTGCGCTTGACCATGGCCAGGTCGTGGTAGTCCTTGCCGGTGACCCACAGGCCCAGCGGGCCCTTCATGCTGTTGGGGCGCTGGAACTCCTCGTCCGCGCCGAGCTTCCGCGTGTCGAACGGCAGCGGCTCGACGGATCGCCCCATCGGCCGGCCGCCCTCGTACTCCGGGTGGTAGTCGGCGTAGCCCTTGGTCCAGTAGAACCGCATCCACCTGCTGCGGCACAGCAGTTCCATCGCGGCGGGGCCGTGGTCGACGTAGGCGTCGAGGCGGGCGGCCGGCACCTTGCCCTCGGTGAGCAGGTCCAGGTACCGGCGGATCGACTCGCGGCTGTCGTCGTGGCCCTTCGCCCGCAGCACGGGGTTGTTGGGGATCCAGATGCCGCCGCCGGACATCCCGGTGCTGCCGCCGTACTTCCCGGCCTTCTCGACGACCACCGTCGACAGGCCCGCGTCGGTGGCGGTGAGCGCGGCGGTCATCCCGCCGCCGCCGGAGCCGACGACGACGAAGTCGAACTCGTGGTCCCAGGACGCGGTCACGGCGCGTCCTTCCGCGTCAGGAACGCCAGCACCGCGCTCTCCCAGGCTTCCTTCTGCTCGATCATCGTCCAGTGCCCGCAGTTGGGGAAGATGTGCAGTTCGGCGTCGGGAATCGTGCGCATGGGGACCAGCGCCATGTCCACCGGGCTGACCCGGTCGTCGCGTCCCCACGTGATCAGCGTCCTGGCGCGGACCTTGTGCAGCATCGCCCAGTACGGCGGCTCGTCGGACTTCGCCGCGGCGGCGGCGACGGCCTCGAAAGCCTTGCGGCCGTACATCTTCCGCGCGCTGGCGAGGGTGCTCGGATCGGTGGCGTGCGCCCAGCGCTCCTCGATCAGCTCCTCCGTCACCAGCGACCGGTCGTACACCATGGAGTTCAGCCACGCCACGAGCCGTTCCCGCGTGGGTTCCTCGGTGAACTCCATCAGCAGGTTGATGCCCTCGCCCGGCGAGGGGCTGAAGAGGTTGCGGCCGATCCCGCCGATGGTGACGAGCCGGCGCACGCGGTCCGGCTGGTCGATGGCGAACCGGGTCGCGACGATGCCGCCCATGGAGTTGCCGATCACGTCCACCTGCTGGAGGCCGAGGCCGTCCAGGAATCGCCGGACGGCGTCCGGGGCGGCGACCATGGGATGCTCGTCGGTGGGGTCGCTGACGCCGAACCCGGGGAATTCCAGGACCAGGCAGCGGAAGTGCTCGGCGAAGACCGGGAGGTTGCCGCGGAAGTTCCGCCACCCGGTGACGCCGGGGCCGGACCCGTGCAGCATCAGCAGCGGCGGCCCGTCGCCGGCTTCGTGGTAGCGCAGGACACCGCGGTCCGTCTGCAGCTCGCGCAGCGTGGACTCGTAGCTCAGTTCCGTCATCTCACGCCCAAGCTCTCGAGGACTTTCAGGGGTTTCGCCGCTGCACGTTAGGCGCGGGCGCCCCGGTCGGGCGTCACGAACTCCCGATCAGCGGGATCGCGGGTTCCCGGCCAACGGGATCGCGACCGCGCGCGGAATCCGCTTCCGGGGCCCAGGGGTGCCTCCCGCTCAACGGGACGACGCGGCGAGAACGCCGCAACCGCGCGCATAACGTCGGTCCCGTGAACACCCAGCGTGCAGCGGAAGATCCTCAGGTGACGGTGGACGGCGCCCCCGCGGCGGTGGCGCCCACGCCGCTGGAGATGCGGCGGGCGATGGGTACCTTCGCCAGCGGCGTCACGGTGGTGACCGGGTACGACGGCGAGCCGGTGGGCTTCGCCTGCCAATCCTTCGCCTCGGTGTCCCTGGAACCGCCGCTCGTGCTGTTCTGCGCCGACCACCGGGGCCGGTCCTGGCCGCGGATCCGCGACGCCGGGCGCTTCTGCGTGAACGTGCTCGCCGAGCGGCAGAACGACCTGTGCGACCGGTTCGGTTCCAGCCGGGGAACCAAGTTCGAGGGACTGCCCTGGCAGCTGTCCCGGTGGGGCAGCCCGGCGCTGCCCGGCGTGCTCCTGCGGGTGCACGCGGAGGTGCACGACGTGCACGCCGCCGGCGACCACGACGTGGTGATCGGCCGGGTGCTGGAGCTGGAGACGCCCGTCGACGCGCCCCCGATGGTCTTCTTCCGGGGCAGGTTCGGGATCGCCCCGGAGCCGGAGCTCGTCATGCCGGACGCCTGGGGCTGGGGCGACACCTGGGCCTGAGCCGCCGTGCGCACCGGGTTTCCGCGGTGCGCGGCCGGAATCCGGCGCGCGGCGGTCAGAGCCAGTCGCCGGATCCGGCCGCCATCATCCGGTCGAGCGTCGCGGTCGACCAGGTCTTCTCGGGCGCGACCACGCTCATCTTGCGGCAGGAGCGCGGCTTCGCCGCGGCCGGGTAGAGCACGTCCGACACCGTCCTGGCGGCGTCCACGACCAACGGCGCCACCTTCTCCAACGGCGCCTTGACGTAGCCCACCAGCGAGATGCTGCCCACCGGTCCCTCCGGGCCGCGGACGGCGGCCGCCGCGCAGGCGAGCGAGGGAATGCACTCGCCCCGTTCGAAGGCGAGACCGCGGCGGCGCCGGATGCGGTTGAGCTCCTGGTGCAGGGTGCCGATGTCGCCGATGGTCCGGTCCGTCAGCCGCCCGATGCGGTCGCCGAGCAGCTCGTCCACGGTCTCGGGCGCGAGCCCGGCCAGGATCGCCTTGCCCAGGGCCGTCGAGTGCGCCGGGGCCCGGCCTCCGACGCACGAGGGCACCGACGCGGCGAACCGGCCGCCGACCTTGTCGAGGTAGTGGATCTCGCCGCCCTCCAGCACCGCGAGGTGAACGACCATTCCAGTTTTCATCTGGAGGTCGTGGAGCAGCGGTGCGGCGGCGCCGCGGAGCTCGTCGTGGGCATTGGCCTGGCCGCCGAGGCTGAGCGCGCGGCGCCCGAGCGAGTAGCCGGCGGCGCTGTGCCGGAGCCAGTCCAGCCGGACCAGCTGATCGAGGATCCGATGCGCGGTCGACCTGGGAAGATGCGTGCGTCGAGCCACGTCTTCCAGGGTGAGCCGAGCGGAGCAGCGCTCGAACGAGTCGAGGATCAGCGTCATCCGTTCCACCATCGACGGCGGCAGCTCGCGGCGCGGGGAGTCAGCGTTCTCGCGAGCGAAAGGGACAGTCATGGTTCTCCCCTCGGCCCGGCGTACCGGAAGTAAAACTGAAATGAATTCTTCCCGGTTGGGAACGGTAGCAGCGGCGCGCGAGCGGCGGAAGTCTCCCGCCGGGGTTTCGCCCGTGTTTCGGGCGGCCGCCGGCTCCCGGTGACCGGGACGAGCCGGGAGTTCGCGAGCCGGCTGGGCTAAACCTTGTCGACGGCCCGGTGAAACCGGCGCCGCGCGAGGAAAGGTCTGCAGATGAGAGTCGGCATCGCAAGCCCGGTGGTGACGCAGGTGCCCGGCGTGCATTCGGAGTGGGAGCGCACGGCGGGCATCGAGGAGCTCGGCAGGATCGCCGAGGCCGCCGACCGGCTGGGTTTCCACCACCTGACGTGCAGCGAGCACGTGGGCATTCCCCGGGAGGTCGCCGAGCAGCGCGGCGCGACCTACTGGGATCCGCTGGCCACGCTCGGATACCTGGCCGCGCGGACCACGCGGATCCGCCTCGCCACGCAGGTCCTGGTGCTCGGCTACCACCACCCGCTGGAGATCGCCAAGCGCTACGGCACCCTCGACCGCGTGTCGGGCGGCCGCCTGGTGCTCGGGCTCGGCGTGGGCAGCCTGGAAGAGGAGTTCGCGCTGATCGGCGCGCAGTTCGAGGGGCGGGGCTCCCGAGCCGACGACGCCCTCGCCGCCTTGCGGGCCAGCCTGTCGCAGCGGGAACCGGAGTACCACGGCGAGCACTACGACTACGCGGGTTTCGTCGTGGAGCCGCACGCCGTGCAGGCCCGTGTGCCGATGTGGATCGGCGGCCGGACGCTGCGCTCCCTCCGCCGCGCGGCGAAGCACGGCGACGGCTGGGTGCCCTTCGGCCTCGACACGGCCCAGCTGCGGGAGATGCTGGCCAAGGTCGACCTGCCGCCGGACTTCGAGGTCGTGCTCTCGGCGGGCCGCGCGCTGGACCCGATGGGACAACCGGCGGCAGCCGAGGCGGCGCTGGCACAGGTGCGCGAAGCGGGCGCCACGCTCGTCGGCGCCCAGCTGCGGGCGCGATCCGCCGACCACTACTGCGAGCAGCTCGAAGCCCTGGCCGGCATCGCGGCCGGCATCGATTGACGGGACGAGGTACCGATGGCTGAGGAATCCACCGATCTTGCCGAGCGGTTCGCCGCGCTGGAGGAGCGCCTGCGGCGGCTCGAAGACCAGCAGGAGATCGCCCGGCTCATCGCGAGCTACGGCCCGCTGGTCGACAGCGGGAGCGCCGAGGCGGTGGCCGACCGCTGGGAACCCGACGGCGCGTACGAGGTCGACGGGTGGTCGATGAACGGCCGCGCCGAGATCGTAGCGATGGTCACCGGCGCGACGCACCAGGGCTGGATCGAGGGCGGCTGCGCCCACTTCCTCGGCCCCGCGCACATCACCGTCGAAGGCGACGAGGCCGTCGCCGTGGGCCACTCGCTGATGGTGGTGCACAACGGCGGGGAGTTCGCCGTGCGCCGCGCCACCGCCAACCGCTGGCAGTTGCGGCGCGGCCCGGCGGGCTGGCGCGTCACCCGCCGCACGGGACGGGTGCTCGACGGCCGCGAGGAGTCGCCGCGACTGCTCGCCGCGCTCGATTCCGTTGCGGTGGAGGCGGAATGACCGCCCGGGAGGAGATCGTGGAGCGGCTCGCCGAGCTGGCGGCCGCGATCGACGCACGGGACTGGGCAGCCATCGAGGCCACCTTCCTACCGGACGCCCACGGGTACAGCCGGGACGGCGTCGAAGCGATCGTGCGGCAGATGCGCGATCACCTCGACGGGTGCGGGCCGACGCAGCACCTGCTCGGCAACCACCGGGTGGCGGTGGACGGCGACACCGCGCGTTCGCTCACCTACGCGCGCGTGCACCACGTCGGGGCCGGGCCGATGGCCGGGCGGTTCTTCGAGTGCATGGGCGAGTACGACGACCGCTGGGTGCGCACGCCGGGCGGATGGCGGCTGTCGTCGCGCACTTTCGACATGCGGATCGTCCTCGGCGACTTCGCCGTGCTCCGCCCGGCCTGAGCGCGAACTCTCCACGTCCTAATAGGACCGCCTCACGAGTCATTCCGGAAAAGGCTCATCCGCAAGGCGCCCGCTGCCTGGGAAAGCGGCGTTTTCGCGCGAAACCGGCGCCCCCACGCAGAACGCCGGTGAGGCCCGGCAAAAACACACCGCGCCACCGGCCGAGACGCCCCGCGCCGGGCCCCCCCCCCACCAGGGACCCCCCCCCACA
>NZ_JBFAIN010000062.1:0-32163 GCF_040654735.1 Saccharopolyspora sp. NPDC050642 | reverse complement strand
CTCCCTTTTTTATCCCTTATCTTCTTTGTGTCTCTATCCCCCCCCCCATTTTCCGCCCCCGCCGGCGGCGGGCCGGCTCCCGCCCCCGCAGTTTCAATTGAAACTGCGGTCACGACAGCAAGAACCGCGCGCGGTCAGGCGTTGTCGGCCTGCTCGACGGCGGCTTCGGGCGCCGGCCGCGGGTGGCGCAGCGACAGCAGCCCGCCCACCACGAGCGTCACGACGACGCCGAGCGGCGTGTACCAGGGGAACGCGAGCGACTTCTCGCCGCCTTCGCCGTCCGGGAAGGTCACCCAGAACACGAAGAACAGCACCACCACGAGCGTCGCCACGAACGCGATCACCGCGTCCGCCTGGCGGGCCCGCTTCACCAGCAGCCCCAGCAGGAAAGCGCCCAGCAGCGCGCCGTAGGTGTAGCTGGCGATGCTCAGGCCGACCTCGACCACCGGGTTGTCGGTGCTGCTGAACATCGACGCGAACACCACGAACACCACGGCCCAGACCAGGGTCCAGCCCTTGCCCATCCGCAAGATGGTCGCGTCGTCGAGCCGGCGCTTCGAGATCCGCTGGTAGAGATCGCTCACCGTGGACGTGGACAGCGAGTTCAGCGACGACGCCAGGGTGCTCATCGCCGCGGCCAGGATGCCCGCGATCAGCAGGCCGGACAGCCCGGGCGGCAGGTCGTTGACGATGAACTGCGGGAACAACTCGTCCTTGCTGGCCATGCCCAGGTCCGCCGGCTGGGCGCCCTTGAAGAACGACCACAGCATCGTGCCGATGAACAGGAACAGCGCGAACTGCAGGAACACCACGACGCCGCTGGCGATCAGCGCCCGCTGGCTGTCCCGGAGATCCCGGCAGGCGAGCAGCCGCTGCACCATCAGCTGGTCCGCGCCGTGCGAGGCCATCGCGAACACCGCTCCGCCGATCACGGCGGTGAAGAACGCGTACTGGTCGGTGATGATCGACGAACCGAAGTCGAAGAGCTGGAACTTGCCCTCGGTGACCGCGGTCGACATCCAGTCCCCGGGCAGCCTGCCGAGCAGCACCACCGCGGCGCAGATCGCGCCGCCGACGTAGACCGCCATCTGGATCGCGTCGACCCACACCACGGCCTTGATGCCGCCGAAGTAGGTGTAGATCACCGTCATGACCGACAGGATCAGCACGATCTGCCAGTACGACATGGTCACGCCGAAGGCCGCCAGCATCACCTTCACCGGGATCGCGGTGGCGAACAGCCGCAGGCCGTCGGCCAGCAGCCGGGTCACCAGGAACGTCACCGACGCGGTGCCCTGCAGGCCGGAGCCGAACCGCTGCCCCAGGAACGCGTAGGCGCTGACCAAGTTCCCGGCGTAGTACTTGGGCAGCAGCACGAACGCCACCACGATCCGGCCGATCAGGTAGCCGATCGCGAGCTGGAGGTAGGTGAAGCTGCCGAGGTAGGCCACCGTCGGCACGCTGATCACCGTCAGCGTGGACGTCTCGGTGGCGACCACCGAGAAGCACACCGCCCACCAGGGCAGCTGGCGGCTGCCGACGAAGTAGTCCTGCGAGCTGCGTTGCCGGCCGCTGAGCAGCATCCCGAGCACCGGCATAGCGATCAGGTACAACCCGATCACGACTAGGTCGAGAGATCGCATAGCGCCTCCTGTGCGGTGTGGCCGGGCTGCATTCGCAGCCGCTTCGGCTGCTCGATGGCGGGCTCGGGCAGCCGGAGCGGGCCGGCTCCCGGGGTGATGCTGCCCAACAAGCGGGGCCCGTTGGCTCCGGTGGTGCCCGGCGCGTTGCCGCTGACGCCGTGCCAGGTGAGGAATCCGAGCAGCGCTGTCAGGTACGCCTCCTTGCCGTCCGCGGGCATGCCGAGGTCGTCGCTGACGACCAGCGGCGCGTCCAGCAGGCGGCGCAGGGCGGCGAGCAGGACAGGATTGCGCACCCCGCCGCCGGACGCAACGACCTTCGCCGCCTGCTCGTTGCGGCAGGCGTCGGCGATGGTGCGCGCGGTGAGCTCGGTCAGCGTCGCCAGCAGGTCGCCGTCGCCGACCTCGGCGGGCAGCTTGTCCAGCGCCCGGGCCAGGTAGTCGGCGTTGAAGTGCTCCTTGCCGGTGGATTTCGGCGCCGGCCGCTGGTAGTAGCCGTCGGCGAGCAGCACTTCGAGCAGTTCGGGGTGGACGGTGCCGGTCGCGGCGATGCTCCCGTCGGTGTCCTGCGGCGTGCCGGTGATCCGGCCCGCCGCGAGGTCGATCAGCGCGTTCCCGGGGCCGGTGTCGTAGGCCAGCGGCCGCCGCCCGCCGACCACGGTGATGTTGGCGATGCCGCC
Source organism: Saccharopolyspora sp. NPDC050642 (assembly GCF_040654735.1). Classification (NCBI taxonomy): domain Bacteria; kingdom Bacillati; phylum Actinomycetota; class Actinomycetes; order Pseudonocardiales; family Pseudonocardiaceae; genus Saccharopolyspora; species Saccharopolyspora sp. NPDC050642. The sequence goes on along the minus strand of NZ_JBFAIN010000062.1, from coordinate 29,843 downwards.
GATGTTCAGCGCGACGGTCGTGCCGGGCTCGTCGGCCAGCCACAGCGCGTCGAACACGCCCGCCAGCGGGGCGCCCTGACCGCCGGCGGCGACGTCGCGGGCCCGCAGGTCGGACACCACCGGCAGGCCGGTGGCCTCGGCGATCCACGCGGGCTGCCCGATCTGCAGGGTGCCGCGCGCCCGCCCGCTGCCCTGGACCCAGTGGTAGATCGTCTGCCCGAGCGACGCCACGAGGTCGGCGCGGCCACCCGCGAGCTCGACTCCAAGCCGGGCCGCGGCCGCGAACTGCTGCCCGACGTAGGTGTCGAGCCGGCACAGGTCTTCGGCGCTGCAACCGGCCGGCGGGAGCACGCCGCGCAGCTTCTCGTGCAGCGCGTCCGGGTAGGGGAGCACGGTGGCGCCCAGCGGGCGGAGCTGCACGGTGTCGCCGTCCAGCCGCAGCTCGGCCACGGCCACGTCGACGCCGTCCATCGACGTGCCGGAGAGCAGACCGATCACGCGCCACCAACCCACATGTGTGGTCTATTGCACAGCGCATGGTAAATGCAAGCGTCTCGCGCTCATTGTTGGTGATTTGCTCACTTGGTGTGCCGGGCGCGTTCCGAGGCCGGTATGACCAGGTGGGAGGATGGGCGAGTGACCACCGAGAACCTGATTCTGATCATCGTCGCCGTCGTGGTGGTGCTGGCGGTCGCCGTGGTCGCCGGCGTCGTGCTGAACCGCCGGCGGCGGATCAGCCTGAGCGAACGGGACGAGACCGCGGGCCAGGCCGAGTCCGTCAAGGGCGGCGGGTATCGCGCCGACAGCGGGATCAGCCTGTCCAGCGGCGGCACCACCACGGCGGCCCCGCCGGAGCATCCGGCGGGCGAGCGCACCGAGGTGGAGGGCCAGCCCGGGGTCGGCGACGACGCGGCGGTGCCCCGCGACACCGAGCGGCGCGGCATCGTGGACGTGCCCCTGCCGGACGGCGGCACGGTGACCGAGGAGCCGCCGGTCAAGGAGCCGCCGGTCGAAGCACCGGCCGAGGTTCCGGAGCAGGTGCGCGCCGAGCCGGTGCCGGAGCCGGCGCCCGCGGTGCCGGAGGAGATCGAGGAGATCGAGCCGACCTCGGGTCGGCTGGAGCGGCTGCGCGGCCGGCTCTCCCGCTCCCGGTCGACGTTCGGCCAGGGCCTGCTGGGCCTGCTCGGCGCCGGCGACCTGGACGAGGACTCCTGGGAGGAGATCGAGGACACCCTCCTGCTGGCCGACCTGGGCGCGGCGACCACCACGGAGATCACCGAGCGGCTGCGCACCGAGATCGCCGCGCGCGGCATCCGCACGCCGGACGAGGCGCGCGCGCTGCTGCGCGAGGTGCTGGTGGACGCCCTCGGCCCGGACATGGAGCGCGCGGTGCGCGCGCTGCCGCACGGCAAGCCGGCCGATGGCGGCAAGCCGGCCGTGGTGCTGGTCGTCGGCGTCAACGGCACCGGCAAGACCACGACCACCGGCAAGCTGGCGCGGGTGCTCGTCGCGGACGGCCGGACGGTCCTGCTCGGCGCGGCCGACACCTTCCGCGCCGCGGCCGTCGAGCAGCTCGCCACCTGGGGCAGCCGGGTGGGCGCCGAGGTGGTGCGCGGCAAGGAAGGCGCCGACCCGGCGAGCGTGGCGTTCGAGGCGGTCAGCCGCGGCAGCGACACGGCCGTGGACGCGGTGCTGGTCGACACGGCCGGCCGCCTGCACACCAAGACGGGCCTGATGGACGAGCTGGGCAAGGTCAAGCGCGTCGTGGAGAAGAAGGCCCAGGTCGACGAGGTCCTGCTGGTGCTGGACGCGACGACGGGCCAGAACGGCCTGACCCAGGCGCGGGTGTTCTCCGACGTGGTGGACGTGACGGGCATCGTGCTCACCAAGCTCGACGGCACGGCCAAGGGCGGCATCGTCTTCCAGGTCCAGCGGGAACTGGGTGTCCCGGTGAAGCTGGTGGGCCTCGGCGAAGGCCCGGACGACCTGGCCCCCTTCGAGCCGGGAGCCTTCGTGGACGCCCTCCTCGGCTGAGACCTCCCGAGAACAGCCCCCGCGCCCCAAGCGCGGGGGCTGTTCGTTCGTCCCCGAAACCAATTGATCTCACATCCCGGGGAAATTTGTCTGACGACTGATGTCTGGCCTATGGTTTCGCCCGGAGGTGTTGGCATGCGGGTCGTCGGGCACCGGTCCTCCGTGGACGAGGTCATCGCCGTCCTCAACGAGCAGCTCTCCGGTGGGGCCTGGGCTCCCGGTGAGCGGATTCCGACCGAGCTGGAGCTGGTCGCCGAGCTGGGGGTCAGCCGGACCGTCGTCCGGGAGGCCGTGCGGGCGCTCGTGCACCTCGGGCGGCTGGAATCCCGGCAGGGCGCCGGGACATTCGTCGTGTCCACCGCCGATCCGGCGCCGATGCTGCGGCAGTTGCGGCTCGCCGGGGTCCGGGACGTCTTCGAGGTGCAGCTCGCCTACGACGTGCAGGCCGCCCGGTTGGCCGCGATGCGTCGCGACGACAACGACATCCAGCGGCTGCGCGAGCTGCTCGACCTCCGCGACCGCGCGGACTCGCCCGAGACCTTCGCCGCCGCCGACGTCGACTTCCACGTCGCGGTCGTGGCGGCGGCGCGCAACCCGGTGCTCTCGGAGATGTACCGCTACCTCAGCGAACGCCTCCAGGAGAGCCTGGAAACGGTCCGCGCGGACGCCGCGCTGTCCGAAGGCGGTCCGGTCACCCACCGGGCGCTGCTGGAGGCCATCGTCGACGGTGACCCGGAGGCCGCCGCGGCGGCCGCGCATGCCGTGATCAAGCCGAGCCTGACGTCCCTAGGGGGCGTTCTCGACGAGAGGGGAAACGCGCAGTGAGCACCCGAGCCCAGCAGGCACCGGCGTCCCCGGTGGGCACCGCCGTGGCCGCCACCCTGGTGCTGGTCGTGCTGGTGGCGCTGGCGCTGCGGCCGCCGTTCACCGCGGTCGCGCCGCTGCTGGAGCAGATCCAGCAGGACCTGGGCGTGTCGAACACCTTCGGCGGCGTGCTGACGACGCTGCCCGTGGTGTGCCTGGGGGTGTTCGCGTTCGTCGCGCCGAAGCTCCGGCAGCGCTTCGGTGACGAGAAGGTGCTGGTCGGCTGCCTGATCGTGCTGCTGATCGGCAACTCGCTGCGTGCGCTGGGGTCGATCTGGACGCTGCTGGCCGGGACCGTCGTGGTCGGCGCCGGGATCGCGGTGGCGAACGTGGCGCTGCCGGGCCTGATCAAGCGGGACTTCCCGCACAAGGTGCCGGTGATCACGGCGGTCTACACGATGTGCCTGACGCTGGGTGGCGCGATCGCGGCGAGCGTGGTCGTGCCGCTGGGCGCCGCGCTGTCGTCCGCCTGGCGCGCCCCGCTCGGGCTCCTCGCGGTTCCCGTCCTGCTGGCCCTGGTGATCAGCATCTTCGCGCTGCGGCGCAGCTCCGGCGCGTCGCCGCAGCCGTCCAGCGGCGGCCGGTTGTGGCGGAACCCGCTTGCCTGGCAGGTCACCGTCTTCATGGGCGTGCAGTCGGCGATGGCCTACGTCACGTTCGGCTGGCTGCCGACGATGTTGCAGAGCCGGGGCATGAGTGCCGGGCTCGCCGGCCTGGCGCTGGGCATCCAGGCCGCGGTGCAGGCCGTCGGCTCGATGAGCGTGCCCGTGCTGTGCCACCGGCTCCGCGACCAGCGCCTGATCGCCGTGGTGCTGGCGGTGCTGCTCATGCTCGGCTTCACCGGGATCCTCGTCGGCCCGGCCGCCGGGCTGTGGCCGTCGGTGGTCGTGCTCGGCCTGGCGCAGGGCGCGGCGTTCGGCCTGGCGCTGACCCTGTTCGGGCTGCGCTCGCCGGACAGCGACACCACGACGGCGCTGTCCGGGATGGCGCAGGGCGGCGGGTACCTCATCGCCGCGGCCGGTCCGCTGCTGATCGGGCTGCTGCACGATGTGACCGGCGGCTGGATCGCGCCGCTGGTGCTGCTGCTGGGCTGCTCGACGATCTGGCTCTGCATGGGCCTGCTGGCCGGGCGCCCCGTCCAGGTGCCTTCGGTGATCGACGGCGAAACGCGGCGGTGACCTCACAACGCCGCTGTAACCGGCGGTGAGCCGGATTTCACGGCCGCGTAACAGCGGAACGGGCCGCCGGAAACAGGCATTCCTCAGGATGCGGGCCAACTCGGTCGCATCGGGAGGCAATGTGAATTCAGGCGACACCGCATGGGTGCTCATGAGCGCGGCGTTGGTCCTGCTCATGACCCCGGGTCTGGCGTTCTTCTACGGCGGCATGGTGCGCTCCCGCGGCGTGCTCAACATGTTGATGATGAGCCTCGGCAGCATCGGCGTGGTGGGCGTGCTGTGGGTGCTCATCGGCTACTCCACCGCGTTCGGCTCCGACATCGGCGGGGTCGGCCTGCTCGGCAACCCGGCCGAGTTCTTCGGACTGAGCTCGCTGCTGGCCGGGGACCAGGTCTCCGGCAGCATCCCGACGCTGGCGTTCGTCGGCTTCCAGGCGATGTTCGCGATCATCACCGTGGCGCTGATCTCCGGCGCGATCGCCGACCGGGCCCGCTTCGGCCCGTGGCTGCTGTTCGCCGGGTTGTGGGCCGTGGTGGTGTACTTCCCGGTCGCGCACTGGGTGTTCGCCTTCGACACCGAGGACGACGCGGGCAACGTGACCGCCGTCGGCGGCTGGATCGCCAACCGGCTGGCCGCGATCGACTTCGCCGGCGGCACCGCGGTGCACATCAACGCGGGCGCCGCCGCGCTGGCCCTGGTGCTCGTGCTCGGCAAGCGCAAGGGCTGGCCGAAGGACCCGGGCAAGCCGCACAACCTGCCGTTCGTGGTGCTCGGCGCGGGCCTGCTGTGGTTCGGCTGGTTCGGGTTCAACGCCGGTTCGGCGCTGGCGGCCAACACCACCGCCGCGGTCACGCTGGTGAACACCCTGGTGGCGACCAGCGCCGCGATGCTCGGCTGGCTGCTCGTCGAGCGCATCCGCGACGGCCACGCGACCACGCTCGGCGCCGCGTCCGGCATCGTCGCGGGACTCGTGGCGATCACCCCGGCCTGCTCCTCGGTGACGCCGCTGGGCGCGATCGCGGTCGGTGCGATCACCGGCGCGGTGTGCGCGCTCGCGGTGAGCCTGAAGTACCGGTTCGGCTACGACGACTCGCTGGACGTCGTCGGCGTGCACCTGGTCGGCGGCCTGCTGGGCACGCTGCTGATCGGCCTGTTCGCCTCGTCGGCCGCCCCGGCCGGGGTGGACGGCCTGTTCTACGGCGGCGGGTTCGACCAGTTGTGGCGGCAGGCGGTCGGCGCGGTCGCGGTGCTCGCCTACTCCTTCGTGGTCAGCCTGGTGCTGGCGCTGCTGGTCAAGGCGGTCGTAGGGTTCCGGCTGAGCGCCGAGGACGAGGCCGTGGGCATCGACGAGACCGAGCACGCCGAGACCGCGTACCACTTCGGCGACGACCGCTCCGCGCGACGCCGGTCCGCGGCGCCTGCCGACGAGGTCGAACGCAAGCTGGAGGGCAGCCGCGCATGAAGTTGGTGACCGCGATCGTCCAACCGTCCAAGCTGGACGATCTGAAGGAGGCGCTCGGTCGGCTCGGGGTGCTGGGCATGACCGTCAGCGAGGCGCAGGGCTACGGGCGCCAGAAGGGCCACACGGAGGTCTACCGGGGCGCCGAGTACGCCGTGGACTTCATCGAGAAGCTGCGCGTCGAGGTCCTCGTCGACGACTCCGATGTGGACAAGGCCGTGGACGGGATCGTGACCGCCGCGCGCACCGGCCGGGTCGGCGACGGCAAGGTCTGGGTCACCTCGGTGGAAACCGTGGTCCGGGTGCGCACCGGGGAGACCGGGGTCGAGGCGATCTGACCCCGCTTCCCGACCGAGCCGGAGGGCGCCGCCGATCGATGGATCGGCGGCGCCCTCCGCGTTCTGCGGAGCGCGCGACCGGCTTGCCTGAGTGGATTTCGCCGGACCACTCGGTGGCGAGTGCGTAACACTACGCAGCCGTACTCAGGGGGCTTCACGGTCTCGCCGGGCCCGCTCGGACGGCAGACTCCTAAGTGCGACGCGGTGACAAGGGGGAACCGGAGGGGGCCCCGCCCGTACTGGGGGTCGGGCGGGAAACACCGGGCTTCGCGTTCGCGACGGGGGAGCCGCGTGGGTGGCCGGGGGGACACGGTCGCCCACGCGGATCGGGTGCGGTATCTCGTGGCGCCCCAGGGGGATGGTGGGGAAGGCGGTTCGTTCGGGGGGAGCGAGCCGCCTTCCGCTTTTGTGTTCGGTGGCGTTGCGCACTCGGCCCGTCCGCCAAGATCGATCACGCGTAACCTGGACGCCGTCGTGGACATATCGGACGTACTCCCCTCGGCCACCAGCCCGCCGCCGACGGTGCGCATCGGGCGGCGTTCGCTCGTCGTCTTGGCCGGCCTGCCGGGCGCGGGCAAGAGCACGGTGCTCGGAAAGCTCCGCGGTGGCGCGGACATCTCGACGCTGGACTCCGACCAGGTTCGCGCCGTCCTGCGCAAGGTCCTGCCGAGCCGCCTGCCCTACCGCTACTACCGCCCGCTGGTGCACCTGGTGCACCGCAGCCGCATCGCCTGGCGGTGCGCGCGCGCGTCCGGGCCGGTCGTCGCGCACGAGCCAGCGACCCGCGCCACCACCCGCGCGTTGCTGCTGACCTTCGCCTGGTTCACCGGACGGCAGCGGGTGCTGGTGTGGCTGCACGTGGACCCGCGCGAGGCGCTGGCCGGGCAGCGGGCGCGCGGCCGGCTGATCCGGCCCGGATCGTTCCTCCGGCACGTGCACCGGGCCGACCGGATGCACCAGCAGCTGCGCGACGGCGCGACCCCGCGGGGCTGGCACCGGGTGCACCTGTTCACCCGGAACCAGGTCGCCGACGGCCTCCGGCTGGACGTCGTAGCGTGACGTGCGTCCCGTTGTGCCGGGCCACCGCCCCGCTCCCCGATGACGATCGCTAGGCTGGATGTTCGGCGCAGCGGCAGGATGCCGCGGCGCCAGGCTGAGAATGATCGAGCTGCGGGTGACTGGCAACAGGGTGTGCGTCCAGCTGAGCGCGCGGTTCGAAATGCGCAAGCGGCGCCCCGCGGCGATCTAGGGCTTCCGAGCCGACGCCTCGCCGATCACCCCGGACCCCGGGCGGGTAGTTGCAGGGCCGTTTCCGCAGACCATCAGCCCCCTGCCGAGTCCACCGAGGAGATCCGCTTCCAGCATGTCGACATTCGACGAACTTGACCTTGACCCGCGCGTCCGCCAGACGCTCACCGAGATCGGCTACGAGACCCCGTCGCCGATCCAGGAGAAGACCATCCCGCTGCTGCTGGAGGGTCGCGACGTGCTGGGCCTGGCCCAGACCGGCACCGGCAAGACCGCCGCTTTCGCCCTGCCGATCCTGTCCCGCCTCGACCTCGACGCCACCGGCCCGCAGGCCCTGGTGCTCGCGCCCACCCGCGAGCTGGCGATCCAGGTCTCCGAGGCGTTCCAGCGCTACGCCGCGCACATCCCCGGCTTCCACGTGCTGCCGATCTACGGCGGCACCAGCTACGGCCCGCAGCTCGCCGGCCTGCGCCGCGGCGCGCACGTCGTCGTCGGCACCCCCGGCCGGTTGATCGACCACCTGGAGAAGGGCTCGCTCGACCTGACCGGGCTCAAGAACCTGGTGCTCGACGAGGCCGACGAGATGCTGCGGATGGGCTTCATCGAGGACGTGGAGAAGATCCTGCAGTCCGTGCCGGCCAGCCGGCAGGTGGCGCTGTTCTCCGCGACCATGCCCGGCGCGATCCGCAAGATCAGCCAGAACTACCTCAACGAGCCGGTCGAGATCTCGGTCAAGACCAAGACCAGCACCGCGACCAACATCAACCAGCGGCACGTCCCGGTGCGCGCGGCGAGCAAGCTGGACGCGCTGACCCGGATCCTCGAGGTCGAGTCGTTCGACGCGATGATCGTGTTCGTCCGCACCAAGCAGCTGACCGAGGAGCTCGCCGAGAAGCTGCAGGCCCGCGGCTTCAGCGCGGCGGCGATCAACGGCGACATCGCGCAGGCGCAGCGCGAGCGCACCATCGGCCACCTCCGGGACGGCAAGATCGACATCCTGGTGGCCACCGACGTCGCCGCCCGCGGCCTCGACGTCGAGCGCATCTCGCACGTGCTCAACTACGACATCCCGCACGACACCGAGTCCTACGTGCACCGCGTCGGCCGCACCGGCCGGGCCGGGCGCAGCGGGGAGGCGATCCTGTTCGTCTCGCCGCGCGAGCGGCACCTGCTGCGGTCGATCGAGCGGGCCACCCGCCAGCAGATCCAGCAGATGGAGCTGCCCACCATCGACGCGGTCAACGACCGCCGGCTGGCCAAGTTCGCGCAGAGCATCAGCGACACCCTCGCCAAGGGCGGCCTGGAGGTCTTCCAGGAGCTGGTGGCGGAGTACGAGCGGACCCACGACGTGCCGGCCGTGGAGATCGCCGCCGCGCTGGCCGCCATGGCCCAGGGCGACCGGCCGCTGCTGCTGGACCCGGAGCCAGTCGAGCCGCCAGCCCGCCGCGACGGCTCGTCGTTCCACCCGGCCAACTCGGACACCGAGACCTACCGGGTCGAGGTCGGCCGCCGCAACCGGGTCACCCCGCGGGCCCTGGTCGGGGCGCTGGCCAACGAGGGCGGCCTGCCCAGCAAGCACATCGGGCACATCGACATCCGCAACGAGCACACCCTGATCGAACTGCCCGCCGACCTGCCGGACGAGCTGCTCAGCAAGCTGCGCAACACCCAGGTGGCCGGGCGGGGCCTGCGGATCAGCCGCGCCGACGGCGAGTTCATCAACCGCCGCCCGCGCCGCCCCGGCCGGGACGGTGCCCGGGACCGCGACCGCGACAAGCCGCGCCCGCACCGCAAGGGCCAGCGTTCGCCGCAGCCCCGCGCGACGGGCAAGCGCCGCGAGGACTACTCGCACAGCTGAGCGGAAGGGTGGCCGGTTTCCCGGGAAACCGGCCACCCCACCGGGTGACGGCGCCGCCGGGTTCGTGGCCCTCGATCACGCTGGGTTCCCGCACCTGGCGGCAGGTCACCCGGTGGCCGCGCCATTTCTCGTGAAATTGCGCTTCCTAGCCCACGCCGGGCCGGTGACCCGGCCGGTTACCCTCGCATAGGTACCCAGGTACATCCCTCGACTCTGGAGCCCGTGAACCCGTGTTCGACACTCTCTCCGACCGGCTCACCTCGGTCCTGACGAACCTGCGCGGCAAGGGGCGGCTGTCCGACGCGGACATCGACGCCACCGCGCGGGAGATCCGCATCGCCCTGCTCGAAGCCGACGTGGCGCTTCCCGTGGTGCGCAACTTCATCAAGGGTGTCAAGGAGCGCGCCAAGGGTGCCGAGGTCTCGCAGGCGCTGAACCCGGCCCAGCAGGTCATCAAGATCGTCAACGAGGAGCTCGTCACCGTCCTCGGCGGCGAGACCCGGCGGCTGGAGTTCGCGAAGACGCCGCCGACCGTGATCATGCTGGCCGGTCTGCAGGGTTCCGGTAAGACGACGCTGGCGGGCAAGCTCGCCAAGTGGCTCGCCGGGCAGGGCCACACGCCGCTGCTGGTGGCCTGCGACCTGCAGCGCCCGAACGCGGTGAACCAGCTGCAGGTGGTCGGGGAGCGCGCCGGGGTGCCGGTGTACGCGCCGGAGCCCGGCAACGGCGTCGGCGACCCGGTCGAGGTGTCCCGCCGCAGCATCGACGAGGCCCGCCGGGCGCAGCACGACATCGTCATCGTCGACACCGCCGGCCGGCTGGGCATCGACGAAGAGATGATGAAGCAGGCCGCCGACATCCGGGACGCGATCACCCCGGACGAGACCCTGTTCGTGCTGGACGCGATGATCGGCCAGGACGCGGTGAACACCGCGCAGGCCTTCCGCGACGGCGTCGGGTTCTCCGGCGTGGTGCTGACCAAGCTCGACGGCGACGCCCGCGGTGGTGCCGCGCTGTCGGTCCGCGAGGTCACCGGCCAGCCGATCATGTTCGCCTCCAGCGGCGAGAAGCTGGAGGACTTCGACGTCTTCCACCCGGACCGGATGGCCAACCGGATCCTGGGCATGGGCGACCTGCTCACCCTCATCGAGCAGGCCGAGCAGGCATTCGACCAGGAGCAGGCCGAGCAGGCCGCGGCGAAGCTCGGCACCGGGCAGCTGACCCTGGAGGACTTCCTGGAGCAGATGCAGGCGGTCCGCCGGATGGGTCCGCTGCAGAACCTGCTGGGCATGCTGCCGGGCGCGGGCCAGATGAAGGAACAGCTGGCCAACTTCGACGAGAAGAGCCTGGACCGCATCCAGGCGATCATCCGCGGCATGACGCCCGCCGAGCGGGCCGACCCGAAGATCATCAACGCGTCCCGCCGCCAGCGCATCGCGCGCGGCTCCGGCGTGGCCATCAGCGAGATCAACGACCTGGTCAACCGGTTCTTCGAAGCCCGCAAGATGATGCAGCAGATGGCGGGCGGCTTCGGCTTCGGCGGTGGCGGGGGCAGCAAGAACCGCAAGGGCAAGAAGGGGAAGAAGGGCAAGAAGGGGCGCGGCCCGACGCAGCCCAAGGGCATGCGCGGCCTGCCCGGTGGTTTCCCCGGCCTGCCGCCGGGCGGCATGGGCATGCCGGGCGCGGGCCCGGACCTGTCCAAGCTGGAGGGCGGCATGAACGACCTGCCCGCCGGTTTCGACCCGTCGAAGCTGAACTTCGGCAAGAAGAAGTGACCGCCCTGCACCTGCGCGCCGTCGTGCTGCCCGACGGCGCGCAGCGGGAGCTGTGGGTGCAGGACGGCCGGATCAGCCTGGACCCGGTGCCCGGCGCCGAGACCGTGTTCGACGGCGGCTTCGTGCTGCCCGGCCTGGTCGACGCGCACTGCCACGTCGGCATCGGCCCCCAAGGGCCGGTGGAGCTCGACGAGGCCGAGGCGCAGGCGGAGGCCGACCGCGACGCCGGAACGCTGCTGATCCGCGACTGCGGCGCGCCGGTCGACACCCGGCCGCTGCAGGAACGCGAGGACCTGCCCAGGATCATCCGGGCCGGGAAGCACCTGGCGCGCCCCAAGCGCTACATCCCGTACCTGGCCGATCAGCTGGAGCACGAGGAGCAGCTGCCCGCGGCGGTCGCCGAGCAGGTCGCTTACGGCGACGGGTGGATCAAGCTCGTCGGCGACTGGATCGACCGGTCGGTGGGCGACCTCGCGCCGCTGTGGAGCGACGAGGTGCTGGCCGAGGCGATCTCGACGGCGCACCGGCTGGGCGCGCGGGTCACCGCGCACGTGTTCGGCGAGGACGCGCTGCCCGGCCTGATCAACGCCGGGATCGACTGCATCGAGCACGGCACCGGGCTCACCGACGACACGATCGAACTGATGGCCCGCAACGGCACGGCGCTCGTCCCGACGCTGATCAACATCGAGAACTTCCCGTCGTTCGCGTCGGCCGCGACCAAGTACCCGGCCTACGCGGCGCACATGACCGACCTCTACGCGCGGGCCGACCGGACGGTCGCGAAGGCGATCGAGGCGGGCATCCCGCTGTACGCGGGAACCGACGCCGGCGGCGGCATCGCGCACGGCCTGCTGGCCGACGAGGTGCGCGCGCTGCACCGGGTCGGGATGTCCACCGAGCAGGCGCTCGGCGCGGCGTCGTGGGCCGCGCGCGAGTGGCTGGGCTGGTCCGGGCTGCAGCACGGTGCCGCGGCCGACCTGGTCTGCTACGACGCGGACCCGCGCAAGGACCTGTCGGTCCTGGACCACCCGACGCGGATCGTCCTGCGCGGCAACGTCGTCGGCTGATTCCCCGCCGCGGCTCCCCGGTGTGATCTTCCTCGCGCGAAGCCGCAGGTCGTGGCGCCGGAGACGGCGTGCGCTCCTGGTGGATGCTTAGGGTGAGCCCGGCAGAGGGGAGCGCAGCGTGGGGGAACAGCCCGAGCGGGAGCCGCCGGAGTTCCCGAAGCACCCCGGGGAACCGATGCGCCCGGTGGAGGACACCACCGACGCCGACCTGCACCCCCGCTTCTGGGAGGCGCAGCTGGAGGCGGCGCGCCGCGGCTCGCTGGCGTGGGGGTTCGCGGCGTTCTTCATCGGCTACGGCGGCTACTACCTGACCGTGCTGATCCTCAACGCCGCCAGGCAGTCCCCGGCCGGCGGGTTCGATCCGACGACGCCGCCCAACACCGGCCCGCTGCTGTTGCTGGCCTTCGCCCCGAACATCCTGCTCGGCCTGGTGCCCGCGGTGTTCTCCTGGTGGCGCGGCAGGGGACTGCGCTCGGATTTCGGCATCCTGCCGAAGCGCCGCGACTTCAAGGTGGGCCTGGCCTGCGGGGGCATCGCGCTGTTCGGCTCCTGGGCGCTGACGCTGGTGATCATCGCCATCTCCGGCCCGCCCCCGGAAACCGACCTCGCGCGGCTGATGCAGGGCGAGCGGACCGTCTGGCTGTTCGTGTTCGCGCTGTTCGCCTTCCTCGGCGCGCCGCTGACCGAGGAACTGCTGATGCGCGGCGCGCTCTGGGGCGCTCTGGAGCACTACCGCATCCCGCGATACGCGATCCTGGTGCTGACGGCCTTGATCTTCGCGCTGATTCACCAGGAGGTGTGGCGCACGCCGGTGTTGTTCTTCGGCGGCCTCGCGATCGGCGCGGCGCGGATGATCACCGGCCGGGTGGCTGCGAGCATGATCGCGCACGCGACGAACAACTTCCTGCCCGCACTGCTGCTGTTCGCCATCGCCGGATGAATATCGCTGCCGTTCGCCGCACCGCCGGGGGTAACCTGGCGGCTTCGCCGGCGTCCGCACGCCGACACGGCCAGGAAAATGGCCGCCGACCGGCACCACGGAGGCGCCCATGAACACCCCGAACCAGTCGGATCCCGCCGCGAACGCGCCGCTCGAGCCCGCCGGGCCCGAGGCCGCACCGACCCGGACCCACCGCTGGGGGCTCGGCGCGTTCTTCTTCGCGCAGGCGATCTTCGTGCTGGTCTCGGCGACGCTCGCGGCCGCGCTGGGCAGCCCGGACGGCATGGCGCTGGTCCTGATGCTGGTGCTGCCGACCGTGCTCGCCGGGGCGGTGGCCGTCCTGATCACCGTCGTGCGCGGCAACGGCCCGCGACTGGACTTCGGCCTCGAATGGCGCTGGTCGGACGTCACCACTGGGCTGGCCATCGGCGGCATCGGTCTGGTCACGACGACCGTCGCCACGATGCTGTGGGCGCAGTGGATGGGGCCGGACGCGCAGTCCACGGTGAGCAGCCTGCTCGACGGGGTGCAGCTGCCCCCGGCGCTGGCGGTGGTGATCTTCCTGCACGTCTGGCTGGTCGCACCGCTGTGCGAGGAGCTGCTCTACCGCGGGCTGCTCTGGGGCGCGATGGAACGGCTGCGGTGGAGCCAGCTGAACGTGTTCGTGCTCAGCACGGCCGTCTTCGCCATCGGCCACCTGGAGCCGGAGCGCACCGCGTTGCTGCTGGTCATCGCGATCCCGATCGGCGTCGCCCGGATGGTCACCGGGAGGCTGACGGCGAGCGTCGTCGCGCACCAGGTGAACAACTTCCTGCCCGCGCTCGGCCTCCTGCTGCTCTCGCTGGGTCTGCTCCCGGCCTAGCGCGACGGCCGCCGGACGGGTCCGGGGTCATGGCGGCTGCGGTATCTGGCACAATGGGATGCTGTTCGCCGCGAGGGGTCCCTCTCACCGCTTGTGGCCGCTTTTGACTAAGAGCATTCCACTCCGCTGCCCCACGCGGCTTGGCATGCTCACCGGAGCACCAACGAGAGTCTGAGGAGCACCAGCACCCGTGGCTGTGAAGATCAAGCTCGCGCGGATCGGCAAGATCCGCGAGCCGCACTACCGCATCGTCGTCGCCGACGCACGCACCCGCCGCAACGGCCGGGCCATCGAGACGATCGGGCAGTACCACCCGAAGCAGAACCCGAGCGGCATCATCGTCAACTCGGAGCGGGTGCAGTACTGGCTGGGTGTCGGCGCGCAGCCGACCGAGCCGGTGCAGAACATCCTGGAGATCACCGGCGACTGGCAGAAGTTCAAGGGCCTGCCGGGCGCCGAGGGTCGGCTGAAGGTCGCCGAGCCGAAGCCGAGCAAGCAGGAGCTGTTCGAGGCCGCACTGGCCGCCGCCGGCGAGGAGCCCACCACCGAGGCCACCACCCCGAAGAAGAAGGGTGCGAAGAAGGCCGAGGACAAGGCTGAAGAGCAGAAGTCCGAGGAAGGTCAGGCGTGACGGTCCTCGCGGACGCGCTTGAACACCTGGTGCGCGGCATCGTCGACAACCCCGACGATGTCCGCGTCCAGCTGCTCACGACCCGACGCGGTCGCACCCTCGAGGTGCACGTGAACCCGGATGACCTGGGCAAGGTCATCGGTCGCGGTGGTCGCACCGCGACCGCGCTGCGGACCGTGATGTCCGGCATCGGCGGCCGCGGCATCCGGGTCGACGTGGTCGACACCGACCGCTGAGCACGAACATGAGCGAGCCCGAGCTGCAAACCCTGGCCGTCGGCCGCATCGTCCGGCCGCACGGCGTGCGGGGGGAGCTTGTCGTCGAGGTGCTCACCGACAGCCCGGAGCTGCGCTTCGCTCCCGGCTCGGTGCTCGGGATGCAGCGTCGCGGGGTGGTCCGCGCGCAGAACCTGACGGTGACAGCCGCCCGGCAGCACGCCGGGCGGCTGCTCGTGCGTGCGGAGGGCGTCGATGGCCGTGATGCCGCCGAGGACCTGCGCGGCGTGCTGCTGACCGTCACCTCCGACGTCCTCGAACCGACCGACGACCCGGACGAGTTCCACGACCACGAGCTGATCGGCCTGCGGGTCGAGCGGGTCTCCGGCGAAGAGGTGGGCGAGGTGCGGGAAGTCCTGCACACGCCGGCCGGTGAGCTGCTGTCCGTGCGCACCGCCGACGGCCGCGAGGTCCTGGTGCCGTTCGTCGCCGAGATCGTCCCCGAGGTCGATCTCGCCGCCGGTCGCCTCGTCGTGGATCCGCCGGAGGGCCTGCTCGAAGCCGAGTGACGCCGGACCGGCAACAGCAAGATCAAACCGCCCCCGCCGCCGGAGCGGGGGTTTTCCTTTTCCGAGGGCCACATGCGCATCGACGTCATCACGATCTTCCCCGACTACCTGGCGCCGCTGCGGGAAGCGCTGCTCGGCAAGGCCATCGAGCGCGAGCGGATCGCGGTCGGCGTGCACGACCTGCGGGACTGGACGCACGACGTGCACCGGGCGGTCGACGACAGCCCCTACGGCGGCGGCCCCGGCATGGTGATGAAGCCGGACGTCTGGGGCGAGGCGCTGGACGGCGTTTGCGGCGCCGCTGCCGACTCCACAGCCCCGGTGCCCCGGCTGATCGTGCCGACCCCGGCCGGGCGGCCGTTCGACCAGCGCACCGCGATCCGCTGGTCCGCCGAGCCGTGGCTGGTGTTCGCCTGCGGCCGCTACGAGGGAATCGACCAGCGGGTGATCGACGACGCCGCCACCCGGATGCCGGTGGAGGAGGTTTCCATCGGCGACTACGTGCTGGTCGGCGGCGAGGTCGCCGCGCTGGTCATGATCGAGGCGGTGGCCCGCCTGCTGCCCGGCGTGCTGGGCAACCCGCTGTCGGCCGAGCAGGACTCCTTCTCCGACGGGCTGCTGGAAGGCCCCTGCTACACCCGCCCCGAAGTGTGGCGCGGGCACGCGGTGCCGGACGTGCTGCGCTCCGGCAACCACGCCGCGATCGACCGCTGGCGCCGCGATCAGGCGCTGGCCAGGACCTACCTGCGGCGCCCTGATCTGATGGCCGAGCTGCCGGAGGGGACCCTGAACGCGGCCGACCGAGCGCAACTCGATAAACTGCGGGAGTCGGAGCATTCCGACGAGTCCCGGGATGCCGGAGACGCGCAGCGCTGACCCCGCGTCGGCGGGGGCGGTTCAGACGCCGAAATGCGGATCTGGCACACTGGAACGGTTGATGCAGCCGAATGACGAGTTCGGCGAGCTCACATGCAAGTTCACCCCGTGTCAGGCGGTGCCCACCAGTAGGTCGGGTCATCGACGTTGGAGAACACGGGTGCCTTCGACACGGATGAGGACGGACCACCGATGAACACCCTGGACGCGCTGGACGCCCAGTCGTTGCGTTCCGACATTCCGGCCTTCCGGCCTGGCGACACGCTGAAGGTCCACGTCCGCGTCATCGAGGGTTCGCGCGAGCGGATCCAGGTCTTCCAGGGCGTGGTCATCCGCCGCCAGGGCGATGGCATCCGGGAGACCTTCACCGTGCGCAAGATTTCCTTCGGTGTCGGTGTGGAGCGGACGTTCCCGGTGCACACCCCGAACATCGCGCAGATCGAGGTCGCGGCGCGCGGTGACGTTCGGCGGGCGAAGCTGTACTACCTGCGCGAGCTGCGCGGCAAGAAGGCGAAGATCAAGGAGAAGCGCGAGACCGCGCCGGCTTCCTGATCGACAGCCACTCGGAACCACGACAACGGCCCAGGTGCACGCGCCTGGGCCGTTTCGCGTGTCCGGGCGCGCTCGTTTTGCCCGGTGGCCGGGGGAACCGGATGTTCCACCTTTGAGTGATCGCCGGGGGTGCTGTGCCCCACCGCGGTGCCGACGCGAATCGGATGTACCGGAAAAGAGCACGTCACAGCGGCGCCGCGAGGCGGTGGAACGGGCCACCGGAGCCGGGGGAGCGCGACGGCGCCCACCGCGGTTCCAGTAGCCTGGCCGGGTGGCCGACGTCATGCGCAGCGGATCAGCGGAAGACCCCCAGGGTGCGGAGCACTCCAGCGGTGCCCCGGACGCGCCGGGTGGCGCTTCCCGCCGCCGCAAGCCCAAGGACAAGAAGAAGGGCTCGTTCTGGCGCGAGCTGCCGATCCTGATCGTCACCGCACTCGTGCTGACGGTGCTCATCCAGGCCTTCCTGGCCAGGGTGTACGTGATCCCGTCGCAGTCGATGGAGCAGACCCTGCACGGGTGCACCGGCTGCAACAACGACCGGGTGCTGGTGGACAAGATCACCTACCGGTTCAGCGATCCGGAGCCGGGCGACGTGGTGGTGTTCCGCGGCCCGCAGCCCTGGGTGCAGAACGAGTTCGAGGCGGACGAGCCGTCCAACCCCGTCGCCGGCTTCTTCCAGGGCGCGGCTTCGCTGCTGGGCTTCGGCGCCCCGGACGAGAAGGACTTCGTCAAGCGAGTGGTCGCCGTCGGCGGTCAGACCGTGGAGTGCTGCGACGCGCAGAACCGGGTGCTGGTCGACGGCAAGCCGCTCAACGAGCCGTACCTGTACTGGGAGCCCGGCCGCGGGGTCGGCCAGGACGAGTTCAAGGCCGTGACGGTCCCGCCGGGTCATCTGTGGGTGATGGGCGACAACCGCAACGACTCGGCGGACTCGCGGGTGCAGGGCGGTGGCGGCACCAACGGTGCGGTGCCGGTCGACAACGTGATCGGCAAGGCTCAGCTGATCGTCCTGCCGCCGACCCGCTGGCAGAGCATTCCGGAGCCGAACCCGCAGACCACCGCGCTGGGCGCGCCCGCCTGGCAGACCGGGGTGCCGTTGGGCGTCGGTTTCGCCGCGGCGTTCCCGACGCTCTGGCTGGGTCGTAGGCTCGTCGGTGTGGTGAAACAGCGACGGTCGTCGGAGTGACGTCGACGTGACGGTGGCGGCGTTCCGGCCGCCGAGGTCGGTGATCCGGCGGAGCAGCGGTAATTGGGCCCTTCAGAGCGCGTTGGACCGCCGGGGCCTCGGGCCGGTGGCAGGTGTGGACGAGGCCGGGCGCGGTGCGTGCGCCGGCCCGCTCGTGGTGGCGGCGTGCGCGCTCCGCCCGGGCGACGCGCGGCGGTTCGACGGGCTGACGGACTCGAAGGTGCTCTCGGAGGCCGACCGGGAGCGCCTGTACGGCCGCATCACCGAGCGTGCCCTGAGCTGGTCGACCATCGTGATCTCGGCCGAGGACGTCGATGCGCTCGGCATCCACGTGGCGAACCTGGAGGGCATGCGGCGGGCGGTCGCGCAGCTGACCCCGCATCCCGGCTACGTGCTGACCGACGGCTTCCGGGTGTCGGGGCTCGCGACGCCCAGCGTGGCCGTGGTGAAGGGCGACCTGGTCGCGGCCTGCGTGGCCGCGGCGTCGGTGCTGGCGAAGGTGACCCGGGACCGGATGATGACCGCGCAGCTGCACACCGAGTTCCCGGACTACGGGTTCGACGAGCACAAGGGGTACAGCACGCCGGTGCACTCGGCCCGGCTGAAGCAGTTCGGCCCCTGCGTCGAGCACCGGTGGTCCTATGCGAACGTGGTGGCCGCGGCGCAGCGGCACGGGATGCGCTCGCCGCGAACCGTGACGAGCAAGCCCGGGTTGTTCGATGCTTCCGACAGGGATGTGGTGGACAATGAGGCGTTGTAGTCCGAACGGCAATGCAGAAGGGCTCGCACAGCGATGAGCGCCGAGGATCTCGAGAAGTACGAGACCGAGATGGAGCTGCAGCTCTACAAGGAGTACCGCGACATCGTCGGGCAGTTCACCTATGTCGTGGAGACGGAACGGCGCTTCTACCTGGCCAACGCGGTGGACGTGCAGGTGCGCAACTCCGACTCGGAGGTCTACTTCGAGGTGGCGATGTCGGACGCGTGGGTGTGGGACATGTACCGCCCGGCGCGGTTCGTCAAGAACGTGCGGGTGATCACGTTCAAGGACGTCAATGTGGAGGAGCTGGACAAACCGGACCTGCGGCTGCCGGAGAGCGGCCCGTTCGGTTCCTGATCCCGGTCTCGAGGAAGCTCGGGCGGCCCGAAATCCGGCCGCCCGAGCTTTTTCATGCGCGCAGGCCGGCCGGTCGTGGCAGCGCCGCAGATTTTGCAAATTGCGCAGTGCGCAAAGCGCTTTTGGTTCGGAAGTGGGCCGTCCCCACTCGTCGGGGTGAGCCGAGTTGTCCACAGGGGATTGATTAGTCCACAGATTCCGGAATATCACTGGATATCGACTTCGCTTCCGGGCACGTTGGATTCATCGACGTGCCCGGAACCGTTGGCGCAGTTGGCGAAACTCGCTCACATGCGCCCGGGGTACCGGCACGGGAAACCTGAATCCCGAACCGAGGAGGAAGCCGTGCGCCGGAAGAAGGTCGTGGGCCAGCTGTCGGATGACGACACCAGGGGCCGCAGACACGCGCTGGGAATCGAAGGGGAGCGGCTGGCGGCCGTGCTCCTGGAACGCCGCGGTCTGACCGTGCTGGACCGGAATTGGCAGTGCCCGCAAGGAGAACTCGACATCGTCGCCACCGACGGCGACACGGTGGTGTGCTGCGAGGTCAAGGCCCGCTCCGGCGTCGACTACGGCGGACCGGAGTACGCGCTCGTGCCGGAGAAGATCAACCGGATCAGGAGCGCGGCCCGGTCCTGGCTGGCCGCGCGCCGATTGGTGGGTTGCCGGGTGCGGTTCGACGTCGTGTCGGTGCTGTGGCCACCGGGCAAGCGCCCCCGCATCAAGCACCTCGAGGGGGTGTTCTAGATGGCGCTGCGGAAGACGTGGGCGGTCGCGCTTTTCGGAGTGGACGGCGCGTTAGTCGAGATCGAAGCCGACGTGCGCAAGGGAGGACTGCCATCGGTGCAGCTCCTCGGGCTGCCCGACACGGCCCTGCAGGAGTCGAAGAACCGGGTGCGCGCGGCGATCCAGAACTGCAAGGAGGACTGGCCGGCCAGCTGCGTGACGCTGGCGTTGTCCCCGGCCGCGATGCCGAAGACCGGCACGTCCTACGACCTGGCGCTGGCCTGCGCGGTGCTGGCGGGGGCGGAACTGGTCCCGCCACACCGGCTGGCGGGCACGGTGCTGTTCGGCGAGCTGGCCCTGGACGGGCGGATCCGGCCGGTCCGCGGGCTGCTGCCGGCGTTGCTGACCGCTCGGCGGGAGGGCATGCGCCGCGCGGTGGTGCCGGCCGACGGGTTGGCCGAGGCGCACCTCGTGGAGGGCATCGACGTGCTCGGCGCCGAACACCTGCGGGACGTGGTGGCCTGGTTGCGCGACCTCGGTGAGCTCGACCGCCGCCCGCCACCGGACACCGAGCCGCCGGCCGAGGACGATGCGCCGGACCTCTCCGACGTGCTCGGCCAGCCGGAGGCGAGGTGGGCCCTGGAGGTCGCCGCGGCGGGCGGCCACCACCTGCTGATGGTCGGGCCGCCGGGCACCGGCAAGACGATGCTGGCCAAGCGCCTGAGCGGGCTGCTGCCGAGCCTGACCGTGCCGGAGGCGCTGGAGGTCACCGCGATCCGCTCGATCGCTGGTGACCTGTCCGAGTCGGCGACGCTGATCCGGACGCCGCCGTTCGTCGCGCCGCACCCCTCTCTGTCGATCCCGGCCCTCATCGGCGGCGGTACCGGGTTGGCGAGGCCGGGGGCGGTCAGCAGGGCGCATCGCGGGGTGCTGCTGCTGGACGAGGCCTGCGAGTTGGGCGCGAAGAGATTGGAGGCGTTGCGCACGGCGCTGGAGGAAGGCGAGGTCCGGCTGGCCCGGCGCGACGGCACGCTGCGCTACCCGGCGCGGTTCCAGCTGGTCCTGGCGACAAACCCGTGCCCGTGCGCGCCGGCTCGGGACCTCGACTGCCAGTGTCCGCCGCAGGTTCGACGGCGCTACCTCGGCAAGCTGTCCGGGCCGCTGCTGGATCGGGTCGACCTGCGGGTCCGGATGCGCCCGATCACCGCGATGACCGTGCCGGCGGGTGCCGAGCCGGAGGGCAGCGCGGTGGTGCGCAAGCGGGTGGAGAACGCGCGAGCGGCGGCCCGGCAGCGGTGGTCCGCGCACGGGTGGCGAACCAACACGGAGGTGCCGGGGCCGGTGCTGCGGCGCGAGTTCGCGCTGCCCGCGGCGGCAACGGCGTTGCTGGACCGCGGGCTGGAGGTCGGCGCGATCACGGCGCGCGGTGCGGATCGGTGCCTGCGCGTCGCCTGGACGCTGGCCGACCTGGACGGCCGGGATCGACCGGATGCGGAGCACGTGGCTGCGGCCTTGGAGTTCCGGGACAGGAGGGCGGCGTGATGGCTCGATGGGCGTCGATGGGGGAGAGGTCGAAGCGGGAACTGCTGGTAGCCAGGGCCTTCCTGGGCGCCGTCGCCGAACCGCCGGCTCCGGCGCTGGCCAGGTTCGTCACGGAGTACGGCCCTTGCCGCGCGGTCGGCCTGATCCAGCGCGAGAAGGCGCCGGCGGATGTCACGGCGGAGGTCGAGGCGCGGCGATGGCACGTTTCGGGTGAACAGCTGCTGGTGGCGGCCGAGGCCGCCGGTGTCCGGCTGGTCGTGCCGGAGGCCCCGGAGTGGCCGCGAGAGGCGTTCGACGGCCTGTTCGGGGCGAGATCGGTCGACCTGCCGGGGATGGCCGAGCCGATCGCGCTGTGGGTCCGCGGCAAGGCGGCGCTGGCCGAGGCGGCGGAGCAAGCGGTGGCCATCGTCGGCGCCAGGGCCGCCACCGGCTACGGCGAGCACGTGGCGGCGGAGTTCGGCCACGGGCTGGCGACGGCGGGGTTCACGGTGGCTTCCGGGGCGGCGTACGGAATCGACGGCGCCGCGCATCGGGGCGCGCTCGCCGCGGGCGGCCTGACGGTGGCGTTCCTCGCCTGCGGCGTCGACGTCGACTACCCGGCCGGGCACGGCAGGTTGCTGCGCGCCATCGCCGAACAGGGCGCCGTCGTGAGCGAGTATCCGCTCGGCACGCCGCCGCGGAAGCACCGCTTCCTGGTGCGCAACAGGCTGATCGCGTCGTTCGGCAGCGCGACGGTGGTGGTCGAGGCGGGCGCGCGCAGCGGCGCCGCCAACACCGCGCACACCGCGGATGCCTTGGGAAGGCCCGTGCTGGCCGTGCCCGGGCCGGTGACCTCGAAGAATTCCGTTGGTTGCCACGGGATGGTGCGGTCCGGTCAGGCCGTGCTGGTCACCCGAACACAGGAGGTCCTGGAAGCGCTGAGCCCGCTCGGCGCGCAACTGCCGGTGGAAATCCCCGCCCAGTCGCGCCGGACCGACGCGCTGCATCCGGATGCGCGGCGCCTGCACGATGCGCTGACCGGCATCGATTGCGCCAGCGCGGACGAGCTGGCGCGGGATTCGGGGCTGCCGCTGGGCAAAGTCCGGGCGCTGTTGCCGGAGCTGGAGCTGGCCGGGTTCGTGGCGCGATCCGAACGGGGGTGGTCGATGACGGGGTCATGACGTCGAAGCAGACGAGCCTCCCGTCACGCAAGATGATTCGCATACCGGTCAAGTGATCATGATTCGGCGTGGCGATGCTTGACCGACGCCGGTGGAACGGCCAGCTTCGATACATGGCCCGCACACGTTCCGCCGAACCGCGAAGACCGGATCTTCGCGCGGCTCGGGCGAAACTGCCCGAGCCGCTCGGAACCGCGGTCGACGCGTTCGAACGACACCTCGCCGCGGAACGCGGGTTATCCGCGCACACCGTTCGCGGATACATCGGCGACATCGTCTCGTTGCTGGGGCACCTCGTCGGCTCGGCCGACGATGCAACCCTTGCTGCGCTGGACGTTTCCGTCCTGCGGGAATGGCTTTCGGTGCAACACGCGCATGGCGTGAGCCGGGCGACGCTCGCCCGGCGGACCGCGTCGGCCCGCACCTTCACCGGGTGGGCGTTCCGCGCCGGGCTGCTGCCCGTCGATCCGGGCCCGCGGCTCGCGGTTCCGTCGAAGCAGCGGAAACTGCCCGCCGTGCTGCGCGTTGACCAGGCAGGTTCGGCGATGCAGGCTTCGGCGGTGGGCGCGGAACAGGGGGACCCGGTGGCCTTGCGGGACCACGCGGTGCTCGAACTGCTGTATGCCACCGGAATCCGCGTCGCCGAGCTCTGCGGGCTGGACGTCGACGACGTCGATCGCGAGCGCCGGCTGGTCCGCGTGATCGGCAAGGGTGACAAAGAACGCGCTGTGCCGTTCGGCGTACCGGCGGATCAGGCGCTCGGCCGCTGGCTTTCCACTGGTCGGCCGAGCGTGGTCCGGGAATCGTCGGGCGCCGCGTTGTTCCTGGGTGTCCGAGGTGGACGGCTCGACCCGCGTGCGGTGCGCCGCACCGTCCACGACGCGGTCGGCGTGGTTTCCGGTGCCCCGGACATCGGTCCACATGGGCTACGTCACTCGGCTGCGACCCATTTGCTGGAAGGCGGTGCGGACCTCCGTAGCGTTCAGGAGTTGCTTGGTCACGCTACGCTCGCAACGACCCAGCTTTACACCCACGTGACCGTTGAACGGCTGAAGGCGATCCATGACCGAACCCACCCCCGTTCCTGACCACACCGGGGGCGGCGCCGACACGGTGGCCGCGAGATCGACCTCGGTACCGGTGACTGCCCGTGACCAAGGCGGTGGAACCAACGGCCACGTCGGTGACCGCCTCGCGCGCCGGCTGTCCGTGGCGACCGCCGCGCCTGCCGGGCCGGCCGCGTGCAGGGACCAGCGCAGCGGAGACGAGGTCGAGGCCGGGATAGTCGCGCTGTGGCAGGCATTCGGCCAGCGCCGCGACCAGGAACTGCGCGACCGGCTGGTGCTGCACTACGCGCCGCTGGTCAAGTACGTGGCGGGCCGCGTCGGAACCGGGCTGCCGTCGCACGTCGAGGTCTCCGACCTGATCCAGTCCGGGATCTTCGGACTGGTCGACGCGATCGAGAAGTTCGAACCGGAACGCGGCCTGAAGTTCGAGACGTACGCCATGCAGCGCATCCGCGGCGCCATCCTCGACGACCTGCGAGCCCAGGACTGGGTGCCGAGGTCGGTGCGCAGCCGAGCCCGCGATGTGGAGCGGGCGCTGGAGCGCCTGGAGGCGAAGCTGCAGCGCACCGCGACCGATGCGGAACTGGCCAGCGAGCTCGAACTATCGCTCGACGAGCTGCGCGAGCTGTTCGCGCAGCTGCAGATGACCAGCGTGATCGCGCTCGACGACCTGATCGGCGCAGGAACGGCGCAGGCGTCGCTGGCCGAAACGCTGCCCGACGACCGGGCCGAAGACCCGGTCGCGGCCCTGGTGGACCGGGACAGCCGGCGCCAGCTGGCCGAGGCGGTGGAGCGGCTCAGCGAGCGCGACCGCGTGGTGGTGACCCTCTACTACTTCGAGAACCTGACGCTGGCCGAGATCGGGAAGGTGCTCGGCGTCACCGAATCGCGGGTCTGCCAGCTGCACACCCGCGCGGTCCTGCGCCTGCGCACCAAGCTCACCGAACAGGCCTGATCGGCGACTCGGCGGGGACCGACGCGCCGGTCCCCGCCGAAGAACGCCACGGCACCGGTGTCACCGCCACGGCTTGAGCCGGACGTGGCCGAACCCGAGCAGGCGCAGCGGGTCGAGGTAGTTCAGGCGTTGCCGAGCGCCCCAGTGCAGGCAGGCCAGCGGCGGCTCGGCGGAGCACTCCGGATGTCCCGGTTCCAGGTGGCCGATCGGCTGCCCACGGGTGACCTGGTCGCCGACCGAGACGCCCGGCGCGACCGGCTCGTAGGTGGTGCGCAGGCCGCCGGCGTGCTCGATGGAGACCAGGTTCCGGTCCACCATCCAGCCCGCGTAGACGACCACGCCGTCCCCGGCGGCCAGCACCGGTTGGCCGACCTCGCCTGCGAGGTCGACGCCCCGGTGACCCGGGCCGAAGGCGTGTGCCGGCGCCTCGAAGGGGCGAACGACGGCGGGAGGCGGCGCCAGCGGCCAGCCGAACAACGCGTTCGCCGAAGGCGAGGCGCGCAGTGGTGCGCCAGGCATCGGCAGTGCCGGCTCCGCGGCAGGCAGCCCGCGGGGCGGTTCGAGTCCTGCGGGGAGGCCGAGGGATGCGGTGGCGCCGCAGCAGACGAGTGTGGAGATCAACAAGCGCATGGTGCAACGGTGGCCGCCGGCGGTCCAGGTGAACAGGGGGAAACCCAGATCTGTGGACAAACCAGGCCGCTGTGGACAACTCGCAGTCCACGATCGGGTCAGCCGGGACGTCCAGTACACTGTCAGCGCGGTTTCGTGTCCGCACGGACCGACTTCGCGTGCCCGCACGCCATGCCTGCGCAAGTGGCTCGACCTCGCGGTCGACCACTGAGCGGAACAGTACCGAGTTCAACGCCTCGGATGCTGCTGCTCTCGCAGGGTGCCGGTGCTCCCGCGGTCCCGAGCTCGTCGAGCGAGGGTGGGGGCGACCGGGCGGGTACCAGGGCGACGGACCACCCGGTCTGTCGCGGCAACCGAATCGCGCGCCAACCGGCGCGCCCGACTCAAGAGGTGCGAACCAGGCCATGGCCGTCGTCACCATGAAGCAGCTGCTCGACAGCGGCGTGCACTTCGGGCATCAGACCCGGCGCTGGAACCCGAAGATGAAGCGCTACATCTTCACCGAGCGCAACGGCATCTACATCATTGACCTGCAGCAGACGCTGACCTACATCGACGGGGCGTTCGACTTCGTCAAGCAGACGGTCGCGCACGGCGGGACGATCCTGTTCGTCGGCACCAAGAAGCAGGCGCAGGAAGCGATCGCCGAGCAGGCCCTGCGGGTCGGCATGCCGTTCGTGAACCAGCGCTGGCTGGGTGGCATGCTCACCAACTTCCAGACCGTCCACAAGCGTCTGCAGCGTCTCAAGGAACTCGAGACCATGGAGCAGACCGGGGGCTTCGAGGGCCGCACCAAGAAGGAAATCTTGATGCTGACCCGCGAGAAGGACAAGCTCGAGAAGACCCTCGGCGGTATCCGCGACATGAGCAAGGTGCCCAGCGCCGTGTGGATCGTGGACACCAAGAAGGAGCACATCGCCGTCGGTGAGGCCCGGAAGCTGGGCATCCCGGTCGTCGCGATCCTGGACACCAACTGCGACCCGGACGAGGTCGACTACCCGATCCCGGGCAACGACGACGCGATCCGCTCCGCCGCTCTGCTGACCCGCGTGGTCGCCGATGGTGTCGCCCAGGGCCTGATGGCCCGCAGTGGCCGCACCAACGGTGCCCCGGAGGGTGAGGAGAAGCCGGCCGGTGGCGAGCCGCTGGCCGAGTGGGAGAAGGAGCTGCTGGCCGGCTCCGGCCAGGCAGCCGGCTCCGGCCAGGCCGCCGAAGCCACCACCGAGGGCGGCGAGCAGGCCGCGCAGTCCTGAGTCCGCTTGCCGCGCGCCGGTCGTGAAGATCGGCGCGCGGCGCGGTCCGGCTACCCGTCAGACGATCTGGCGGGTGCCACCCGGGCCGGGTTCGCATCCCTGCTGAGCTGCTTGAACGCCACGGGACGCGGCCCGGCCGATGTCTGCAAGACCTTCGAAGCTGCGTACTAAGAGGGACGGATAACGCACGATGGCGAACTTCAGTGCGGCCGACGTCAAGCGTCTTCGCGAGCTGACCGGCGCCGGCATGATGGACTGCAAGAAGGCTCTTGAGCAGGCCGACGGCGACTTCGACAAGGCCGTCGAGAGCCTGCGCATCAAGGGCGCCAAGGACGTCGGCAAGCGCGCCGAGCGCGCCACCGCCGAGGGCCTGGTCGCCGCCGACGGCGGTGTGCTGATCGAGCTGAACAGCGAGACCGACTTCGTCGCCAAGAACGACGAGTTCATCGAGCTGGCCAACAAGATCGTCGCCGCGGTCAAGGCCGCCGGTGCCGGTGACCTGGAAGCCGCCCTGGCGGCCCCGCTGGACGGCAAGACCGTCTCCGAGGTCATCCAGGAGCTGTCGGCCAAGATCGGCGAGAAGCTCGAGCTGCGCCGCGTCGCCAAGTTCGACGGCGAGGTGGCCACCTACCTGCACCGCCGCTCCGCGGACCTGCCCCCGGCGGTCGGCGTGCTGGTCGAGTTCACCGGTGGCAACGCGGACGCCGCGCGCGGTGCCGCGATGCAGGTCGCCGCGCTCAAGCCGAAGTACCTGAGCCGCGACGACGTCCCGGCGGACATCGTCGCCAACGAGCGGCGCATCGCCGAGGAGACCGCGAAGGCCGAGGGCAAGCCGGAGCAGGCGCTGCCGAAGATCGTCGAGGGTCGCCTGAACGGGTTCTTCAAGGAGAACGCGCTGCTGGACCAGCCGTCCGTGCAGGAGAACAAGAAGACCGTCAAGGCGCTGCTCGACGAGGCCGGCGTCACCGTCACCGGTTTCGTCCGGTTCGAGGTCGGCCAGGCCTGACCGGTCGCTGTTCGGCGGCATGCCGGGCGGCACCCCGATCAGGTGGTGCGCCGCCGGTTCACCGGGTGAGGTGAAACCGGTGGGGACCCGGCGGCCGCGACTCACGGCATCAGCGCCCCGCCTTCGTTCGCAAGGCGGGGCGCTTTCGCAAGATCACGGCGCCGGAACCCGGTGCCGCTGTCGGCGAGCGGAGCGATCCGCGCAAACTTAGAGCGAAACCGAACTTCGCGGGAGGAATCCAGTGACCGACGGCCCAGCGCACCGCGGCTACAGCCGGGTGCTGCTCAAATTGGGCGGCGAGATGTTCGGCGGGGGCAGCGTCGGGATCGACCCGAACGTGGTCGGCGCGGTGGCCCGGCAGATCGCCGAGATCGTCGCCGATGGCGTCGAGGTGGCCATCGTGATCGGCGGCGGCAACTTCTTCCGCGGTGCCGAACTGCAGCAGCGCGGCATGGAACGCGCGCGCGGTGACTACATGGCGATGCTGGGCACCGTGATGAACTGCCTGGCACTGCAGGACTTCCTGGAGCGCGAGCACGGCATCGACACCCGGGTGATGACCGCGATCACCATGGGGCAGGTCGCCGAGCCCTACATTCCGCGGCGCGCGATGCGGCACATGGAGAAGGGCCGCGTGGTCATCTTCGGCGCCGGCACCGGCATGCCGTACTTCTCCACCGACACCACCGCGGCGCAGCGGGCGCTGGAGATCGGCTGCGAGGTGGTGCTGATGGCCAAGGCGGTCGACGGCGTCTACACCGCCGACCCGAAGACCACCCCGGACGCGCAGCTGTTCGACAGGATCACGCACCGCGAGGTACTGGAGCGCGGGCTGAAGGTCGCCGACGCGACCGCCTTCAGCCTGTGCATGGACAACCACATGCCGATCCTGGTGTTCAACCTGCTGGAGGAAGGCAACATCGCCCGAGCCGTCGGCGGTGAGAAGATCGGCACGCTGGTCAGCACCCCGGCCGAGCAGCAGGCCTGAGCGACGCGCATTCGAGGTCGTGCCGGGTGACCACCTGAGCGACCCGGCACGTTGCCTCACCAAGGGTGCTGGAATCCTGATCTGGGGTGGCCCGCCCTGGGGCGGCGCTGCGCAGCAGGCGACACTACGAATGTCCACCGGTCGGCAGACTTAAGGAGCAGCCGTGATCGACGAAGCTCTTCTCGAAGGCGAGGAGAAGATGCAAAAGGCGGTGGAGGTGGCCAAGGACGATCTGGCCACCGTCCGCACCGGTCGTGCGAACCCCGCGATGTTCTCCAGCATCGTCGTCGACTACTACGGTTCGCCGACGCCGTTGAACCAGCTCGCCAGCGTCTCCGTGCCGGAGGCGCGGCTGGTGGTCATCAAGCCGTACGACGCCAGCCAGCTGGCGGCGATGGAGAAGGCCATCCGCGACTCCGACCTCGGCGTGAACCCGTCCAACGACGGCCAGCTCATCCGGGTCGCGATTCCGCAGATGACGGAGGAGCGCCGCAAGGAGATGGTCAAGCTCGCCAAGCACAAGGGCGAGGAAGGCAAGATCACCATCCGGGGCATCCGCCGCAAGGTCAAGGAAGAGATCGACCGGATCGTCAAGGACGGCGAGGCCGGCGAGGACGAGGGCACCCGCGCCGAGAAGGAGCTGGAGAACCTCACGCACCGCTTCACCGGCCAGATCGACGAGCTGGTCAAGCACAAGGAAGCAGAACTTCTCGAGGTCTGAGTGGTGACGGCCGGCCAATGCGAAGGTGAGTCCGGAATGTCCGCAGACAGCCCGGACCCGCCTTCGCGTCCTTCCCGGGCCGGACGCGATCTCCGTGCCGCCATCGGCGTCGGGGTAGTGCTCGGTGCCGCGATCATCCTTTCGCTGCTGATGGTGCGGTTCGTATTCATCGGCATCGTCGCCGCCGCGGTGGCGGTGTCCACCGTCGAGCTGGCGAACGCGCTCAAGCGCGGTGCCGACATCCGCATCTCGCTGGTCCCAGTGCTGGTGGGCGGGCAGGCGATGTTGTGGCTGTCCTGGCCGTTCGGCCTGCGCGGAACGCTGGTGGCGTTCGTCATCACCGTGCTGGCGTGCCTGGCGTGGCGGTTCCGGCACGGCGTCGACGGCTACGTGCGGGACGTGACCGCATCGGTGTTCACCGCGGCCTACGTGCCGTTGTTCGCCGCGTTCGCGGCGATGCTGGTGCGGCCGGAGGACGGTGCCTTCCGGGCGCTGTGCTTCATGATCGGCGTCGTCGCCTCGGACACCGGTGGCTACGCGTTCGGCGTGCTGTTCGGCAAGCACCCGATGGCGCCGAAGATCAGCCCGAAGAAGTCCTGGGAGGGCTTCGGCGGGTCGATGCTGGTCGGCGTGGTGGCCGGGGTCCTCTCGGTGACCCTGATGCTCGACGGCCAGTGGTGGCAGGGCGCGCTGTTCGGGGCTGCGCTGGTGTGCACCTCGACGCTGGGCGACCTGATGGAGTCGCTGATCAAGCGCGACCTCGGCATCAAGGACATGGGCAACCTGCTGCCCGGGCACGGCGGCCTGATGGACCGGATGGATTCCCTGCTGCCGTCGGCCGCGGCCGCCTGGATGATGCTCTTCTGGCTCGTCCCGGGCTGAGGACCCCCGGCTCGGGGGTGCGCAATTTCAATGGAAATCGGACCTTCGATTTCCATTGAGGTGATCTCAGTGGGGGTTATGTGTAGCCGTGTTCGTGGTGGGTGAGGACGAGTGCGGCTTGGACGATGTCGCCGATTTTGC
>NZ_JBFAIN010000061.1:0-38372 GCF_040654735.1 Saccharopolyspora sp. NPDC050642 | reverse complement strand
AACGACTACACCTGCGACCAATCCGCAGCACTGGTGCGCGGCATCTACTACTACCACTCGGTGACCAACGGATGGGGCGACATCGGCTACAACGCGCTAGTCGACAAGTGCGGCACCATCTTCGAAGGCCGCACCGGCGGCCTGCACCTGCCGACGATCGATGGAGTGCCATCTCCTCGGCGGGGCAACGGGGCAGCGGCCAGTCGCCAGCCTCGAGGTCGGCAGCGAGATCGTCGAATGCGCGTGCCGCCTGTCGGCGCCAGACGGCGTCCTGCCGCCAGGTGATGCGGGGGTACTCGTCGAAGAGCTCCCAAGCGGACTCGTTCTCGACCGGTTCATCGGCTGGTGGCACGTCGCGAGGTCGCGCTCCGCGAGAAGACTCTCTACCGGATGCTCTACGAAACCGCCGCCCGCGCCGACGAGATCCTCGGGCTCAACATCGAGGATCTCGACCTTGCCGGACGCCGTGCGCCGGTGAAGGCCAAGGGCGCGCGAGCGATGACCCGTCGCCGGGGCCAGGCCCGCGAGGACGTCGTGCTGGAAACCGTCTACTGGGACGCCGGCACCGCTCGCCTTCTGCCCCGGCGTTCCTCACCAGGCGCCGCCCCGGCCCCGGCAAGGTCCTCGGCCCCCGCGACACCTGCCCGGACACCGAGCTGGCGCGGCTGTCCTACGGCCGGGCCCGCGCCCTTCTTGACGCCCACACCGCGCTCCAGGGGCCGGGTACCGGGTGGGATCTGCACGAGTTCCGCCACTCGGCGCTGACCCATCTCGGCGAGCAGGGCGCGAGCCTGTTGCTGTTGATGGCGAAGGCCCGGCATAGGAAGCCGGAGAACGTCCGCCGCTACTTCAAACCCTCTGGTGAGGCCATCGCAGAGGTCACCAGCTTGCTGGCTCCCGGCGACAGCCGCTGGTGAGAGCGGCAGGCGGAGTGCGGGTGATCGCTGCGCTGGTGTTACGGCTGATGCGTGGTGGGCGAAGGCCTGCTCCAGCTCCTGACGGAAGCCTCGGCGCCCCAAGACCGGGGGTCCTGGGCTGCTTGGTCGTCAGGGCGTGGCGGTTGCTGTGGGGAGGAGGAGCCAGATGGTGATGTGGTGGCAGATCGCGGCGGCGGTGACGGCGGTGTGGAAGACCTCGTGGTATCCGAAGGTGCTCGGCCACGGGTCGGGCCACCGGGTGGCGTAGCAGATGGCCCCGAGGGTGTAGAGAACGCCACCGGCCAGCAGCAGCACCAGTCCTGCGATGCCGGCGGTGTGCAGCAGGTCGCCGAGGACGAATACCGCGACCCAGCCGAGGGCGATGTAGAGCGGGACACCGACCCACCGGGGCGCATGGGGCCAGGCGAGCTTGAGCAGCATGCCGCCGAGTGCTCCGGCCCAGACCACGCCCAGCACGATGCGGCCGGTGCCACTTGGCAGGGCCAGCAGGCCGATCGGAGTGTAGGTGCCTGCGATCAGAAGGAAGATCATCGAGTGATCCAGCCGCCGCATCCACGTGCGGGCACGTTCCGAGCGCCACGTGATGAGGTGATAGACGGCGCTGACACCGAACAGGCCGAGCACCCCGGCCACGTAGAGCGCCACGGCCACTGCCGTTGTCGGCGAGCCGCTGGTTGCGGCCAGGGTGATGAGCACGGTGCCGGAGGCGGCGAACCCGATCACGCTGGCCAGGTGAATCCACCCCCGCATCCGGGGCTTGACCGACGCATAGGCGCGACGCGTCGTCAAAACTTCGCTCATGCCACCAGGATACGAAGGTTTCGTGCTGCTGCTTGGTCGTGGCCGTCGATCACCGATCACCGGCCACGTCGGTGGTGAACGGGGTCCGCAGCGGGCGCAGGGTGTCCTCGCCTTGGTCTACTCGCCGGTGGTGGGGTACTGGAACGTTGCGGGGTGAGACGGGGTCGAGGAACGCGACGGGCGCCACCGGCATCCTCGTGCGGGAGCCGGGCGGATGCGCGTTGTGACGCGGCAGGGTGCCGCGCCGGTCAACGTGTGCGGAGCCGGTCCGAGGCCCGTCGCTGGGTCGGAGGGAAGTAGAGAGTTCACAGCAAAGTCCTTTCGGGAACGCTGAAGCCCACGGGCGCACCCGTTTTGGCTTCACGTGTGCGGCCAGTGGTGGCGAGGTGGTTAGTCGGCGTCGGTGAGGAACACGCGTCCTCCGCCGTAGGCGGCGAGCTGGTGGTGGGCGCGGGCGATCGCATCGTGTTCGGTGCCGGCGATCCGCGCAGTGTGCTGGCCTTCGGCATCGGTGATCTGCCAGGCATCATCGGACAACGTCCGCGCGACGTGCCGGGAGTGTCGCATCACGCCATCACCACCGCGGTGTCCTGCCGCGGTGCCGCGTTCGAGTTGTTGGTGGTCGCGAACTCCGTGCGGGGGCTGCGGGCCGGGAGTGCGCTCACTCCGGCCGCATGCAGCACGCGGTGCACGCGGGGCGCCGCGTTGACGAGGTGGAGCGGGAGTTGCCGATGGGCCGCGTAGGTGTGTGCGGCGACGAGGAGGTCGAGCCCGGCGGCATCGATGGTGGTGGCCTGGGCCAGGTCCACGAGCGTTTCCGGTGGTGCGGTCAGCACATGCGGCCAGAGCCGCTCGGCCAGCCGGGTGACTTCCGCACCGGCGAGGTCACCGTCCACTGTGAACACTGTGGATAGGGTCGTGATCAGGCAGGACATGGCCCGCATCGGGCTCCAATGCACGTAGGAGGATCCGGCGGCGTGGCGCGACGCAGAGCGTCGCGGCTGCAGGCCGCAGGCCGGAGGCCGGAGGCCGGAGGCCGGAACAATGCTCCGGGAACCCGGACCCGTGGAAACGGGCTCGGCTCAACCGGAACGGAGAGGAACTGGTGTTGCAGCAGGCTGCGTCCAGCTGGCTCGTGACGCGCCCAGTGGGGGCGTCACGACGGCGGCGAGCGTGCTGCTGAGGTAGATCGGTTCGGCGCGCCTCAACCGCACCGCAAGTGGAGGGTGCGGGAGCTATGCCGGCGAAACCGCAAGTCCCGGCCCGCACACGAGGCACGGGCCGGGAAGAAACTCAGGCGGAGTCTCAGGCCACGCGCACGGCGTCGGCCTGCGGGCCCTTGGGGCCCTGGCTGACGTCGTAGGTCACCTGCTGGTTCTCCTCCAGGCTGCGGAACCCACCGGCATCAATCGCCGAGTAGTGCACGAACACGTCCGGCCCGCCCTCGTCCGGAGCGATGAAGCCGAAGCCCTTTTCCGAGTTGAACCACTTCACGGTTCCGTTAGTCATGCGTGTCTCCTCTTGGGAGCTGAGGTATGACGGGCGACCACACCGTGCGGAAGCCCGGGCCGGAGGATCTCAGACGGCGGCTAACTCCAGCTGCGACCAAAGAAAGAAGCTCGCCCGCATCAACATCCTGCGAGCATGCACAAAACACGAACCCAGAAACAACGACCGCCACTGACCCTACACGCCACCCGGCCGCCGTCAACCCGGACGCCGCGGCGATCACCCAGCTGTGCGCGCTAGGGCCCGGCCTGGCGTGTTTCGGCGAGTGGATCTTCAGCGCTGATGATCCGCCACGCAGCAGCGAGCGGGGCGCCCTCGTCGACCCGCTG
Source organism: Saccharopolyspora sp. NPDC050642 (assembly GCF_040654735.1). Taxonomy (NCBI): domain Bacteria; kingdom Bacillati; phylum Actinomycetota; class Actinomycetes; order Pseudonocardiales; family Pseudonocardiaceae; genus Saccharopolyspora; species Saccharopolyspora sp. NPDC050642. The sequence continues at coordinate 34,795 of NZ_JBFAIN010000061.1, read as the reverse complement.
CCGGATACGCCTGAACCGCCGCGGCTGACAGCGGAAGTAACGGCGATCCCCACCCTCCGAGCGCTGCGGGCCGATCGGCCCGCCTCCTCCACGGACCGCCAGAGACCCCCAGGGCAGGGCGGATTTTCTGCAGCAGCGACCACAGAAACGTCACATCGGGCACTGGTGGGCGTCGACTACGTCGCTGCACCACCAGTCGCTCGGCGGCGCACGAGCACTTGGCCCCGACGCGCGAAGGCCTGCACGTCATCGTTATCAAGCTGGGCGATGTCGGCGGCTCGCGGACCGGCGCAGGGCGGCACCCGGCGCAATGCCCGACCCTGTCTCGAGCCGCAGGAGATGGGCGTGACAAGAAACCCCAGGTGAGCGGAGTTATGTCGCCTGATCGATGAAATCTGTGATCGCTGGAGTAGACATTCCTCGCTGGATGTGTGTAATCTTCTGCTCATCGCGAGAGAGAGAACGTCAAGTGGCACGGGAGATGACGAACTACCCGTGAGCAAGTGCAAGACGGTCAGGCGTGCCGGGGCCGATCAGTGGAAGGGGTTCCGGCAGGTGACCAAGGACAGTCGGCAAGGCACGACCGGAGCAGACAAGAAGGCCCGGAGCCGGCAGTCGCTCGAAGGAAGCAAGTCAGGAAACAGAGGAGAAGGGACGGGTTGCACACCATCGGATCGCCTGCCTCCGGCTGAGTTGCGCCGGGCGGGTACCGCAGTCCCATCGGATTGGAAGGTGGTCTTCGGTTACGCGAACGCGATCCCCGCAGTCTCCGCCTCTAGTGCGGAGCACGCGGACACAGGAGGCCGATCTCACGGTCGGCTGATGGAAGTGAAACCCACAACCCTGGGGCCCCGGTGCCATGGCACCGGGGCCCCTCATGATGCGGAGGCGCGATGACCCCAGAGACCCACGACCCGCAGACCGCGGACGAGAAGTTCGATGACGAGCACTACCCCGCCTACACCATGGGCCGCGCCGCCGAGATGCTCGGCACCACCCCGGCGTTCCTGCGCAGCCTGGACGAGGCACGACTGATCGAGCCGCAGCGCTCCTCCGGCGGGCACCGCCGCTACTCCCGCTCCCAGCTGCGCCTGGCCGCCCGCGTCCGGAAACTCGTCGACCAGGGCACCGGTCTCGACGCCGCCTGCCGCATCGTCACCCTGGAAGACCAACTCCAGGAAGCCCGAAACCTCAATGGTCCGACGCCACCGTGACGATCCCTCTGCCGAAACGCCTGGGCACCGCCTCCGGAGCGGCGGTCACCCCGCCTGAACACGAAGGCGCCCACGACACGCTGCCCACCCTCGACGGAAGGCCCACGCCGACCTGCGCGGTCGGACCGTCGCCGAGATCGAACGCGACCGCAACGTCGCCAACACCGTCCTCAGCGACGCCGACCGCATCCTGACGCACCTGCGCGCTCCACAGGCACGGACCGCTACAACGACCAGAAATTCCCCGGCTAATCACCGATCGCTTCTGGCTCGCGCAACGGCCGGTAGCCGGTGCGTGCGTACTCGGCTTCCACCGGAAATTCATACGTGCCATAGGGATTGACGTGTTCCATCAGCGCAGGTGAGACGTGCGCGAGCAGACTGCGGTCAATGCGGCCCCGACACTGGGAGAGGTGGGCGAGGGCGAGTTCGAGGTAGGCGGTGTTCCAGGTGATGATCGCGTTGGTCACCAGCGATAGGCACAGGGCCTGTTCGGTCTGCTGCTCGTGGTGGCGGCGCCGCACGGTGCCTTCGTGGGCGAAGAACAGGTCGCGACGCAGGGAGTGCAGGCTCTCTCCATTGTTGAGCTGCCGGGTGATCCGCCGCCGGTAGCCTCATCAGCGAGGTAGCGCAGGGCATACAGGGTGCGCTGAAGCCCGCCGTACTCCACCAAAGCCTGGGCAAGCGCGGAGCGCCGCGAGGAGGCATGAAGCTTGCTGACCACCAGCGATGCGGTGAAATGGCCGTACTTCAGGCTCGCGGCCAGGCGCAGCATCTCGTCCCACTGGCTGCGGATCAGCCCGATGTCAACGGTTCCGGTCAGCAGCTTGCCCGCGTTCGGGAACACACTGCACACCTCGCGTCGGGAACCGAGCCGGTACAGGGTGATCCCGCCCAGGTCGCGTATCCGCGGCGACAGGGTGAATCCAGTCAGCGCGAACAGCGAGAAGACCGTGAGGGTTTGGCCGACGGTGTCGGTGGCGTGCTCGGTGATCGGCAGGTCGGTGGCGTTGCCGAGGATCTCGTCGAGGACGTAGACGGCTTCGCGGTCCGTGACAGGGATGACCTTGGTGCCGTAGGTGGAGTGCTGGTCGGAGACGTGGGTGTAGGTGGCCACGCCCTCGTCGGCGAAGTAGCGGCTCATCGCCCGTGCGTTCAGGGACTTGCCGCGCATCGGGAACCGCTGCCCATCCGAGGACGACATGGTGCCCCCGCCCCACACCGACGCCAGCGGGAGCCGGTGGTGGTTGACGATCGCGGCGTTGGCCTCGCGCAGGGTGTCTTCGCGCAGGTACCACCCTGGTCCTGCGCCTGGCACGGCAAAGTCCCAACTGAGGCTATCGCCGAGTTCACGGCAAACGGCTCGTCCTCGGGATCAAGGTGGCCGCCTCCACCGTCTGGGAGATCCTCAAAGACGCCGGAATCAACCCGTCACCCCAACGGAGCTCGAATACCTGGGCGCCTGAATCACATCACGATCTTGAGCAGAGGGTTCACTGCTCGCTCAGCGAGACGGCCGTGAACACGTCACATTGACTCTTACCAAGCACGTGACAAACTCTCCTCTTTACGGCGGCGGGGCTGCACCCAATCAAGCCCGCCGGATGCGACGATCGATGACGCACGAGCGACCAAAAAGCCCTCGGGATCCCAGCGCAACGCCTCAGTGCTCGTCGTAGTGGTCACCGTGGACGGCGTGGCGATGACCTTCGTGGATGTAGTCAACGTGGTCACCGTGGGGGACGGCGACGTGTCCGCAGCCTTCACCGTGGACGTGCTCGTGCCCGTCGTGCGCGACGTGTTCGTCCTGCTCGCACTCGTCGTAGTGCTCGTCATGCGCTCGGTGCAGGTGTCCATCGTGCACGTAATCAAGGTGGTCACCGTGGGGAACCGCCACGTGACCGCAGCCTTCACCATGGGCGTGTTCATGCGCGGTGTGCTCACGATGCACCATTGCCATCAGCGACCTTCCGGCCAAATGGGTCTTGCCCTACGACCGAACAGCTTAGTTTCAATTTCTGTATTGCGCATATCGGCATTCGATGCGCCTCGCCTGCGAATCCCTCAGCACCACGGACCGGGAGCAGCAGCGGCACGCCCGGCTGCGGTTCACATCGGACGCAGGAACCGCTTGTTCCTCATGCCGCTAAAACAGTAGAGCCGCTGCCGCGCGGCGGATCGCGGCCAGGATCGGGTCACGTTGCCGGGACGCGAGGTAGAAGTGATCACCCCGCAGGAGCACCACGTCACATCGGCCCCGGGTGAGCTGCCGCCAGCCCTGCACCTCGACCAGGGTCGTCTCGGTGTCGGCGGCGGCGCAGAATGCCGTGATGGGGCAATTGAGCAGTGGATCCCTCGTCGGCCGGTAGGTCTCGTTCACCTGGTAGTCCGCGCGGACCACCGGCAGGAGGAGACTTCGCACCTCTGGATGCGCGAGCACGTCCGCGCGGTCGGGCATCAGCTGGGCCAATTCGGCGCACAGTTCGTCATCCGAGCCGTGGTGGAAGTCGTCCGCGCGATGATGCTGAGGCGGCTCTTTCGCCGAGACGAGGAGATGCCCCGGTTCTCGGCCCAGTTGGCGACGCAACGCCTGCGCGGTCTCGTAGGCGACAGTAGCGCCCAAGCTGTGCCCGAACAGGACGAACGGCCGGTCCAGACGATCGCCAATACTAGCGACGATGTCCTCGACAAGGTCCGGCATCGCACCACGCGCCGGTACGTTCCAGCGATCTTCCCGTCCCGGGTACTGGATCGCGCAGAGCTCGATGTCCGGCGGCAGCGACGACGACCACGACCGGAAGAAGCTCGCCGCACCTCCGGCGTGCGGCAGGCAGAACAGCCGCATCCGGGCCGCAGGCCTCGGGTCATAGCAGCGCAGCGCCGATTCCCACTGCTCCAGCACAAGCCCTCCATCGACTTGGTGTCACCGGCGATCACCGCTCGTGTTCGCCCTTGACACGGCCGTGATCGTTCGGTTCATAATTGAAAACGATTGTCGTTTCCTTTGTCCAGTGCGTTGACGCTCTGTGATCAAAATCCGACCTCTCCTGCGTCCGAAGGAGGACCATGAGCGCGACCCCGACGGCACCGTCGGTCGACCTCGATGACGTGGCCGCGGCCCTCGCCGAGGTGATGGGCGTGCCCACCGGCTCGATCGAGACCGACACGCCCCTCGTCGAGCTGGGCCTGGAGTCGTTCACCGCGGTGCGGCTGCGGCGGCGCCTTCGCGAGGAGTTCGGGCTCGATCTCCCGCTCACCGCATTCCTCGGCGCGGCAACGGTTCGCTCGATCACCGAGGGCGTGGTCGAGCCGGGTGAGGCCACCGGGTCGTTCCCGCTCACCCCGATCCAGTCGGCCTACTGGGTCGGCCGCGACTCGGCGTTCCCGCTCGGCGGGGTGGCGACTTTCTTCTACCGGGAGTACGACCGGATCCCTGCCGCAGCCCCGGAATCCGATCTGGACCGCCTGACCTCGGCGTGGAACACGTTGGTTCGACGGCATCCGATGCTGCGCATGGTCGTGGGTGAAGACGCCCGGCAGCGCGTGCTGGATTCCGTGCCGCGCTACGAGATTCCCATCACCGACCTGCGGGGCGTTGACCTGGCGACCGCCGAACGCACCGCCGCCGAGTTGCGGCAAGCATGGTCGCACCAGGTGCGCCCGGCCGACCGCTGGCCGTTGTTCGATATCCAGGCGATCCTGCTGCCAGATGGCCGGACACGGCTGTGCATGGGCATCGACGTGCTCGCACTGGACCTGGCCGGGTTGATGCAGTTGCTCGCCGAATGGGGCACCTTGGTCGAGGATCCGTCCGCAGAGCTGCCCGCACCGCGCACGACTTTCGCCGATGTGGTCCGCAAGCGGGAGTCCGACGCTGACGAGCAGCGGCGCCGGGATCGTGATCGTGCCTACTGGGCGGAACGTGCCCCGTCGCTTCCGCCCGGCCCGGTCCTGCCGTTGGCGTGCAACGTCGACCAGGTGCGCAACCACCGGTTCAGCAGGGCGTCGACGACGCTGGCGCCGGCGGACTGGGAGGCGCTGCGCGCGAGTGCGGCCGAGCACGGTCTCAGCCCGACCGGGGTGCTGCTCGCGGCTTTCGGACTCACCCTGGCTCGGTGGGGAGCCACGGAGCCGTTCTGCCTGAACACCACGCTGTTCGACCGGCCCGACGACCCCGACCTGGAATCGTTGATCGGCGACTTCACCTCGACCGCGCTCGTCGCGATGCCCGAGCTAGATCCCGCACGGTGGGCGGGTTTCGCCGACTACGCGACGCGCGCGAACCGGCAGTTCTGGGCCGACCTGGACCACCGGGCGGTGTCCGGCATGGAGGCGCAGCACTCCGCCGGGGAACCCACGACGACACCGAAGTACCCCGTCGTCTTCACCAGCGGGCTGGGACTGTCCGATGAACAAGGCAATCCGGCCGGGTGGCTCGGAGCAGAGGTCTTCGGCATCTCGCAAACCCCGCAGGTGTTGCTGGACCACATCGTCTATGCCGAAAGCGGCGCCCTGAAACTGTGCTGGGACTCGGTCGACGGCGCCTTCCCCGAAGGCTTCGTCAGCGGCATGCTCGACGCCCACACCCGGCTGCTGCACCGGCTGGCCCACGACCCCGCGGCCTGGAGCGACACCACCCTTGGCTGGGACCCATCGTTCCTGCCGGTGGAAAAGCTGACGAGTGCACCGTTCGGCCCGGTCGGCTCGCTGCTCGACGATCCGCTGCGGGCAGCCGCCGAACGATGTCCCGACGAGGCAGCTCTCCTGGACACCGAGAATTCACTCAGCCACAAGGAGATTTCGTCGAACGCTGCGCAGACGGCTGCTGTGCTCGCGTCAGCCGGTGTCGGTCCGGGTGATCTCGTCGCGGTCTCGGTCGAGAAGAGCGCGGCGCAGATCACCGCGATCCTCGGGGTGTGCGCCAGCGGTGCGGGATATGTTCCGGTCGAGCCGTCGTGGCCGGGGAACCGCATCGCCTCCGCCTGCGCCCAGGCCGGCATCCGGCATGCCGTGGTAGGCCCCAGCACACAGGTGGAATGGCCCGAAGACGTCACGGTGCACCGCTTACCGGAAAGCGGCGCGCTTCTCGATGAAGCGGCGGAAACGCCGGCGTTGCGGCGGCCGGAACCAGAGGACCTGGCCTATGTCATCTTCACGTCCGGCTCCACCGGGCTCCCCAAGGGTGTCGCGATCGAGCACCGGGCCGCCCGCACCACGATCGACGACCTCGTCGACCGCTTCCCGATCGGCACCGAGGACCGGATGCTGGCGCTGTCGGCGGTCAGCTTCGACCTGTCCGTGCACGACATCTTCGCCGTGCTCGGGGTCGGCGGAGCTCTGGTGCTTCCCGACGCCGAGCGGCAGCACGACCCGGGCCATTGGCTGGAACTGATGCGTCAGCACCGGGTGACGTTGTGGAATACCGCTCCGCCGTTGATGGAAATGCTGGTGGAGTACGCCGAGGTCGACCCCGAGCTGGCCCGGGAGGCGTTCGCACCGCTGCGGTTGGTGTTCCTGTCCGGGGACTGGATCCCAGTCACACTGCCGGACCGGCTTCGCGCGCTCGCCCCGAACGCGCAGATCGTCAGCCTCGGCGGCGCGACCGAGGCGTCGATCTGGTCGATCTGCCATCCCATCGGCGCCGTGGAGCCCGGGTGGCGCAGCATTCCCTACGGTCGCGCGCTTCGGGGACAGCTGTTCCACATCCTCGACGAGCACGGCCGCCCGCAGCCCGTCGGCGAGCCCGGTGAACTGCACATCGGCGGCGGCGGCCTGGCGCGCGGCTACGTCGGGGATCCGAAGCAGACCGCCGACCGGTTCATCACCCACCCGCAGCTGGGCCTGCGGCTCTACCGCACCGGTGACATGGGGCGCTGGCGCCACGACGGGACGATCGAGTTCCTCGGGCGGCTGGACCGGCAGGTCAAGATCCGAGCACATCGCATCGAACTGGGTGAAGTCGAATCCGTGCTGGACCGGCTGTCCGGGATTCGCAAGTCGGTGGCGCTGTCGGTGCCGGGCCCCGACGACAGGCCCCGCCTGGTGGCCTACGTCGTCCGACATGCCGACGCCAAGATGACCGATGAGGACATGCGCCGGCGCCTGCGCGAGAACCTTCCCGAGTACATGGTGCCCACCCGTTTCGTCACGATGGACGAATTCCCGGTCACCGCCAACGGGAAGATCGATTACAAGGCGTTGGAGAACCCGTACCGACGAGATGCCGCGAACGATGCCGCCGGTGTGCCCGTCGCGACTCCTGCGGTGGCCGATTCGCGGCCCGATCTCGAAGCCGACCAGCCCGTCGAACGGAGTGTCGCGTTCGGGTTCGACGCGGCGCTCAACGACGCCACCGCCCGCGGCCTGGATGTCGCGATCACTTTCTCGCCCGGCGCGTTGTCGCTGGCAGATGCGCTCTCCGCGGCGGGTGAAGGCGGCAAGCAGCTGCTGTCGGCCGCCGTGGCCGCCGGCCTGCGCACGACCGAGCGGTTGCGGGACGGGGCCCTCCTCGAGCTCACTTTCACCCGCGACGCGGCTTCAGCCGCACCACTGGCGGTGGTCCCGTCGCCGGCTGCCGCGCCCGCTACGCCACCACCCTCTCCGCCGCCTCCGGCAGCATTGCCGAGGCAGGCGGCGGAGGCCGAGGCGGCCGTCCAGCAGGTGTTCGGCGAGCTCTTGAAGTCCGATGTGGACCCCACGACCCAGTTCTTCGAGCTGGGCGCAACGTCGCTCACCCTGGTCCAAGCCCAGCGCAGGCTCAGCGCGGAACTCGATCCGAACCTCACGGTGGTCGACTTTCTGGCCAACCCCACGGTCCGCGACCTGGCCGCAGTGATCGCGCAGCGAACGGAACCGGCCCCCGCTCGGCCCGCCTCGCCGGTTTCGGGCCGCCGCGCCGCCCGCGCTCGCGCAGCGGAGTTGGCCCGATGATCGCCGTCACGGGTCTGGCCTGCCGCTTCCCGGGCGCGTCGGATGCCGCTGCGTTCTGGGACATGCTCGTCGCGGGTCGCGAAGGGCTCACCCGCTTCACCGAATCGGAGCTGGCGGCCCGCGGTGTTCCGCAGCGGCTGCGCGCCCGTCCGGACTACGTGCCGGTCGGCGGGCTGATCGACGGACAGGACATGTTCGACCCCGAGCCGTTCGGCCTCACCGATGCCGAAGCCGCGCTGCTCGATCCGCAGCAACGGCTTTTCCTGGAGGCCGCGTGGCAGGCGCTTGAGCAGGCCGGGTACGGCTGCGGGCTCGGTGCCGGGTCGGTCGGGGTTTTCGCCGGGGCCGCGCACAGCTCCTACCTGGCCAGCAACCTCGCCGACCGGTGGAGCCCGACCGGTGGCGGTGCCGATCCTGTGGGCAGCCTGCAGACCGCGATGGCCACGCACGCCGATTACCTGCCGCTGCAGGTGGCCTACCGGTTGAACCTGACCGGCCCGGCCATAGCGATGAACACGACGTGCTCGACGTCGCTGGTCGCCGTGCACACCGCTGCGCAGTCGCTGCTCAACGAGGAATGCGACACCGCCGTCGCGGGTGGCGTGTCGCTGATCGTGCCGCAGGGACATGGCTACCTGCACGTGGCCGAGGGCATCTACTCCGCCGACGGCAAGGTGCGGCCCTTCTCCGCTGACGGCAGCGGCATCGTCTACTCGCAGGGTGTCGGCGCCGTCGTGCTGCGGCGGCTGGCCGATGCGCTGGCCGACGGCGATCCGGTGCTGGCTGTGCTGCGCGGTTCGGCGGTCAACAACGACGGCGCCGACAAAGCCGGATTCACCGCTCCGTCACTGCGCGGGCAAGCGCGGGTGATCGCCGAGGCACAAGTCATCGCCGATGTCGATCCCCGGCAGATCGGCTACGTCGAGGCCCACGGGACCGCGACGCGGCTGGGCGACCCGGTCGAAACTGCTGCGCTGCGGCGGATCTTCGGCGACTCCGGTCCGGCGTGGTGCGGGCTGGGGTCGGTCAAAAGCAACATCGGGCACGCCAACACCGCGGCGGGCATCGCCTCATTCATCAAGACGGTGTTGGCGGTCCAGCACGGGATCCTGCCGGCGTCGCTGCACGCCGAACCGGTCAACGACCTGCTGCAGCTGGCCGGCTCACCATTCGAGGTCATCACCGAGACCAAGCCGTGGCAAGGCCCGGAATTCGCCGGCGTCAGCTCGTTCGGCATCGGCGGTACGAACTGCCATGTCGTGCTCGGCCCCGCGCCCAACCAACCGGCATTGCAACCGGATCCCCGCCCACAGATCTTGACGGTGTCCGCGCACAGCCGCGCCGCCGCTGAGCAGACCGCAGCGGCCATCGCCGAAGCCGAATCGCTGGATGCGTCGGATCTCGCCCACACACTCCAGTCCGGACGACCGGTGCTGCCCTTCCGCGTCGCCAGGGCCGTGCGCGACGGTGATCTCGCGGCTTTGCGGAACGGGGCTGCGGTGCAAGCCCTGTCCGGCCAACCGCGCGTGGTGTTCGCCTTTCCCGGTGCCGGAAGCCAGTACCCGGGCATGGGGTCGCGGCTTTACGCCGAGGAATCGGTGTTCCGGGACTGCGTCGACGAATGCGCCGAACTGCTGCATCCCTTGCTGGGAGCCGATATCCGCGAGGCTGTGATCGGCGAAGCCGCGCAGGAACGCGTCCGCGACGCGGCCTACGGCCTTCCCGCTCTGTTCGCGGTGTCCTTGGCGACCGCCCGGCTGCTCGGCTCCTGGGGCGTGCGACCGGACGTGGTGCTCGGGCACAGCCTCGGCGAGTACACCGCCGCCGTGGTGGCCGGTGGTCTCTCACTTCCGGACGCCGCCCGCCTCGTCGCGGTCCGCTGCACCAGGGCCTCTCGTGCCGCAGGTAACGGGAGCATGCTCGCGATCCAGCTCCCGGAAACCGAAGTGGCCGACCTGCTCACCAGCCACCCCGAAATCGACCTCGCCGCGGTCAACGCACCGGATTCCTGCGTGGTTTCCGGACCGCGACCGGCCGTCGAAGCACTCGCCGCCGGCTTGGACGACAACAGCCGATCGGCATTGCTCCACATCGACGCGGCACTGCACTCGCGGTTGGTGGAGCCCGCGATGCCGGCGCTTCGGGCCGCCGCCGAAGGCCTGCCGCCTCGCTCACCGGCCGTGCCGATGGTCACGACCGTCACCGGCACCTACGCGGATGCGGAGCTGAGCACGGCAGACCACTGGGTTCGCCAGCTGCGGAACACCGTGCGGTTCTCCGATGCACTGCACACCGCCGTCGACCACGAAACCCCGGCGATCGTGCTGCAGGTCGGGCCGGGCAGTGCGCTCGCCGGCCTCGCGCGGCGCAACAGTCTCGCCGCGCTGCACACCGCTCTGACCACCTTCACCACGGAAGAGCCCGACGAGGTGATCTCCATCCGCGATGCCGTCGGCCAGCTGTGGGCGCACGGGCACGACGTCGACTTCGCCGCTCAGCACACCGCGCCGCGTCGCCGAATCGCCGCGCCGGGTTACGCCTTCCAGCGGCGGAAGCTGTGGATCGATCCGACCGAACCCCGCCAGGCCCGCACCGAAGTCGAGCCCGATCCCGCAGAGCCGCTGCAGATCGCGCGCTGGCAGCAGCTTCCGCCGGCCGATCAACCAGCCTCCTTGCCTGGACGCTGGGTGCTCGCCGCTGCTGCAGACGATGCCTTGGCCGCTGCTGTGCAGCGGGAGCTGAAGACGCAGGGCGCCGACTGCGTCACCGTCGACGAACTCAGTGGCGTCACCGAGCCCGGCGCTGGTGTGCTCGTGCTCGCAGACGGCGCCGGCGAGGATGTGACGACCGGAATCCTCCGCCACGCCGAACTGGCGCGTGCCCTTTCCGAACTGGAACCGGTGCCGCCGCTGCTGCTGCAGGTCACCAGGGGCGCTGAACAGGTCGACAGCCAAGACCGGCCCGACCCTGTGCAGGGTGCGCTTCGCGTTCTCCCACGGGTGCTCGGCCAGGAACTGCGCGGCCTGCGGTGGCGCACGCTCGACCTTCCGACCGGCTCGGAGGACGCCGCAGCAGTCGTGGCGGAGCTCGCCGACCTCAGTGACACGGAGCGATCCTCCGGCTCGGAAATGGCGGTGCGAGGCGGTTCGCGGTGGCTGCGGACGATCGTGCCGTGGCGGCCGCGCAGAGCCATCCCCACACCGCAGACCGGTCGGACCGCGCTGATCACGGGTGGGCTGGGCGATGTCGGGCTGACCGCAGCCGAACACCTCGCGCACAACGGGTACCGAGTCGTGATCACCTCACGCACCGGTCTGCCCGCCCGGCCGGAACCCGGCAGGGCCGCGGAACAACGGCATCAGGCCATCCAGCGGCTGACCGCAACTGGCGCCAGGATCGAGGTTCGTGCGCTTGATGCCGCGGATGTTCCTGGCACGACGGCACTCCTGCAAGAACTGTCCCGAGAAGGGTGCCTCGACGTCGTGATCCACGCGGCGGGCGTCGTCGCGACCACCGCGGCGACACCACTGCGGGAAACCACCGCTGAGCACATCACCGCGCACATCACCGCCAAGGCCGGCGGAGCGCTCGCGCTACGCGCGGCGATCGACGAGCTTCCGGCCGAGCTGCGGCCTCGCACGGTGTTGCTGATGTCGTCGGTGACGACGCTGGTCGGTGGCATCGGTATGGGCCCGTACGCGGCGGCCAACGGCTTCCTCGATGCGCTGGCGATGTCCGCCGGTGACGGCTCGACCCGTTGGGTGAGCGCGGTGTGGGACGGCTGGCGGGTCGGCCCGCTGGGCTCGGAGCGCACGGTCGTGCTCGACCACGCGCTGGATGCCGAGACCGGTATGGCCGCGCTGGACCGGCTCCTCGCCGGCGCGACGCCGCCGGTGGTGGCGGTCGCCGCTACCGGGCTGGCCGACCGGATGGCGCAGGCCGCCTTCACCGAACGCGGCGAGACTGCCGGGAACCTGGCCGATCCCGTCGAAGGCGCGGTCGCCGAGCTGTGGAGCGAGCTGTTCGGGTCGCCGGTGACCTCGGCCGATGCGGATTTCTTCCTGCTCGGCGGGCATTCCCTGCTGGCGACGCGGATGCTGGCGGCGGTGCGGGAGCGCTTCGGCGTTGATCTGCGGCTGCGCGATCTGCTCGCCCAGCCGACCGTCGCTGCCATCGCCGCCCGCATCAGCACAGCCGGTCCCGCACCTGAACCCGCTCCCCCGCTGACGGTGGAGGCCACGGCCCCGGACGGCACGTTCCCGCTGACGCGCGTGCAGCACGCCTACTGGGTGGGCCGCGACGGCGGCTACGAATGGGGCGACGTGCCCTGCCACTTCTACCTGGAGTACGACTGCCAGGGCCTCGACGTCGACAGGTACGAACGGGCCTGGAACCAGGTGCTCGCGCGCCACTCCATGCTGCGGACCATCATCACCCCGCAGGGCGTGGCGAAGGTGCTCGACGACGTGCCCGCCTACCGCATCCGCGTGCACGACCTGACCTCGCTGCCGGACGAGCGCAGGGCGGCCCGGCTGGAGCGGCTGCGCGAGCGCATCAGCCGCCAGCCGGGACCTGCGGATCGGTGGCCGCTGGTACAGGTCCAGGCGGCGCGACTGCCCGGTGGCCGGGTCCGGTTGTTCATCGGAGTGGACGTGCTGATCTGCGACGCGGCGAGCTGGTGGATCATCGACCGCGAGCTACGGCACTTCTACCGGTCCCCGGATCAGCCGCTGCCGGGCATCGGCGTCGACTTCGCCTCGTGCGCGGCGGCGCTGGAGCAGCGGCACCAAGGCGAACGCGGGCAGCAGGCCGCCGCCTACTGGCGCGACAAGCTCGACTCGCTACCCGGCGCCCCCGCGCTGCCTGTGTGCGAATCCGAGGCGCCGACGCGATTCGTCCGGCGGGCCGCGACACTGGAACCGGACGACTGGGCCGCATTGCAGGCCGCAGCCGCCCGGCACCGGGTGACGCCCACGGCCGCACTGCTCACCGCCTACGCCGAGACGCTTTCGGCGTGGTCCGGCAGCGACCGGTTCTCGATCATGCTGACGTTGTTCGACCGCCCGGACATCCACCCGCAAGTGTCCGAAGTGGTCGGTGACTTCACGTCGCTGGTGCTGCACGCGGTGGACCACTCCCGGCCCGCCACCTTCCTGGAACGGGCTCGGGCCGCGCAGGCCCTGCTGTTCGCCGACCTGGACCACCGGGACTTCTCGGGCCTCGAAGTGCTGGCCGAGCGGTCGTCCCGCCTCGGCCGCCGGGGCTCGGTGCCCGTGGTGTTCACCAGCGCGCTGGGGCTGCAGGACGTCATCGGCGCGGAACACGACCCGGAGTGGGCCGGCACCCAGGTGGCGGCGCTCAGCCAGACGCCCCAGACACTGCTGGACCACCAGGCGCTGGAACAGGGCGGACAGCTCTTGCTGCAGTGGGACGCTCTCGAACCGGTCCTGTCACCGGATCAGCTCGACTGCGCCTTCGCCGACTACGTCCAGCGCGTTGAGCAGCTGGCCACCGATCCGTCCGCATGGGACGGCGCGGACGTCGCCGACGAGGACATCGCCTTGCCTGTCCGGCCGAGCGGTGGTCGGCACACGCTGTTCCTGATGCACCCGTCCGGCGGTGACGTGGTGTGCTACGCCGAACTCGCCCGGCTGCTCGACGACCGGGTCGACGTGGTGGCGCTGACCGATCCGGAGCTCGTCGACGGCCGCGGCGCCACCGACATCGGTGGGATGGCCGCGCGCTTCCTCGACGTGGTGCGCCGGACGCAGCAACACGGCCCCTACCTGCTCGGCGGCTGGTCGATGGGCGGTGATCTCGCGCAGGAGATGGCCCGCCGGCTCCGCGCGCTTGGTGAGCGGACCGAGCTGCTGGTGATGCTCGACTCCAACGACCCGAGCTACATCACGCACATCGACGGCACCGCGGACGAGGTGGAGCTGGCCGTCATCCGGCGTTTCCTGGGCGCGCTGGAGGGATTCGTCGGCGCCGACCTCGGCGTGGGCCCCGATTTGGGCGCCTCGGCGGTCATCGAGGCGATCCGGGAGCTCCCGGCCGATCAGCGCTGGGACGAGATCGACCGGCGGCTGCGGGCCGCCCGGCTGCTCGGGCGCCGTGACAGCGCCCGCCGGCGGGTCTCGGTGTTCGGTCGGCACCTGCGGGCGCTGGCCGACCACGAACCCGGGCGGCTGGACGACAAGAGCACCAGGACGCTGCTGGTCCGTGCTGATCGCCCGGCACCGCGCAACTCCGGCGTGGGCATGGGCGTCGACGACACCCCGCCCGGCCTGGCGGACCTGGGCTGGGGCCGCCACCTGGCCGGCCCGCTGGACGTGGTGGGCGTCGACGCCCACCACTACTCGCTGCTGAGCCCACCGGCGATCACGCAGGTGGCGGCAGCGATCAACGAAGCGCTGAAAACGGCGCTGGACCGGCTCTGATCCACCCCCCGTGCGTCTTCTGCCACGGCCGGAAGGCGCACGGATCCCGAACCGACGAAGGACCTCGATGCAACGACGACAGTTCGTCCTCGGCGCAGCCCTGGCCACCGCACTGGTGGCCACCGGTTGCGCCGCCAGCAGCACTCCGGGCACGAGCACCGACACGCTCCGCTACGCGGCGGTCGGCGCTCCGGCGGCGGCCAGCAACGATCCGCACGGCGGGCTCGGCAACGAGTCCGACGCCATGCGCTTCGCGCTGCTCTACGACGTGCTCACCGTGCCCGGTGCGGACGGCAGCACCCAGCCCCGGCTGGCGACATCCTGGACGCCGGACACGACCCTGACGCGCTGGACTCTCGTGCTGCGCCCGGACGCGACCTTCACCGACGGTCGGCCGGTGCGGGCCGCCGACGTGTTGTTCTCGCTGCGCCGGATGCAGGACAAGGCCGCCGAGAACTACGGCCGGATGGCCATGTTCGACCTCGCTGCGTCCACTGTGGTCGATCAGCACTCACTGAACCTGGTGACGCACAAGCCGTTCGCCGAGGTCGGCAAGGCGCTGGAGTCTGCGACCTTCGTGGTCCCCGAGGACAGCACCGACTTCTCCCGCCCGGTCGCCGGTTCCGGCCCGTTCCGGATGGCCGGCGGCGACGCCGCCAACGCCGTGCTGGAACGCAACGATCGCTGGTGGGGTCCGCGCCCGCCGCTGCGGCGCATCGAGATCCGCGCGATCGCCGACCCCCAAGCGCGGGCCGACGCGGTCGCGGCCGGGCAGGCCGATGTGGCCGGCAGCGTGAACCCGGCGACCGCGCGGCAGTCCGAACAGGACGGCCTGCAGGTCGTGCACCGGCCGGCAGTGACGGTGTATCCGGTGGTCATGCGCCTGGACCGGGCTCCGTTCGACGACCCCCGGGTGCGCGAGGCGATCAAGCTCGCCGTGGACCGCAAGCAGTTGGTGGACACCGTCTTCCTCGGCCAGGGCGCGATCGGCAACGACCTGCTCACCCCGGCCGATCCGACCGCCCCGGCGCCACCGCAACGGGCGCGCGAACTCGACCGGGCACGACAGCTGCTGGCCGACGCCGGGCATGCGGGCGGCTTGGACCTCATGCTGCGGACGACGACGGCCTATCCGGGCATGGACACCGCCGCGACGCTGCTCGCCGACCAGCTCAAGGCCGCCGGCATCCGGGTCCGGGTGCAGGTGGAACCGCAGGACACCTACTGGACCCAGGTCTATTCGCAGGCCGACTTCTACGTCAGCTACCTCGGCGGGATCCCGTTCCTCGACCTGGCGCGGGTGGCGTTGCTGTCGACGTCGCCGACGAACGAGACGGCGTGGTACCGGCCGGACTGGGACCGCGGCTTCGACGCGGCCCTCGCCACGCCCGACGAAGCCGGGCGCGGCGCGCAGCTGGGCCGGTTGCAGCAGCAGGTGCGTGACGAGGGCGGCTACGTGGTGTGGGGCGCCGGCGACGGCCTCGACTTGGCGCGCCCGCAGGTGGCGGGGCTGCCCACGGGGCCGGGGTTCCAGCGGTTGTTCATCGACCAGGTCCGGATCAACGCCACGTGATCCCGTCACTGCTCCGCTCGACCGCGCGCAGCGCCCTGTTGCTGCTCGCGGTCGCCGTCCTGGTCTTCGCCGCGACCGAGCTGCTGCCCGGCGACGCGGCGCAGGCCAGGACCCGTGGCCGGGCCAGCGATGCGGAGCTGGCCGGGCTGCGCGCGCAGGCCGGGCTGGACGATCCGGTGTGGCAGCGCTTCGGCCGCTGGTTGGCGGGTTTGCTGCGCGGTGACGCCGGTCGGTCGCTGATCAGCGACCGACCGGTGTCGGACCTGATCGCCGAACGACTGCCCGCGACGCTGCTGCTGACCGGTCTCGCATTGGCGGTCGCGGTGCCGCTGATGCTGCTGGTGGCGTGGGCGGGCAGCTCGCCGCGCTTGCGGGCTCCGGCGAGCGGTGCGATCGCGGCTGCCGCCGGCGTGCCGCAGGTCGTGGTGGCCGGAGCGCTGGTCGCACTGTTCTCCGGGCTTCTCCATTGGTTGCCCAGGGTTTCGCTGCTCCCCATTGGACAGTCGCCGTGGCGGCAACCAGAACTCCTGGTACTGCCGACGCTGTCCCTGGCTCTGCCGGCCGCGGCGTACGGCGCGGGCGTGTTCGCCGGAGCGGTGGCCGACGTCCGGCAGTTGCCTCACGTCGGCGACGCCGTCCTGCGAGGTGTCCCGCGCTGGCTCGTTGCGGCACGGCACGTCCTTCCTCTGCTGCTCGCACCGCTGCTGCGCATCCTCGCGATCATCGCCGGTGGGCTGATCGCGGGGGCAGCCGTGGTGGAGACCGTCTTCGGCTACAACGGCTTGGGCGAGCTGCTGGTCAGTTCGGTCGCCAGCCGCGATGTGCCGACCGTTCAGGCCGTGGCGGTGCTCGGTGCCACGGTCGTGCTCGCCGGGCTGTGGCTGGCCGACCTGATTCCGGGCGGCACCGGATGAAGCGGACGATCTGCGGCCTTTCGGTCGCCGTGGTGTGCATGGCTCTCTTGGGCGGCGTGCTCGCTCCGCACGTCCCCACCGAGATCATCGCCGTGCCGCACGCACCTCCGGGTTCAGGCGCGCTCCTCGGCACCGATGGGCTCGGCCGGGACGTGCTGTCGCGGGTGCTCTCCGGCGGCCGGGACCTCGTCCTGATCGCGATGCTCGCCGCGCTGCTGGCGACGTCGCTCGGTGTCGCCGGAGGCCTGTTCGCCGGCTGGACGGACGGCCGGGCTTCCCGGCTGCTGACCGCGCTCGCCGACCTGCTGCTCGCCACTCCCCTGTTGCTCGTCGCGCTGGTGCTGGCCGTTTCGCTGCCCGGTGAGGCGGCTGTCGTGGCCGCGACCGTCTGCGGCGGCACGCCGCTGACCCTGCGGGTGGTCCGCGACGCCATCCGGTTGTCCCGCCGCTCCGGGTACGTCGAGGCGGCCCGCTGCCGGGGCGAACGCGGTGCGGCGCTCCTTCTCCGGGAGGTACTGCCGTCGATGGCCGGCCTGGTATCGGCCGATGCCGGGATGCGCTTCGTGGTCGCGATGCAGGTCGCCGCCGCGCTGAGCCTGCTCGGCTTCGGCGCCCAGCCACCGGATGCCGATTGGGCGCTGATGATCCGCGAAAACCTGCCCGGTTCCGGGCTCAACCCCGCAGGCGTGATCGCCCCCGCCGCAGCCTTGGCGGTGGTGACCGCTGGTGTCGCCGCTGCGGCGGCGCTGGTCGGCAGGAGGTCGGCATGAGCGTCTTGGAAGTAGACGGGATGACCGTGCTCGACCGGCGTGGGCGTGCGGTGATCTCGGACGTCTCGCTGCACGCCGCCGCCGGTGAGGTCGTCGCGGTGGTCGGCCCGTCAGGCAGCGGGAAATCCACCCTGCTGCACGCGTTGCTGGACGCCTTGCCAGCAGGATTGCGCCGGGCGAGCGGCACGGTCCGTTGGGCTGGCCGGACGGTCGCACCTGGAAGCGCTGCGCGGCGCTGGCGGCGAACCGTGGCGGGCATCGTCGGTCAAGATCCCGCCGCTGCGCTGAACCCCGTGCAACGAGTGCATTCCCTGGTCGCCGAAGGCGCGCCAGACGCGCAGCTGGTCCAGCGGGCGCTCGATGATCTCGGGCTCGACAGCGCCCGGCTGTGGCGGCGGCGTCCGCATCAGCTCTCCGGCGGGCAGGCGCAACGCGTCGCCCTGGCCCGCGCGCTGGCGGGTGATCCGGAGTTGCTGGTGCTCGACGAGCCGACGACCGGCCTGGATCCGGACGCCCTCGAACTGGTCGTGCGGGCGATTGCGAACCGACGTGCCGACGGACGCTCGGTGACGCTGGTGGTCTCGCACGACCGCGAGTTCGTGTCCCGGCTGAGCGATCGCGTCGTCTCGTTCGGGGAGGCGACGAGGCGCACTGCTGACCGAACGAACGTGGGGAGATCGACTGCACCGGTGTTCTCGGCGTCCCAGCTGACGATCTCGCAAGGCGGCACGACGCTGCTCGACAGCGGTGCTTTCGAGCTCCACCGGCACGAGCTCGTGGCCGTGCTGGGGCCATCCGGTTGTGGCAAGAGCACGATGCTGCGGGCGTTGGCCGGGTTGCACGTGCCAGATTCGGGCGAAGTCCGGTGGCTGGGCGAACCGCTCCCGGCTCAAGTCGAGCACCGGTCCCGCTCCCAGCTGCGCGCTGTGCAGTTCATCGCGCAGGACCCCGCCAACGCGCTCAACCCGGCGCACCGCGTCGGCTCCACAATCGCCCGAACCGCGCAGCTGCTGCGCGACGTTTCTCCCGCCGACGCTCGGAAACGAGCCGACGACCTGCTGCGCTTGGTGGGGCTCGAAGGTGCCGCGAAACGCTTTCCGCGCGAGCTCTCCGGCGGGCAACGCCAACGCGTGTCCCTCGCACGGGCTCTCGCCGCCGAACCCGACGTGCTCCTGGCCGACGAGATCACGTCCGCACTCGACGACGCCACAGCCCACGACGTGCTCGATCTCCTCGACCGGCTGCGCACCGGCGGCCTCGCTGTCCTGCTGGTCACGCACGACCGGACGATCGGCGACCGTGCCGATCGCACGCTCCGGCTGCACCAGCGCGGCTTAGCACCCATCAGTTCTGACAGATCGGAGGAAACCCGTGCCCGGTGACGACACCACGTCCGCAGACAGCGCAGCCGCGCTGTGGCGAGCGGCCGAGCACCTCAGCGCCCACCCCTGGATCGCGGCGGCCGAAGTGGACGACGAGGCGGTGCGGCTCGTCCCAGCTCGCGATGCGCTGGTCGTGCGGCCGACGCCGGGCGGGCTGCTCACCGAGCACCTCGACCAGTGGAGCGAGGTCTACGACTGGACCTACTCCCAGGCATCGGCACGACATGCCGACGACCTGGACTTGTCGGGTTGGCGGGCGTCGGACACCGGCGAGCCGTTCCCGGTGGAGCACATGACCGACTGGCTGCGCCACACCGTCGAACTCGTGCTGCGCAACAAACCCCGTCGGGTGCTCGAACTCGGTTGCGGCACAGGCATGCTCATGCACCGCCTGCATCCACACGTCGACGCGTACGTCGGCACCGACGTAGCCGCTGATGCCGTTCGGAAACTGTCCGCATCAGCTCCGAAGGGCGTCGAGATCGTGCAGGCCGCCGCGCACGAGGCGCGAAGCGCTCCAGTGCAGGAGGCCATCGCAGCGGCCTTTCCCAGAGCTCAGCCTGACTGTGTGCTGCTCAACTCCGTCACGCAGTGCTTCCCCAGCGTCGAATACCTGCGTGCGGTCGTGCACGACGCGATCGGCATGGTCGCGCCGGGTGGCAGCGTCGTCATCGGCGACGTCCGCCACGCCGGACTGCTGCACGACCACCACCGCTGGCTCGGCGCCGCGGCCACAGACGCGGAACTGGACGAACGTGCCGAGCGCGACGAAGAGCTGCTCTTCGACCCGGCGCTGCTGGCCCGCGTGGCCGCCGAAGCTGGCCGCGAAGTCCGAATCGGCGCCTTCGCCAAGACCATGCGCGCCGACACCGAGCTGACGCGCTACCGCTTCGACGCGGTGCTCCACATCGACCCCGCCACCCCGGCCGCCGAACCGACCGTGATCCGCTGGCCGGATCTCCCCACCGGCAACAGGATCGCGGCCCTGCGTGCCCGCCTCGACGGGACGCCGGTGCTGATCGAGCAGATCCCCAACCGGCTGCTCTCCCCCGATGCCGGCACGACCGCCGCCGAACTGCACCAGGCCATCGGCGATCTGGACGCAGTGGTCTGCCTGGATCCGACCGATCCGCGACTGCTGGAGGTCATCTCGCCCGCCAGCTCCCTCGCCCGGCCGGTGCGGGACATCCCCGGCCCGGGAGCGGCCCACGAGCCGCTGCACGGGTTCGTGCGCCGCAGGCTCGCCGAGGTCGCCCGGCGGGAGCTGCGCCGCGCGGGCCACGCTCCGGTGCCGATCACGGTCGCGCCGGGAGGCCTCGATGTCTGCTGACGCCCGGGAAGACCTCGCTCGATCCGCCGAGGCCGCGATCCGCGAGGTCGACGCATCCGTACTGCCCGGCTTCATGCGGCAGCTCGACCACGCCGCCCTGTTGGCGATGGCCCGCGCCCTCGGCCGCAACGGGCTGTTCCGGCCGGGCATCCGCCACCGATGGGACCAGATCGCCGACCGGCTGCGCGTCGCACCCCGCCACCGCTGGATCCTCCGCCGCTGGCTCACCGCCCTGCACGAAGAAGGCCTGCTGCAACGCGACGACGACACGGGCTTCGTCCACGACCTGCGCGCTGTGCAGCGGTCCGAGGCGGCCGAGGCCACCGCCCTGGTGGCCGAAGCCGCCCAGGGCCTGGGATATCCCGCCGAGATGGCCCGGTTCTTCGTTTCGGCGATCGAGCAGCTCCCCCGCCTGCTCCGCGACGAGGTGGCGGTGCAGACGCTCTTGTTCCCCGACGGGGATCTCTCGACCGCCGAAGGCGCCTACAAGGACAACGTCATCAACCGCTACCTCAACGCGGCAGCGGTCGAATTGCTGCGCGGAGAATGCCGACGCAGATCGGGCCCGCTCCGCGTGCTGGAACTCGGAGCCGGTGTCGGTGGAACCACCGCCGCCGTCGTGCCCGCGCTCGCCGGCGAGCCCGTGGACTACCTGTTCACCGATGTCTCCCGATTCTTCCTGGACGCCGGGCGGCGGCGGTTCGGCGACCGGCTCCGCTACGGGATCTTCGACATCAACGCGGACCAACCCGTGCAACCGGGCTCCGCCGATGTCGTGCTCGCCGCGAACGTCCTGCACAACTCCGTCCACATCGGACGACTGCTCGCGCGGTTGCGGGACCTGCTCGCCCCCGGCGGGCTGCTCGTGGTCATCGAGTCGTGCCGGGAGCACTACCAGGCCATGACGTCGATGCAGTTCCTGATGTCCCCGCGCGACGGCGAACCGCAGCCCGGCGCCACCGACGTGCGGGCCGGTACCGACCGCATCTTCCTCACCCGCGACGAGTGGCTGGGCGAACTGGCCGACGCAGGCTACACGCCGCTGCTCGACCTGCCCGCCCCGACGCACCCGCTCGCCGCCCTCGGCCAGCACGTCTTCGCCGCCCGAACCGACGAACTGGAGCAACCATGACCGCCGAACCCGACATCAGCACCGTGCTGGCCGAGATCTGGGCCGAACTGCTCGGCCTGGACGAGGTGGCGCCGGAGTCGAGCTTCCTCAACCTCGGCGGGGATTCCGTGCTCGCCGTGCGGATGTCCGCCCTGGTCCGCCGGAAACTCGGCGTGGCGCTCGCCCTGTCCGACGTCCGGGTGGAGATCACCCTCGCCGAGTTGTCCGACCTCGTCGCCCGCCGCAGCGCCGGCACATCCAGCGACCGGGCACTGCCCGTCGAGGTGACCCGGCGCCCCGATCCGCTCGCACCGTTCCCGCTGCTGCCGCTGCAGCAGGGCTACTTCGTCGGCCAGCAAGACGGCTGGGAACTCTCCTACGACTCCGCGCACCACTACGTCGACATCGGCCTCACCGGCGTCGACCCGGACGAGGCCCCGGAAGCGCTCCAGGACGCACTGCGCCGACTCGTGCAGCACCAGCCGACGCTGCGAGCTCGCGTGCTACCCGAGGGCCGGCAGCACATCCTCGCCGCCGACGACCCCGATGCCGTGCCCACCCTCCAGGTGATCGACCTGCAAGACGCGCCTGACGAGGAAGCCGACGCCGCGGTGGCGGCCACCCGGGTTCAGATGAGCACCAACGGCCCGGATCCCGCTCGCGGCCCCGGCGTGGAGATGCGCCTGACGCTGCTGCCCAGCGACCGCGCCCGGCTGCACACCGCGGTCAGCCTGCTGATCATCGACGGCTGGTCGTCGAACGTCTTCTACCGCGACCTGTTCGCCCTGGTGGCCGACTGGAACGCGATGCTGCCGCCGCTGGAGGTCGATTACGGCGACTACGTCACCTCGGTGTCGACGCTGCCCGACACCGACGCGTGGGAAGCCGACCGCGACTGGTGGTGGGACCGCCTCGACGACTTCCCGCTGCCACCGGCCCTGCCGCTGGTCGCCGAACCGCGCGAGGTACGGCCGCAGCTCATGGGCACCCGCCAGACCACTGTGGACGCCGAAACCTGGGCAGCGTTCCGCAAGCAGTGCACCGCGCACGGGGTGACGCCGTCCGCGGCGATGTTCACCGCCTACGCGATCGTGCTGGCCCGCCAGGCCGGACACCGCCACATGCTGCTCAACTCCTTGCAACTCAACCGCTTGCCGCTGCACCCCGACGTGCACCGCATCGTCGGCGCGTTCGCCTCGACGATGCTCATCCCGGTGGAGCTGGCCGAAGGCGCCACCTTCGCCGGACTGGCCGCCGACAACCAGCGCCGGTTCAGCGAATCGGCGGCGCACAACCTGATCAGCGGCGTCGAGGTGTCCCGGGAACTGGGCCGCCGCCGCGGCACGCACCGCCCCGTCGCGCCCATCGTCTTCCAGAGCACCCTCGGGATGGACGCGGCCATGGGCGAACGCGTGCCGGACACCGCCGGTCCGCTGGGGCGCATCGACATGGCCGACCACCACCAGCAGCTGCGCACCCCGCAGGTCGCGCTGGAAGTGCGGATGTTCGAGCTGCGCGACGAGATGTTCCTGGTGTTCTCGCTGGTGGACGAGCTTTTCGACACTGTCGCGGTGGACGCGATGTTCCGCGAGCTGACCGGCATCGCCCGCACGCTCGCCGAACCGGGCAGCTGGGACGCCCCGGTGACGCTCCCACACGCGGCGGACGCTCCGGAATCGACGGATCTGCGCGTCGGCCGGTACGAACGCCAAGACCGAACCGAAGAGGCCGGCGCACCGCGAACCGACCTGGAACGCACGATCGCCGAAGTGTGGGAGGAAATGCTCGCGATCAGCGGAGTGGACCGCGCGGCCGACTTCTTCGCTCTGGGCGGAGATTCCCTGCTCGCAGTCCGAGTGCTCGGCAAACTCGCCCGGGACGGAATCACCGTGCCGGTCCGGGACTTCCTCGAAACCCCGACGATCGCCGGCCTGGCCGCGCTCGCGGAGCCCAGCCGCTGACCGGCTCCGCCACGGATGCCGTGAGTGCTTTGGGGCGTTATCGCACCCCAAAGCACTCACGGCAGGGGTCAGGCCAGGCTCGCGCGGAACAGGCCCTGTTCCACCCAGACCGCAGCACGAACACCATCGGCAGCGGCCTGACTGACCAACGTCAGCGCGTCCGGCACCGCCGGGACCCGAGCCATGTCCCCAGCCGCGGAAACACCCGGGACCGTGGTGGCCTGCAGCTCGTCGACCTGCACACAGCCGTCCTCCAGGATCGCGCACCCGAGATCGGCGGCGAACGGAGCGCGCTGCCGGGTCGGCGCTCGGTGGAAAATGGCCTGCCGCTCCAGCGTCGAGCCGTCGGCGAAGTTCAGCTGCAGCGCGTCCAGTTCCCCGGTCACCTTCGCCAGCGGTTTGGTGCGCACCTCCACCCCGCGGCCGGACAGCTTGGCGATCACCTCGTCCGGCAGCTCGTGCGGGCCGTGGGTCACCACGACCACGTCGTCGCTGTAGCGATCGGCCAGGTACAGGCCGAGCATCACCTGCGGGACATCGCGACCGAGCACCGCCAAGGTCTTGCCGGTGGCCTCCCAGCCGTGGCAGAAGGGGCAATGGAAGATGCTGCGGCCGAAGCGCTCCGGCACTCCCGGGATGTCGTAGGGCTCGTCGACCTGCCCGGTCGCCAGGATCAGCCGACGTGCCCGCTCACGGCTTCCGTCGGCGAATTCGACGGTGAAGTCGTCGATGCCACCGGAAACCGAGGCGACCTGGCCGGACCGCAGTTCAATGCTCGGGTAGACAGCGATCTCCGCACGCCCCAGCGACAGCAGCTCGTGCGGCGAGAAACCGTCCCGGCTGAGGTACATGTGCATCTCGTCGGCCGGTGCGTTGCGGACCTGGCCGCCGTCGGCGACCAGCACGCGGCGGCGCTGTCGACCCAGCACGAGCGCGGCGCTGAGCCCGGCGGGCCCACCGCCGATCACGATCACGTCGAACACGTTTGCTCCCTCTGTTCGGCAACTAATGGAAACGATTATCATTGTTACGCAGGATCTGCGAAAGGGGCACGATGGCCGATCAGCTCATCGCCGCACTGGGCGGTTACGGAGAGGTCGGCGCAACGGCCGTCCGCCGGCTCGCCGAGTCCGGCCACGTCCGGATCCGCGTCGGCGGACGCAACCCGGAGCGGGGCCGAACTCAACTCAGCGACCTCCACGACATCGATACGTCCTATGTAGACATCGATGATCGGGAAAGCTTGAACAGGTTCTGCGCTGGCGCCGATCTGGTCCTCAACTGCGCCGGACCCTCCTACCGCATCCTCGACACCGTCGCCCGGGCAGCTTTGCGCGCGGGCGCGCACTACGTCGACGTCGCCGGCGACGTACCAGCCCGCCGTGCGCTCGGCTCGACCTTCGGCGACCGCGCAGCGGTCTTCTCCGCCGGGTTGATGCCAGGCCTGACCGGGCTGCTCCCCCGGCTCATCGCAGGCCCCGGAGAAGATCGGCTGGAGATCAACGTGGGCGGCGCCGTGCGCATGACACCGGCCTCCGCGGCGGACATCCTCCTGGCGCAAGGACCGGACTTCGGGGAATCGCTGGCCCAGTGGCGAGGCGGCACCGTGGTTTCGCGAGCCCTGTCGCCGCGGCGCGGCATCCGGCTGCCCGGCTTCCCCGAACCCGTCGACGCGATGCCGTTCCTCCCGACCGAGAGCGTCCGATTGGCCGCCGAACTCCGCGTGGAAGAGCTGCGCTTCTACACCGCCTACGCCTCCGAGGCCATTCCGACCGCTCTGGCGATGGCCTGGGCGGACGATCCCGAGCATCGGGACGAATACGCCGGGATGCTGATCCAGGCGGCGGTCTCCGACCTGCGAGAGCGCGATCCGTACTACGTCCTCACGGCGAGCACCGGCTCATCCTCGGCGACCCTTCGCACCGGCGATCCGTACCAGCTCAGTGGCGTGGTGGCGGCGTTGACGGCGGACGCAGTCCTCCAGAAGAAGATCGGCCCGGGAGTGCACTTCGCGGACGGCGTCCTGGACCCGGCGGGCACCATCGAAGCCCTCCGCCACGACCCCCTCGTCCACTCGCTCACCATCCACACCGCCACCAGCAGGCGAAGCTCCAGCTGATCCGCGACCTGCGGGCCGGGGGCCACACGGTCGCCATGCCAGCGACGGCATCAACGACGCCCCCGTTACCTTCTTCGTGGCTCTGATCTTGGGCCCCTGGTCGCCGGGTCCGGCATGACTTTGTCCCCCAGTCGCACGCATGATCCGGGGGGTGGTGTCACCGGGCCCGGTGGCATCGATAGACCGCTGATAGGGACACGGCCACCCGCAGGGTAGGTCTCGTCGTAACGTGGCTGCCGGACGTCGGTGCCTGATCGGTGACCAGGCCACCACGAGAGTGAAAGACACCGTCCATGAAATCCGACTACGGCGTGTTCCTCGGTTTCGATGTCGGCAAAGGCGAACACCACGCCGTCGGCCTGGCCCCGGGTGGCAAGCAGCTGCATAACGCCGCGCTGCCCAACAACGAACCGCAGTTGCGGGAGCTGTTGGACCGGCTGGCCGCCCGCTACGGCCGGATCCTGGTCGTCGTGGACCAGCCCGCCACCATTGGGGCACTGCCGGTGACCGTGGCCCGCGCCTGCGGGCACGACGTCGCCTACCTGCCAGGCCTGGCGATGCGCCGGATCGCCGATCTCTACCCGGGCAACGCCAAAACCGATGCCCGCGACGCCTACGTCATCGCTGAAGCCGCCCGGACCCTACCCCACACACTGCGCCGCATCGACACCAACGACGAAGCCATCGCCGAACTCGGTGTCCTCATCGGCTATGACGACGACCTCGCCGGCGAGGCGACCCGGCTCAGCAACCGCATCCGCGGCCTGCTCACCGGCATCCACCCGGCCCTCGAACGTGTCATGGGCCCACGGATGAACCACCCGGCGGTGCTGGAGACCCTCTCCCGCTGCGGCGGGCCCGCAGACTTGCGCAAGGCCGGACGCCGCAAGCTGACCTCCATCGCCACCAAACACGCCCCACGCATGGGCGAGAAACTCGTCACCGACATCCTCGCCGCACTCGACCAGCAGACCGTCGTCGTCCCCGGTACCTCTGCTGCTGACACGGTTCTGCCTCGTCTCGCTGACAGTCTGAAAACCACGCTGCACCAACCGCTGGTGATGACAACGTCCGGCTTGACTTCCAGCGGACTACCAACCACCAGGCGCCCCCGTGGCCCGACCCTGCCGCCCCACTGCGGGTTCATCTCGACTTCCGCGTCGACGACCTCGATCAAACTGAGATGCATCTACTGGACCTGGGTGCGGTCCGCCCAGAGTTCCAACCCGGAGGGCACCGGTTCAGCGTGTTGCTCGCCCCCGCTGGCCATCCCTTCTGCCTTGCCACGAAGGAGGCCGCCACGACGCCCCAAACCTCACCCACAGGCACCGCAATGGCTTGACACCGACATAGGGGCCCCCCGCTGGCATGGCCGACATCGGCATCGTCATGGCGCACGTAGTCCCCGCACGTGACGCTCGAAACCGCCGGCATCGCCTGGCCAGCAACGACCTCCGGCAGGTTCCGGCCGTGGTCGAACTGAGCCAGCACCCCCCGACTCCATCAACCCCGTGCTAGCAGCACTTCTGCACAACGCCAGCAACATCGCCGTCGCCATCAACTCCGCCCGCCCGGTCAACCACACGCCTGCACTGCCGCTCGGCGAGCACCGGCTCTGATCATCCTGCTGTACCAGCTAGGGCACGGCCTGGCCGAACCTCACCACGGCCTGGCCACAGGGTTTTCGAATTATATGAAAATGGTTATCATTACCTACCGCGACCTACGTCGCGCCGACAAGGCCCGCATGCGGGCTGCAGAACCCAGGGACATTGATGGATCGAAAACCACGCCGCAGCACCGAAAACAACTCCCAGACAGGGTTCACCGTCATCTTCTGCGACAGCTGCGGGGAAAGCGGGGAGCTTCCACTGCTCGACGCCCTTCGGGAAACGATTCGACGCTCCCCCAACGCAGTGCTCGTGCGCGCGGCCTGCCCGCTCGATCGCATGTGGTGCCACGCCAGGAAAGCCTCGACACCGCAAGCAACTGGGCAGGTCGTGCTGGTGCAGCGATGCACCAGCACCCGCCAGCCGCTAGGCCCAACCATCCTCGTCGGCCCGGTGGAAACCGCCGAGGACATCGCGGAGTTGACCCGCTGGCTCGAAACCACGCCGCTGGCCGTTGACGGACTTCCGCAACGCCTGCGGCGACTCCAGCACGTCCGCCAAGCCGTCCAGAACTGAACCGACGCAAAGCTCGAACAGAGCAGTGAGGAGTCTCGTGATCGACGAATACGCCGAGTCAGCGGAGTTCATCGACATCCTGATCAGCCCGTTCTGGAACGACCTCGGCCCCGCGTTGTCCGCAGCGATCAAGATGACCGACCCCGCTGCCGGCCCGGTCGTGGACGTGGGCGCAGGAAGCGGCTACGGAACGTTGGCGATCGGGGACTCGCTGCCGGATGCCGAGATCTTCGCGGTGGAGCCCTCCCCCGGGCTGCGCGCGGCACTACTGGCGAGGATCAACACCGACGACTCGCTGCGCGAGCGGGTAACGGTCCTGCCGGAGGGGTTCCTGGAGGCCGACCTCCCCGATCAGCTGAGCCTCGTGGTCGCCATGAACGTCATCGGCCACTTCGCGCCGAACGAGCGCCGGGCGATCTGGGCACTGCTGGCCAAGCGCCTCGCACCGGGCGGCCGGGCGGTGCTCAACCTCCAGCCCCCGTCTGAGCCGACCGAGATCCCGGAAGCGGTGGCGTCGACCGGACACATCGGACGGCGGCACTACGAGTGCCGAGCACGCGCCGAACCCGCTGGTGACCAGCTGCTGACCTGGCACATGACCTACCGCACCTACCAGGGCGAGCAGGTCGTCGACGAGCGCAAGCTGAGCTACGCCTGGCACTTGGTCACCGAGCCGCTGCTACGCGAAGAACTCGCCGGATCAGGCCTGCGGCTGCACGCCCTGGAGCCGGCAGATCTCGGCATGTTCGCCATCGCCCGAGAACAGGCCTGACCGCCGGGGGCAGGCGCGGTCCTGCCCCCGGCCCGGTCACGCCAGCCCCTCCGCGCGACGGAGCGAGTCGACCTGACCCGCCATCCATTGCAGGTAATCCTGTCCCGCGGGAAGGGTTTCGGTCATCGAGACCACCGGAATGCCCAGCTGCTCGGCGCGCACGCGAAGTTGCGCGGTTACCGGCCCTTCCGTTTGCGGGTTGAACACCAGGGCCGAGGCTCGCCGCGCGTCGAGCGCGTCCTGGGTCTCCGCCAATGCGGCCGCAGGCGGGTCGTTCCCGGCTTCCACCGCATCGACGAAGCTGTCCGGGGTGATGTCGGTGAGCCCTGACTCCTCGATCAGGTAGAACGCCACGGGCTCGGTCGCCACTACCTCGGCACCCGGTCGCGCCACCGCGATCTGCCGGGCCTGGTCCGCAAGCCGGCGGACACCCGCGTGGAACCGCTCCGCGTTGGCGGCGAATTCCTGCGCTTTCGCGGGTTGCAGCTCGCCGAGACCGGCGGCGACCCGGTCGGCAACTGCGTCAACGGCGTGGAAGTCGTACCAGAAGTGCTCGTTGACCGAATGGTCGTGGGAGTGGCCATGCCCCCCGACCGCCTGGGGCTCCGGCACGTGCTGCTGCGGCTCGCCGGCGAGCGTAGAAGCTTCGACCGTCGGATTGGCCCGCGGTGCGGCAGCCAAGATCTTCTCGACGAACTCGTCGTAGCCGCCGCCGTTGAACACCAGCAGATCCGCTTCGGCGATCTTGACCGCGTCCTCGGGAACGCTTTCGTAGGTGTGCGGGTTGACGACCGGGTTACTGATCAACGGCCGCACGTCGACAGCATCGCCGCCGATCTCCCGCACGACACTCCCCCAGACATTTGTCGAGGTCACGACGTCGATCCTGCCCTCATCCGCACGAGGTTCCGACCGGACCACGCCACATCCGGCCAGCACCAGAACCGCCGCACCGAGCCCTGCGGTGGCCACAACCACCCCGGACCTGCGGCCTGCACTGCACGTCATCGAGTTCCTCCTCCGTCGTTCGCGAGCCCTTCGAACATAATCGACAATGATTGTCGTTATCATCTAGGGTCGAGTCCAGCGAAGATCTGCGAGGTGTGATGAACGAAGCGTTGGGCCGCCTGCTCAGCCGGTCGAACCGGCCCGATCCCGGGCGCGCCGACCGAGCGGGCGAAATCGCAGAGCTCGTCCGCGCCGCCCTCGGCCTGCCCGCCGACGCGGCCGTGACGGTGCAGGAACTCGCCTGCGCCGAGCCCGGCTGCCCGCCGATCGAAACGAAGATCGCCGTGCTCGACGAGCCGCCGCGGCGCTGGACGATCCACGCCCGGGTGTCCGAAGTAGACGACGAAGCCGTCCGGGCGATCCTGACCAACCGACCCGAAGGGGAGAACGCACCACGATGAGCGAAACCGACAACCGGGTGCCGGTGACGGTGCTGACCGGATTCCTCGGCGCCGGCAAGACCACCTTGCTCAACCGGATCCTCACCGAGAACCATGGCATGCGCATCGCCGTGATCGAGAACGAGTTCGGCGAGGTCGGCATCGACGACGGCCTGGTGCTCGATGCCGAAGAAGAAGTCTTCGAGATGAACAACGGCTGCATCTGCTGCACCGTGCGCGGCGACCTGATCCGCATCCTCGGCGCGCTGATCAAGCGCAAGGACCGCTTCGACGCGATCCTCATCGAGACCACCGGCCTCGCCGATCCCGCCCCGGTCGCGCAGACGTTCTTCGTCGACGACACCCTGCGCACGCAGCTGCGCCTGGACGCGATCGTGACCGTCGTCGACGCCAAGCACATCGTCCAGCACCTCGACGACGAAAAGCCCGAAGGCGCCGAGAACGAGGCGGTCGAACAGCTCGCCTTCGCCGACCGTGTGGTGCTCAACAAGATCGACCTCGTCGACGCGGAGGAGATCGACGAGGTCCAGCGGCGGATCCGCGGCATCAACGCCGGCGTGCGCATCCTGCCCGCCCGGCACGGCGATGTGGAGCTCCGCGAGGTGCTCGGCGTGCACGCGTTCGACCTGGACAAGATCCTCGCCGACGAACCGGAGTTCCTGCAGGACACCGACCACCAGCACGACCTCACCGTGACCAGTGTGGGCATCGAGGCCGACGGCGCGGTCAACGTCGAGAAGCTCAACGAGTGGCTGGGCGTGCTGCTGGGCGAACGCGGCACGGACCTGTTCCGCAGCAAGGGAATCCTCAACCTCGCCGGAAGCGACCAGCGCTACGTCTTCCAGGGCGTGCACATGCTCCACGACGGCGACCTCGGCGCGCCCTGGCGCGACGGCGAACCGCGCCGCAACCGGATGGTGTTCATCGGCCGCAACCTCGACCGCGACCAACTGGAACGGGAGTTCCACGCCTGCCTGGAACCGGCGACCGCGGAGGCATCGGCGTGAAAACCCTCGAGAACAACTCGCTGCGGCCCCGCTGGCAGGCCGACCTCGGCGAACCTGTCGTCGCCCTCGACGTCCTGCCCGGCGGAAACGGGCACCCTCATGCCGTGCTGGCCGGAGGGTCCGAAGGCGCAGTGCGCGTAATCGACCCCGACGGCTCACCTCGCTACGAGCGGGATCTCGGCGATGCGCTGCTGGCCGTCACCGCAAGCCCGGACGGCACCCGGATCGCCGCACTGGGCGTGGCAAGCCGACGGTTGTGGAGCGCCACCGACGGCGAGCCGCTGCGAAGTGAGGCGACCGGATGGTCGGCTTCCGCGGCGTGGGACAAGAAATCCCAGTTCCTGGCGGTCGCCGACGGCAGGAGGGTGCGCGTCCTGGACCGCGACGGCGCGACCCGCTGGAGCTCGGCCCCGCTGTCCAGCACCGTGACCAACGTACTGTGGCCACGCGGGCGGCTACGGGTAGCGGCGTCGTCCTACCAAGGCGTGACGATCTTCGAACCCGAGACCAACCGGATCACCAACGCTCTGGAGGCGCCGGGCGCGATCTCAGGACTGGCCTCCGCACCGAACGGCCGCTGGGTGGTCGGCGGCTCCCAGGACGCCACCCTGCACGGCTGGAAGGTCGACGACGGCTCGGACTTCGAGATGTCCGGATTCCCGGCCACCGTCTCGCACCTGGCCTTCGAAGACGGCGGCCGCTGGATGGCCTGCGAATCCGCCGAAGTCCTCACCTGCTGGGATTTCTCCGGTCGCGGACCCACCGGCCGCGCCGGCGTGGTCCTCATCGGGCACCAAGCCGCCGTGTCCGTCTTCGCCTGGGTCCCCGGCCACCGGCAGATCCTCGTCAGCGGTGATCAAGACGGCAACGTGCTGGTGTGGCGCATCGCCGGTACCACCCAACCGGGAGACGAACTCCGCCCGGCGAGCGGTGTCCGCGACGACGACCCGGTCACCGCGATCATCACCAGCAGCAACACGGCCAGCTCGATTGTCTACATCGGACGCCGATCCGGACGCATCGACGCCCTGACCATCACCTGACGCGCGGCCAAAGCCCAGGTATGAGCGAGGCGGGGTGAGCGCACCTGGTGTGCCCACCCCGCCTCGCCCCACGACCCGCTCGAAGACAGGAGCAGGCGCACGAACACGCGCCCGGCAATCGCGAGGAGCTCGGCAACCATGACTCCTACACACGACGGGACCAGCCAGTGGACCCCCAATCGGGAAGCCGTACTCCAGGCCCTGGTGGACGCCCACGGCTCTGTCAGCGCCCAACGACTCCACTTCACCATGCACGTGAACGGCCACGACATCGGCCTGGCCACCGTGTACAGATCATTGCACGCCCTCGTCGCCTCCGGTCACGCCGAACTCATCCACAGCGCGAACGGCACCCAACTCTTCTGCACCGCTACCGAAGGCCAGACACACCGCCTGGTGTGCCGAGACTGCCAACGACGAGTCCCGATCACGGTGACGTTCGCCGACGAATGGGCTGCCGCCGTCGCAAACGACCACGGCTTCGCAGATTCACACCTGCTCCTGGAAATCTCAGGACATTGCGGGAGATGCTCGACGCCACAACCCG
Source organism: Saccharopolyspora sp. NPDC050642 (assembly GCF_040654735.1). NCBI lineage: Bacteria > Bacillati > Actinomycetota > Actinomycetes > Pseudonocardiales > Pseudonocardiaceae > Saccharopolyspora > Saccharopolyspora sp. NPDC050642. The sequence continues at coordinate 2,087 of NZ_JBFAIN010000061.1, read as the reverse complement.
CCGAAGCCCACCCAATAGCCACCAACAACACACGCTGAACAGCCAGCTCGGCCACGTTCACGAACTACTGCACGCCGCCAGAACCCACTCGGTCGGCAACCGCGCCCAGCCTGCGGAACGGACACGATGTACGCCTCTTTCATCCAAACAGGCCGAGTCCAAGGGATTGCTGTCCGAACCGCGCGCTCCCCAGCGCTAGCATCGCCGACATGGAGACGAATCCCCGGTTCAGGGATTCCACCCACTGGTAGGGGTTCAAGCACCCTCGAACACCAACGCTAAAATCTCCGCTGGCGGCTTCTACCCGAATCGAAATCACTTCTCTACGAATCGTGCAGCAGCCCCTCCCCAAGCCATGCTCGGCCAACACCTCGTCCGCGATCTCGATCCGATCCATGGCCAGCCAAGCTCCTTCTATCACGGGGCGCCGGAAATGCCCTGTGCCCGCCGGCGCGGAGCCCCCATCGAGCGCCGCAGCAGGGCACCTCGCCTGAAGGCAACCGAGCCATGGATCTCGCGCGGGTCGCCGCTGTGCTGGAGCGCATCGCCGCCGATGTGGACGAACTGGCCCGCGCCCGTCGCGCAGAGAACCTCGACGGCGCGGCCGTGCGTGGGCACGTGCGGGCCGAGCGGCGGCGTCGGCTGGCCGAACCGGACCTGGACTTCCACACCTTATGCGAGACCACCACCCTGCCGACCAGTTCGACGCCGCAACTGGAACGGGCCTGGGAAGCCTGGCAGGCCGAGCGGTACCGCCGGGGCGAAACCGAGCATCCGCCGGATCTCCGGGACAACCCGTTCCGCGCCCGCTGAGCACGCGCCGTTTTTCGCAGCTCAGACGGCTCGATTCATTGACTTATGCCCTGAACAGGCGTGTACTAAAAGTGCGGTGAATCGATTGAGAGGGTCGGTGAACCGAAGGGGCGATCGCGACAGCCCCGAAGGAATGCATGGTCCAACTCAAGGACGGAGTTCAGAAGTGCGAAAGACGCTCGTCAAACTCGAGCTGGCATTCCGGTAAGGGCCTCCGCAGCTGCGAAGGCCCTTACATATGCCCAAAAGTGCCTCGCCTGCGTGGAGATCAGCGCCCGTGATCATGCGAATTACGTGCCCAGTACGCCTGTTCGGCCTCCAGCCAGGGGAGCAGTTCGTCTCGGGTGAGATTGTCGAGATCAGCCCAGGTGAGCCGTTTGAACCGAGCCATCAGAGCGAGCCTTTCCGCCGGTGCTGGGCGTCGATGGAGTCGTAAACGGTCTGCTTGCGCTGCCGCAGGTCGGCCCACGGTGCGCGAGAGCTGATCACGATCGATCCCGGGCGATTCATCGCGGACTCCGGCCGTAGGGTGGTGCGGCGGGCGCGCGCGGCGCTGGCCTCGGCGTGGGCGGCGACGTGCTCAACGCCGTCGCCGCCGTGGCGGCTGTCCTCGATGGCGGCAGCGGTGCTGATGGCGTTGCCCACCAGGGCGGTGCCGCGCCTGGTGGCGGGCCAGCGGCGCGAGCACGGCGGGCAGCAGCCGGGAAAGCTGGTTGGCGGGGTGGTGCGGCCACACCCGGTTGACGCCGGCGGCGTCGGCTTCGGCCAGGCTGCGCATCCCGCCTTCGAGGTCCCAATCGATCTCATGCCAGGTGTTGGCGCTTGCCCTGCACGCCGTAGCGGGACAACTTGGATCACCTCTCCGAGCACAACCGCACCGCGGCGGTCCGCCGCGCCCACTCCGCCGGGGCGAGCTGGACCCAGATCGGCGCCGCGCTCGGGATCAGCAAACAAGCTGCCTGGGAGCAATACCGCACAGCGGTCGGCGAGGCGAACGACGGTGAGTACAGCTGGAGCCCGCCGGGACCGACCTGGCTCAATCCGCCCCGCAGCGACGACGCCGACCTGGTGATCGTCGAGCTGTCCCGCGAGCAGGCCCACGCTCTGCGCGAGTTGCTGGCGGAACAACTCTAAGGGGTTCTTTCAGAATGCTGATGTGGGGAGTTTGGCGGCGAGGATCATGCAGTGAGCGAGTTGGAGGAAGCCGTCATGCATGTCGTCGCTGACTTCCCACCGGATCCGGAGGCGGCGGGGACCGTGCAGCCATGCGATCG
>NZ_JBFAIN010000060.1:0-39932 GCF_040654735.1 Saccharopolyspora sp. NPDC050642 | reverse complement strand
CGGGTACCCATCCCGATCTGGATCTGCTGACCCAGCCACACCACACCCAACTGCTGCCCGAAACTCACCGCCAGCATCCCCAGAATCTCCACCGGAACACGCGGCACACTCGCCATCCGCCGCGCCATCCACGTCACAGCCTTCTCCACAATCACCTTGTGCATCAACGCCTGCGACATAAACCACGTCTGAACACCCGGAACCCAAAACCACTGCACAAAAAACTCAAACTCAACCGCCAGCAACGCCAACTGAATCAACACCACCAGCTTAAGGAACTCCACCTCCATCGCGATCTGATCCAGCGCATCAGCCATCATCTCAAAATGATCAGCCGCCGCATCCAAATAATTCGACGGACCATCCACAAACGGCGCCATCCGCGCCGCAAACGCCCACTCCGACGCCCCCGCAAAATCCGACGACCGAATCCCCTCAACCGCCGCCTGCGCATCCACCCGCAACTGCCGCAAACGAGCCGCATGCGACCGCCACACCGCCGCCAACTCCCGCACCTTATCCTCATTAACCGGCGGCGGCTCATCCCCCGTAAGCCAATAGCACAGCTGGCGCTCAAACTCACTAAACATGATCGCCATAACTGCCCCTTTAGCTTACCTAACCCCTAACTCAGCACACACGCCAACTACGCCGACTGCTCACCAGCCGGAACCGGCCCCGGAATATCCTGGGGATGCAGCACACACAAATCATCCAACGTCGGATTCACCAAACCCCGCGTCCGACGAGCATGCCGCGCAATCGCCACATCCAGAACCTGGCGAGCATAACGACCATTACCGAAAGAACTCCCCCGCTGCACCGCCGCGAAATGCGCCCGCAACGCCGCCACGGACGGCCCAGTGCATTCGTAACCGGACTCGGCGGCGTGCTGGTTGAAGATGGTGACCAACTCGTCGGCGGTGTAGTCGGCGAAGCGCACCCGGTGCGAGAACCGCGAGGACAGACCGGGGTTGGCGGCGATGAACCCGCCCATCTCCTGCTCGTATCCGGCGGCGATCACCACCACCTCGTCGCGGTGGTCCTCCATCAGCTTGACCAGCGTGTCGATCGCCTCCCGGCCGAAGTCCGGCCCACTGCCGCGGCTGCCGCCGGAGGAGAGCGTGTACGCCTCGTCGATGAACAGCACGCCGCCGCGGGCACGGTCGAACGCCTCGGTGGTCCGGCGCGCGGTGTGGCCGACGTACTCGCCGACCATGTCCGCCCGCGCGACCTCGATGACCTGTCCCTGCGCCAGCACGCCCATCGCGGACAGCAGCGATCCGTACAGCCGGGCAACGGTGGTCTTACCCGTGCCCGGAGGTCCGGCGAAGACCAGGTGCCTGCTCACCGGCGGCGACGGCAGCCCGGCGGCCTCCCGCTGCCGCGCGGACGCCAGCAGGTCGACCATCGCCGCGACCTCGGCCTTCACCTCGGCCAGCCCGACCAGGCTGCGCAGGGTGCCGAGCAGCTGCTCGACCCGTTCCTCGTCGATCTTGCCCGCGCCGGCCCCCACGGCGGCCCCGGGCAGCGGCCCGAGATCCTCCGGCAGCAGCCGGGTCAGCTGGGCGGCGGTCACCGACCGGTCGTCACCGAGCCGGTAGGCCTGCCGTCCGACCATTTCCTCGAACACCTTGCGCGCGGTGCGGCCGTTGCCGAAGGAGCTGTCGCGCGGCAACGCCGTGAAATACCCGTGCAGCGCGGAACGGGTCTCGAATTCCAGCTGGTAGTGGTGGTTCTGGCACATCCCTTCGACGATGGTGACCAGTTCGGACGAGGAATAGTCGGCGAAGTCGATGGTGCGTGAGAACCGGGAGGACAAGCCCGCGTTCGCGGCCAGGAACTGCCGCATGTCGTTGGTGTACCCGGCGACGATCACCACCACGTCGTCACGGTGGTCTTCCATCAGCTTGACCAGCGTGTCGATCGCCTCCCGGCCGAAGTCCGGGCCACCGCCGCCACCGCCCTGGGACAGCGTGTAGGCCTCGTCGATGAACAGCACACCGCCGAGGGCCTTCTCGAAGACCTCCGCGGTCTTGAGCGCCGTGCCGCCGACCACGGCAGCCACCAGGTCAGGCCGGGCGCATTCGACCAGCTGCCCCTTCCGGAGCACACCAAGGGCAGCCAGGATGCGACCGTAGAACCGCGCGACCGTCGTCTTGCCGGTACCGGGGGAGCCGGTGAACACCAAGTGCTGCGACATCGGCGGCGACGGCAGACCGGCCGCGGCGCGGCGCTCGGCCATCTGGTGCAGCCGGACCAGCGTCTCCACCTCGCGCTTCACGCCATCCAGACCGACCAGGTCGTCCAGTTCGGCCAGCAGCTTGTCGAGTTCGTCGGCGTGGCGGGGTTCTCCGGTGTCCTGCGGCTCGTCTGATTCACCGGGCTCACCGGACTTCTCCTGGACCACCGACAGGAGCGGCTCGCGCGACTCACCCGGCTCGCCGCTGTCGTCGAAGATGACGCTGGATCCTTCGAACCGGGTGTCCTGGTCACCGTTGCCGTCGATGCGGCACCGCCGGATCTCCACCGGCTCGTCGCTGAACACCGCGACACCGTCACGAACGTTGTCGCGGACGGTGCAGGAAATCATTCCGCCGCCGGACTGCCCGTGCCATTCCGCGCCGGAGCCGCACTCGCGGAGGATGCCACCGTCCACGGCAAGCGTGGCCTCGCCGCGTGCGGACAACGCCGGGCCCGTCGTCCGCTTCACCTGGCAATCCGACACCGTGGCTTCGGCCTGGCCGTCCGCGACGACCCCGCCGGCCGCGCCACCGGTGATGTCGCAGCCGGTGAGCTTCACGACGCCGTCGGCGCTTGCCGTCACCGCGTCGTGCCCGGCGTCGGTGAAGGTGCAGGCCGACAGGTGGGCCGTCGATCCGTCCAACACCTGCACCGAATGCCCGCCCGCCTTGGCGATCGCCACCCGCTCCAGGTCGACCGTGGCGTTCTGCATCGCCACCACGGCCTGCGCGTCGACGTCGCTGATCCGGCAGTCGCGCAGCACGGGCGTCGATTCGGCCGCCGCGAGCAGCACCACACCCCGCACATCGGAGATGTCGGAGTCGTTCATCTTCAGCTGGCTGTGCTGTTCAACGACGATCGCGTTGTCGGCGATCTTGTCGATCCGGCAGCGTTGCAGCGTGCTCCGGCCGTGGTCGGCCACCAGCAGTGCGCTGTTGGCATCGGTCACCACGCAGTCCACCAACGTCGCCGTGCCGCCGGTACGAGATACCACGGCCGTACTCGAGATGGACGCGAGCGTGCATGCGTTCAGCTCGGCGCGGGCGTTGTCGTACACCAGCAGGCCCGCGCCGCCCGGGTTGCGCAGCTCGCATTCACGGGCCTTCAGCTCCGTGCGGCTCCGCGCCGCGACGGCGACCTCGGATTCGGCGGCCAGCACACACTCGTCGAGTTCAAGGACGCCGGCCCGCAGATCCACCGCGATCTCCCCGTCGCGGTGCGCCAACTCAATGCCGGAAACCGCCGCGTGCTCGACATCTAGCCGCAGCACCGGATCGCCGGATGCCTCCACCCGCACCTGGCCGGGTGCTCCCGCACCGGAGATGGTGATGTCGCGATCCAGCACGATCGATTCCGCGTAGGTGCCGGGCCGCACCGAGATGACGTCGCCGTCCTTCGCCGCGGCGATCGCGTCGGTAATGGTGCGATAACAGTCCGGCTCACGGGGCGAAACCCCCAGCATCGACCGCGTGCCGGTCATTCTGCTCGCCATAGCGGGCCCTCCTCGTTCTCCGGGTTCAGCATCGAGCACACGCGGTAGCGGTCCAGTGGGGTCATGCGGCTTGCTCGCCCGCTGGCCAACGCATGCGAGGCGAGCGCGGCGTCCGGCGCCAGCAGATGCCGGTCGAGGTAGTAGCGGGAGGCGTCCGACCACACCCACACGCCGTCGGAGCGCAGGCTGGCGGGCACCGCACCGGCCGACCCGGAGACCAGGTCGGTCATCCGCAGGTCGGTCTCCAGCACGATCTCGCCGCTGCCGAGGAAGTCCAGCAGCCGTTGCCGCTCGGTGGAGTCGACCACAAGCTCGTGCGCGGAATCGAACCACGGGCCCTCGTCGCCGGACGCTCCGTCGAACGTCCGCGCGACCTTCACCTCCGCCGGCGGTTCGCGAGTCCAGAGCAGGACTGCCGAGCGCAGCGCGGTTTTGTGGTAGACGGGCAGGTCGGTGCCCGCCGCGAACACCTCGACGCGCGGATCGCGCTGGGCGTCGGCGACCCGTTGAACGGCCAGGGTGACGGCCGGCAGATTCGCACCGTCATCGGCCTGCACCAGGTAGACGCGGTCGACGCCGTCGCGCATCGTCGCCCAGCATGCCGTCGTGCCGTGCGCGGCCCGCGCCGCCGCCACGACGGCGCGGTCAGGCCCGTCCCAGGCCCCATCGGCATCCGGCGTGAACCGGTACCGCACCACGGGACGCCCTTCGAGCTGCGGCAGCAGCGCGCCGACCAGCTCGTTGAGCCGTTGCCCGTCGCCGCCGGCCAGCACCTCGCGGGCAACGGCCAGCCAGCCGTCCGGTGCGCGGCCTGCCAGCTCAAGGAGGCGTTCGTGCGGATCCAGATCGACGGCGAGCCGCGGCGATTCGTACTCGTCGGCCAGGTCGTCCATGCGGCGGATCATCCTTCCGGCTATGCGGCGTGCAACGGGCCGTACCACCGGTCCGACACCGGCTTGTCCAGCTCGGCGTCGGCGCGTTCCTTGGCCGCGGCACGGAGCCGGGCAAGGATTTCCTCGCCGTCGCTACCGTCCTCGGCGAACAGGATCCGGCGGACCGAGCCGCCCTCCACGCCCAGCACCTTGAGCCGGGTCTGACCTGGCAGCACCACATCGCCGGAGATGTCGAGCTCGTCAGCACCGACGCTGCGTACCAGGCCGTCGAGACGACGGGCGGTGGAGACCCAGATCAGCGCCTCCGTCCCGCCCACCGACTGTGGCTGCGCCACCGGAGCCGCCACCACCGGCTCGCGCAACCGCACCACCGCGCCCGGCGCCAGCACCGTGTCGTCGGGGATGCCCCGCACGACCACGGCACGCACCGTGGGGAGGCGGCGCAGGCCGCTGGTCAGGCACACGTGGAAATCGGTGTCGTAATCGCCGCCCGGCTCCTCACCGAACACCCGCACCACGGCCAGCTCCGCCAGCATCGCGGCCTCCTCGCCCCGGCCGGCCCGCAGTCCCGGTCGTTCGGACAGCAGCTTGGTGACCGCGCGGGTGGCCACGTCGTACTTCGAGCCGAGGCTGGTGCGGACGTTCTTCCGCTGCTCGGGGGTGCTGCGTGCGTCCGCGGGTACCTCGAGCGGTTCTCGCCGCGGTTGGCGCTGCACCTGCTCCTCGACCGGCTCCTCGACCGCCGCCTGAGCTGGCTCCTCGACCGGCTCCTGAGCTTCGGCCGGCTCCTGGGCTGGGGTCGGCGAGACCTTGGCTTCGGGTTCAGGTGGCGCGGCGACCGTCGCGGCCTGTGCGGCTGGCGGGTCGGCGGGTGGTGTGTCCCGTGGCGCCCGTCCGGCCTTGGCGACCAGCGGCGGGAGCGATGCAGGCGGGTCAGCGGGCGGTTGCGGGCGCCGCGGCTCGGCCGCGGTCTCGGTCCGCTGTGGCAGGTCCACTGTGGTCATCGGCCTGTCACTCGGCGGCTCCGACGGAGCCCTAACCCCGCGGTGGGCCGGTCCTGGTGGGAGAAGAACCGACCCACCGGCGGGGATCTGGCCCGTTGTTGGCGGGCCAGACTCGACCGGCGGGGGAGTACCGGCCGAGGTCTTCGGGAGTACCGCAGGCTCCTGGCGGGACGAGTTGGTGGCTTCGGCCACTCCCGGGGTCGCCGGAAGCTGCTGCGGCGGGCGTGCCGCTTCCGGGGTCACCCGAAGCTGCTGCGGCGGCGTGGTCGCCGACACCGTGGCGGGCGCGACCGGCGTGGCGGGCTTGCTGGGCTCCGCAGGCACCGGGGCGCCGATCACACCGGGTGCTGCCGGGGGCCGGAAGTCCCTGACCGAACTGGCGACGATCGGCTCGGCGGGCAGCATCCGCCCGTCCGTCGTCACCACGACTCCCGCTACCGGCCGCTTATCGCGCGGCGCCTCGCGTACGGGGGGCGCAGCCACAGTGGGCGCCTGGGGTGCCTGCGCGGGCTCGCCGCGCTCCGCGCCCGGTGCCGCACCGAGCCGGTTGACCGCCTCGGCTGCGTGCTGGGATGCGGGAACGACCCGCAGGTGCTCCCGGGCATCCTCCGGCAGGCCGTGGATCAGACCGTCCAGCGCCGAAAGCACCTCTGCGGGCACCGCGGAGTCAGCAGCCAGCACCAGGTCAGCGTGCGGCCCTGGCTCGGCCAGCCACTCCGGGCGCGGGGCCTGCGAGTCCGGGCGCACCAGCAGCCCGCGCGCCACGACGTCGACCCGCCACCCATCGGCCAGCCGATACGAACCAGGGGCGGCCAACGGCATCGCAGGGCCTGGCGCGACCCAACGGTCCAGCACCGGCCCACGCCCGGGCAGATACACACTTTCGACCGCGAACGGGCGCCACAACGGACGGCCCGATTCGTCAAGAAGCACTGGGCGCCCTTCAAGCGGAACACCGTGCGCCGCGCGTACCGGCACGCCAAGTTCGTCAGCCACGGCACTGGCCACACCCCGGCCGCTGTACTCCGCCAGCACCGCGCGCTCACGCACCTCGTCTGGCAGCGTGCGCAACACCGCGGCCACAGCCGCCGGTGAAGGAGCTTGCTCGCCGGGAGCGCCGATGACGACGTACATCCGATCGGGGTCCGGCGGTCGCGTGGACAGCTGGTCGTCGGGCCGCTCCGGGCTCCCCGGACCGCGAACCCACAGCCCGAGCGGAATCTGCGTGACGCCCTCCGGCAACGGCATGGCCAGCGGGCGTTGCCATTCCGGATTCGGCAGCCGTGGCCCGAGCGGGACACCCGGCCGCCCCGAACGGAAGGCGAGCCACCCAGGGCCGGAGCCGGGCACGAACAGGCTCCCGTCCGCCAGGGTGCGCGGGACGCCGGCCGGCACGACGACCTCGACGCCGAGCCACTCCGACAATGTCCGTCCCGGCAATGGCGAGCCGTCCTCGGCCACCGACGACAGGCTCGGCGCGAGGATTCGCAAGTTGCGTGTGGTCGCCCCGGCGATGTCCGCCACCACCCACGGATCGAGCTGCGCCACCGCAGCCAGCGCCGACGCGCCGACCACCACCGTGGTGCGGCCGCGTTCCTGCGGCAATGCCTCAGCGAGAGCGACAGCTTCGTCGTCAGTCTTCGAGCGGCTGACCACGAGAGCGTGCCGAATCCGCTCGACCTCGATCGGCGCGTCCACCGTGCCTCCCTTCACCGTCATGGACACGGCCACACAAAGCGCTAGGGTTCATCGCACCGCGAACCCGCTGCTGGCTTTGCCCGAATGAACCCCCGACTGCCTTCGCAACGTGCTCGTAGCGTGGTGTCGATCGCAGCGCTACTACCCGTCACGCACTCAGAAGGAGTCCCTCATGGCCGACAAGATCACGGTCGATCTGCACCCGATCTTCCGTAGCGACCGCGACATCGATCAGGCGGTGCGCAATGTGATCTTCCGGGCCGCACGCGAGCGGATCCCGATGGCCGAGATCATCGTCGGCAAAGGGAAGAAAACGCTGCAGAACCGGGTCGTGAAGATGCTGGGTGCGGCGCATCTCAAGCGCCTTTACCGCTCCGTGGAGGTCGATCCGAACAACGACGGCCGGGTGCTGGTGCACTTCTGACGCCGGCGCGGTTCCGGTGCAGAGATCAGGACTGGGGCCCGCTCCACCCAGTCGCACTGGCCTGCTTTCAGCCGGTCGGGTGCGACTGCTTGGGACACGTGTCCCGACCGGCCGCGGGTTCACGAGCCGGGTTGGCCACAGCGGACGGGGTCCTCACGGCGTGGCGCGGACCCCGTCCACTGTGGTCAGTCCACGTCGAATTCCGGTCGGGTGTCCCTGGCGACGAGGATGTCGTCGTTGCTCGTGCCCGACGGCACCATCGGCCACACCAGCTCGTCGCCGCTGACGACGAAATCCACCAGCACGGGGCGGCTCGGTGACCGCGTTCGCCCGCAGGATCGCATCCTCGACGCCGGCCGGGTCGTCGCACCGGAACGCGACGCACCCCAGCGACCGCGCCAGCCCGGCGTAGTCCGTGGTGCCCTGTCGGTACTCCGAGGCGCTGTGGTGCTTGTCCCAGAACAATGTCTGCCACTGCCGCACCATGCCCAGCACGCTGTTGTCGATCAGCGCCACCTTGATCGGGATGCCCTCGGCCGCACATGTGGCCAGCTCCTGCGCGGTCATCTGGAAGCACCCGTCGTTGTCGACGGCCCACACGTCCTGGTCCGGCCTGCCGAGCTTGGCGCCCATCGCGGCCGGGATGGCGTAGCCCATCGTGCCCAGTCCACCGGAACTGAGGAACAAGCGCGGACGGTCGTGGTCGCGGGGTCCAGCCGAGCGGGTACCGGGTGCGGATGCGATCCAGGTGGCGCCACCACGGCGCGAGCGCGGCCGGGTCCCGGTCCGGGTGGGCGGCCAGGGCCGCGGTCAGCGCGGCGATCGTGCCGCGCAGCTCATTAGAGCCCTGTTGTCCTTACGTATGCCCAAATACGCGGCGGAGGGGCCGTCCACCTCTCAGAATCCGCCGATGGTCGTCCTGGCAAGGCGGATGCAAGCGGCTGCGCCGCTTCCAAAGGCGCGGACGGCATTCGCCGACAGGCTTTTAGTTTTAGGGAACGTCCGGACCCTATAATTTGCCCAACCAGGTATCCCATAACGTTGCCCTTTCATACACGGACATTTGCCCTTCCTGGACTACAGGGAGGCCAGCCGCCGGAGAAGCCGCGGTCGCGCCTCAGTCCCCTCCCTCTTCGAGCATTGGGGCGGCCTCCGAACCTCGCGGCAGCACATCGCAGCGTTGCCGAGGGCGCGATGCACCGTGGTAGGCGCGGAGCGCGGTGACTGCGTTGGTTATGTCGTCGGCGAGTCGGCGGGCGAGGATGTCGGAGAGATCATTGCGGCAGACCAGCCGCGCGACGGTGACGTTGGTCTGGTTGGGGGGCAGTGTGTAGGCGGGCACCAGCCAGCCGCGTTGGCGGAGGCGGTCGGCGAGTTCGGTCACGGTGAAACTGGCGTGGTCGCCGGTGGTGAAGGCGACCACGGGCAGGTCGTCGCCGGAGGAGATCACCCGCAGGTCGTGGAATTGGTTGAGGTGGGCGGCCAATGCGCGGGCGAGGTCGCGACAGCGTTGCATGATAGCTCGGTAGCCTTCGGCGCCCAAGCGGAGGAACTGGTAGTACTGGGCGATGATCGGAGCGGCGGGTTGGGTGAAAGTGAGGGTCTGGGTGGATAGGCGTCCCCCGGTGTAGTCGATCGAGAATCCGAGCTCGACGGGCACCACGCTCGGGTCGCGCCATACCAGCCAACCCAGGCCCGGAGCGACCAGGCCGTACTTGTGCCCAGAGGTGTTGATCGAGTCCACTCGGGAAAGCCGGAAATCCCACACCAGTGCGGGATCGAGGAACGGCGCCACCAGCCCGCCCGAGGCCGCGTCGACGTGCACTGGCACGTCGACACCGTCGCGGGCACTCCGTTGGTCCAGCGCGGCGCACACCTGCTGTACCGGCTCGTAGGAGCCGTCGAAGGTGGTGCCCAGCACGGTGACCACGCCGATGGTATTCGCGTCACACAATTCGGCTGCGGTGTGCGGGTCGATGCCGAACCCGCCCTCCGCCACCGGGATTTGCCGCGCCTCGACGTCCCAGTAGGCGCAGAACTTGCCCCAGCAGACGTGTACGGCGGCGCCCATGACCAGATTCGGGCGCCCGCCGGATCCTCTGGTGCGGGAGCGCCAGCGCATCAACATCGCCAGCCCGGCGAGCATGCACGCCTCGCTGGAGCCGCCGGTGGACGTGCCGACCGCGCTATCCGGGTCGGGAGCGTGCCACAGTTCGGCGAGCGCTGCGACGCACCGCTGCGCCAAGTCAGTCGTGCGCAATGGCTGCACGCCGTCGACGGTGTTGCTGTAGAGGAATTCGGCCATCAGCCGTTCGGCTTCCGGTTCCATCCCAGTGGTGATGAACGTGGCCAGATTCAACTGCGGCGGTACATCCGGGCGCAGTTCATCCCGCACCGCCCGATAGGCCGCATCGGCAGGCATCGACTCCTGGGGCAGACGCCACCCCGCAAGCCTTCCCGGAACCGTCTCCTGCACGGGGACCACCGACAAGTCGACCACAGTCACACCCCAACACGTCACAAGATCAACAAGGCATCAACATGCTCGGCCGCTACTCGTGCAACGGCACAATTGCGCCTTCGGGAGTCGCTTCACCAACCACCGGTTGCCGGCGACGAACACCCTTGACAACACCTGATGAGGCGACAGTAAACACCGACCCACTCCCGCCTCGCCACATCCACCGATGAATTTCCCGACAGATCCAAGCGCGGATGTCTGGAAAGGCAGAGGTGTGTCGCTTCACTTGCTCGGCGTGAGCGCCGCATCCCGGTGATCTATAAACGGGACCGCGTACCCGAGGGTCTGGAGCACTTGGTTCTGGATGCGCTGGCGTAGGTCGGCTTCTTCGGGCGTCAGCGAATCGCCGGGGAGCCGGATGCGGACGAGTTTGGGTCTGATCGACAGGTCGTCGTCCCAGAAGGGCAAAAAGAAAAGGGAAAACGGGCAACCATTTGCCGCTCGGCAACAGCTCCACTGCACGATTGGCGTCGTTGACATATCTGCCAGGATGCCATGATGGCTACCCAGCGAGCTGCTGTCTGGACCCCCGCCACCGCTCCCGACGATCACCTGGTTTTGGAGCCAGCCAATGACTAGCTCAGTGACCGCGCCGACCGCCCCCGGCGCCCTGCCCCTGCTGGGCCACGCACTCGCGATGGCGCGCAATCCGCTTGGCTTTCTGACGTCTCTGCCCGCTGCCGGCGATCTGGTGCGGATCAGGCTCGGTCCGTGGAAGGCGTTCGTCGTGACCGACCCGGACCTGGTGCACCACCTGCTCGTGAACTACCGAATTTTCGATAAGGGTGGCCCGACCTTCGACAAGGTCCGTGAGGTGGTGGGCAACGGCCTGGCCTCCTGTTCACATCAGGACCACCGACGGCAGCGTCGCCTGCTGCAGCCCGCGTTCCACCGCGATCGCCTGACCAACTACGCACGGATGATGTCCGAGCAGATCAGCGTGATGCTCGACTCATGGCAGCAGGGCGACGTCATTGACGTGCGCGCCCAGATGCAGGCACTTACGAGCCGCATCGTGTCCAGAACCCTGTTTGTCGCCGACGTCGCCAGACCGGCGGCTGTCGCGCTGGAGGAGTCGCTCGGCGACATCGTGCGTGGCGTGTTCCGCAACCTGGTCGTGCCGCCTCCGTTCAAGAATCTGCCCACCCCGCTAAACCTGCGCTTCCGACGCTCCAGGGCACGCGTCGCCGCGGCCGTCGACGCCTGCGTCACGGAGTACCGGCGGATCGGCGTTGACCACGCCGACGTCCTGTCGGCGCTGCTCGCCGCCCGCGACGACAACGGCAGGGCGCTGGCGGAGTCCGAGATCCGGGACCAGGTCGTCACCCTGCTGTTGGGCGCGACCGAGACCAGTGCCACCACACTAAGCTGGGCACTGCACCTCCTGGCCGCCCACCCCGATGTGCTAGAACAAGTGCACGCCGAGACCGACGCGGTACTCGGCGGGCGAGTCGCGGAAGCCGACGACCTCCCCGCTCTCGAGCTGACGAACCGCGTCATCACCGAAACCCTGCGCCTCTACCCGCCGGGGTGGATATTCACCAGAATCGTCACCGCCGACGCGGAACTAGCCGGCCAGCCGCTACCAGCGGGCACTATCGTGATCTACAGTCCCTACCTCATTCACCGTAGTCCGCGGTTGTACCCGGACCCCGACCGCTTCGATCCCGACCGATGGCTGCCCGGCCACGTCGCGAGGCCGCCCCGGACCGCCTACCTGCCCTTCGCTGCGGGGGCCCGCAGGTGCATCGGCGACACCTTCGGGCTGAACCAGGCGGTGCTCACGCTTGCTTCGGTCGCGGCCCGCTGGGAGCTCCGGCACACCACACGTGCCGTGCGGGCCGCTCCCAGCGCCGTCCTCGCCCCACGATCGCTGCGGATGCGTCTGAGTGCCCGTTAGCCAGGAAACCGTTGCTAGAGACTGAGCATGAGTTGTTCGGGCTCAGTCGCGTGCCCCGAACGGTGTTGGGCACGCTGGTTCCCCGCGTTCGCTCCGCGTCCGGCGCCGACGCATCGGGTGCGTGGTCCAGGATCATGGGGTCGGGGTTCCTCACACCCCGGGGCACCTGGTCGGGCCTGGACGGTCCGATGCCCGCACCCATCACTCTGGTGGGTACGGGGCGGTGCCGTCCGTCGCCGGACCGGGTATCCCTGGGCGCGTCGTCCAATCGCCACGGCCGCAGCGTCGTGACGGCGCCGAGCGTCGTAGTGAATCCGGTAGGCCACCGCACGGTCGGCTTCGATGCGGTCGGCTCACTCCTGCCCGCGGTGCGCGAACCGCACCCGGCAGGCGAGAACGTAGCGGCCGTGCCGGGCGTTGGCGTAGGCGGCCAACGGCGCGGGAAGTTTAATGCTCACCTCGCCATCACGGGTAACGCGGATCGTCTCGTTGCCGTACGGTTTCCCGCTCTCCCTCGATGCTGGCGGCGTCCTCGCGGAGTTCACCGGGGTGCTGGTGCACGACAGCTACGCCGGCTACACGCACCTCACCGCCGTGCACGCCTGGTACGGGGCCACCTCCTGCGGGACGTGCGACTGATCAGGTTCGGGGCCCGCTCCACCCAGTCGCACTGGCCTGCTGACCTTCGACATCGGCGACATCGGCGACCGCGCCCGCACCGCCTGGACCATCCCAGTCCGGTTGCGTCGCCGCCCCGCCCGGGAACACGAGGTCAGACAGCGGTTCGACACTCTTCATCAGGGGTGTGCTCACTTCACCCACCCCGCAGGCGCCCGTGCCAGCGCAGTCTCGCCGGGACGAATCCGGACTCGACACCGACGGGCGCAAAGTTGGCAGACCATCGACCGGGTCCGACTCCATGCGATACCCAGCGACGACCTCGATCCCTCCCTTGACCGGTTTGATGTCGACCTGACCGATGACGCCGTTGACGCCAATGTCCCGGCGCACGTGCTCGACGAAGTTGCGCACGTGCCGCACATGCTCGCTGCCGTTGGCTCGTTCCCACTCCCGGATCAGCTGCTCATCCTGGGCTTTCCGCTGCTCCATCCGCTCGAACTCGCTCCAGCTGCCGGGCTCGGTCACGGGGTTCCTCCAACTGCCTTCTCGGTACGCGGACCTGTTGGCCAGCACACGTATGCCGAGCGGCATCCGGTTCAATCGATCCCGAGCGGGGGCGTGAAAGTGCCGTTCACTCAGACTGGAGCGACGTTCCGGCAGGTCAGGGGCCGTGAGTGTTTTGGGGTGCCATAGCGCCCCAAAACACTCACGGCTTTACACGACGGCGACAGCGGAAAACCTATGCGGCGTAGGCGATTGCGTCGAATTCATGGTTGGCGATGCCGTCCTGGAACGCCAGCAGTTCGGCTTCGGTGAACACCAGCTCGACGGCAGCCCAGCCGCGACGGCGGAATACGTGCATGCCGTCCGCGTCGCGGCGGGTGATCTCCAGGCACAGCCCCTCGGTCCGGCCTTCCCGAGCACCGGCTAAGAAGGCATCGAACTCCTCGGCGGTGAACACCAATCGGTGATCATCCGACGCGCCGAACACCGTCTTGTCGTCACGCAGCTCGACCCAACCATCCCGGCGGGCCACACGTACACAACTCTTGTCGGGCTCGCTACGCGTTGCCTTGCGGAAATCCCGCTCGGCAAATTGCGGTCGTGGGACCGTGCTCATGTGGAACTCCCTAGCTGGTGGTGTTTTTCGCCTGTTCAGCGTAGTCGCGTGACACCGCCTTCATGAACTTCCGGCTCTCATCGAACCGCAGGGCCGCGTTCGTGATGCGCGCCCAGGCTGTCTCATGTGCGGCAAGCGCCTTCTTGTCGTCCAGGTAGCGGATCTCGCTTTGACCTTCCGCGTATGCGAGTTCGAGTGGTCCGGCCGCCCCTGGCGAAGGGACGCGAAGCAGGATGAAGCGGGTGCCGAGCGGAGACCGGCGGCCAGGCGGAGCTTGGAACGGCATCACCTGAATCATCACGTTCGGCCGGTTCGACAACTTGATCAGATGCTCGATCTGCTGCTGCATCACGTCTGCTGGGGCCCACATGCGGCGCAAGCACGACTCACTCATGACGACCTGGATCGTGGGTGGCTCGGATTTGTCGAGAATGTCCTGGCGCGCGACTCGCGCCGCCACGCGGTCTTCGACGGTGACGCCATCGATCTCTGGTTGGTCCGCATGCATGGCGCGTGCGTAGGCTTCGGTCTGCAGCAGACCGGGCACTACCTCGACCTCAGATTGCCGGATCTGGTCCGCGTGCTTCTCCAGGTCGATCAGGAGTCGCAGATCTTCTGCGTACGCGCGATTGTGGCCGGTTGACCAGAAGCCACGCTTGTGGTTGTCCCGGCGCAGCTCGCGCAGCGTTTCCCGGTGGCCGTCGTCAGTGAATCCGAGGCGCGTCGCCAGCAGGTCCAGATCACCAACGGAGATCGTCCCCATGCCGCTGATCAACCCAGCTATACGACTCTGACTGGACTCGATGATCTTCGCCGCGTCGGCTTGCGAGATGTCGGCGGTCTCGATCATGTGGGCGATTTCGCGCCCCAGCAAGAGCTTCCTGGCGGTACGCATCTTGGCCATCGGCATTGGGTGCCCTCCTGTGTCGTGCGGACATTGGCCGAGCGAGCACCCCTCCTTTCCATCACGAAGGGTATCGCTCGGTGCTACCCGATCGGGCGGGTAGGCAAATGGTGATTATCACGATACCTTCATCGCATGAACATACGCGAGATGAGATTGAGGCCATGTGATGCAAAAGATCCTTGCTGAGGCAGCGGATGCCAGGCGGAAGCTCGCCTGTACCAACGGCCTTCAGCACCTCTGAGACCTGCCCGGCCGTCCGTGCCCCCTCCCGACGGGACGGACCGGGCATATGAGGCGGGCGGCGCTGCGTCGAGACCGAGCGGTGTTCCCCGACACCGCGCGCCCTCTCGGGCTCCGCGCGCCGCCCGCCCACCCCTACAACCCCCGAACACTGGAGTCTTCATGTCCCAGCCCGAGACACAGCAGCGCTACTTCTGGCTGCCAGTGCCGGACGAGTCCAGCGCCTACGGACTCGTGCGACACGCTTTCGCCGGCACCCGCCTGGACGCCGGCACAGCCGACGAAGCGTTCTGCGGCAACACCTTCGCCCTGGCCAATCCGTCCGAAATGGACTGGATTCACGCAAGGACATGCCAGGACTGCAACGCGCTGCTCAAAGAAATGAAGGGCTGGCCGAGGTGACCTCTCCCATGCGGTGGCCCGACGGCACCCCAGTCGACCCCGAACCCGACGACACCCCAACCACCGACAACCACGCCTGGCGGTTCACCGAGCCGCCCGTCGGGGCCCGAATCGACCACGACCTCAAAGACCGAATCATCCAGCGCCTTCGCGCGCTCTAAAAGCCCGGCCCGATGCCGCGACTTGCCCCCCAACCCGGCGGCATCGAGCCGCGCGGCCGGGCGGAGTGGACGTCCCCCCGACACACCGCCCGGCCGCAACCCCAACGACAAGAACTACACGTCCTGCGGGTTGGACACCCTCCGGCTCGATCACTACCTGGCCTGGTCTTGGTGCGTCCCCGTCACTCTCGCGCCCCGCAGGGGGCGACCAACAGAGGGTTCCCGTTCGCGCAACAAAGGGTTCCCGTTCGCGCAACAAAGGGTTCCCGTTCGTGCCCGGAGAATCTTATACTCCCGCCGTGGACGTACCTGGCTACTTGGCACGACTCGGTCTCGACCATGAACCGCCGAGCCTGGCGGCGTTGCAGAGGTTGCAGGCGGCACACGTCGAACGGGTGCCGTATGAGATGCTGGATCTCCAGTTCGGGCAGCCGCCCTCGCTGGATCCGTCGGCCTCGACAGCGCGAATACTGCAGGGCCGCGGTGGCGGCTGCTACCACCTCAATGGCGCCTTCTCCGCGCTGCTGCGCGAGCTCGGTTACCAGGTCACCCGCCATCTTGGCGGAGTGCAGCACAGCACGGAGGATCCGCCGAAAATCAGCCGGAATCACCTGGCGCTGACCATCACCGGCCTGCCGGAAGACCCCGAAGCGGCGTGGCTGGTGGACGCCGGGTTGGGAGACGGCTTCCATTTGCCGCTACGGCTGCGCGAAGGTTCGTATGTCCAGGGCCGTTACACTTACCGGATCCGGCCGTCCGAGGTGGCACCGGGCGGCTGGCGGTTCGACCACGACCCGGCGGGTGCCTTTGTCGGTTTCGACGTTGCGCCCGGCGTCGCGAAGATGGCCGACTTCGCGGAAAAGTGGGGGTGGCTGTCGACAGCGCCGGAGTCGGGTTTTGTCCGCCTCTGCATGCTGATGCGCCGCGACGCGACAGGCGTCGACACTCTCAAAGCTTTGACCTTGAACCGCCACGGTGCCGAAGAAGTACTCGAATCCCCCGAAGCATGGTGGACGGCGGCAGGTGACGTGTTCGGGATCCAGAGGACCCTGTTCACCGGCGATGAGCGCGATCGACTGTGGCAGCGGCTCGTCGAGCAGCACGAGGCCCACGCGGGCGACGAAGTGATCAACGCCTAGACGATTGATTCCAAACTCATTTTGCGTAGCGGTGCCGGTGGCGGAACCTGAGCGGCCTTCTCGACTGTGGGAGCCCCTCCTTATGTATGTCCAATACGCGGCGGAGGGGACTGGCCTCGCCGAGAGCTCTTCGGGCGGGCACAGCCGCTCAGAACCCGCGGCGGTGCCAGTTGCGAGGGTGGGTTAAGCGCTGCGCGCTTGCGACAGCGCACACCGCCGTCGCGTGGGGTATCGCAGCTGCGGCCCCAATTGGAATCAATCATCTAGTACCCGACGGGCAGGTACCAGTTCACGTCCTGGTGCTGCGGTTCCGGCACCGACTGCGGTCTTACGGATTGTGGTGGTCGGAGCCGCCTTCGTGGTCCTGGCCCGCTGCGCCGTCCGACGCGGTGTCCGGCCCGGGCAGATCCTGCGTCATCTTGGCGGGCCGCGAGTACTCGGCCAGCCGGTGCGTCTCCTCCCCCGGCAGGAACCGCAGGTACTGCCGGGCCTGCTCCGGCAGTTCGACGCGGCGCTCCTCGTGCTGGTCGCTGGTGATGCTGACCAGTTCGCGGTCGGTGACGGTCCGCACCAGCCCGGCGATTTCCGGCCGCTGCGCGAGGTAACCCAGCGCGGCCGTCCAGATCACGTCCGGTGCCTCGTGCTGGTGCACGGCGTCGGCCACCAGGGTCAGGTGCAGGTCACCGTCGCGATTGTGCAACTCCCGGGCCAGGGTTTGCACGACCTTCTGGGTCAGTTCGACGGTCGCCGCGCGATCCTGCAGCGAGATCGACGGCTGCGGACGAGGGCGGGTGACCCACTGGCCGCCGGTGTTCATCGCCGGTCCGGTGATGGCTCCTCGGTCCCCGCCTCCGTGCCCGAGTTCGTCGGCGAGTTTTGCGATGTTGATCGGTCCGGTGCGGGAGATGACCGAGTACCGGCGCGACCTCAGCTGCGGGTTGGTGACGAAGCTCTCGGCGGGGAGGAAGTCCGGCGACTCGTGTACCTCAGCCTGCGTCTTGCCGTAATTGTCACTCATCCGATCGAAGAACTTGTCAGCGAACGGGTGTCCCTTCGGCAGCACGAGGAGATCGTTGTTGACCGTGCCGCCGCGCTTGTGTATCCCGTACGCCTCGTCGGAGTCCAGCACCTGCTGCATCTCGTCGAGCAGTTGCCAAGTGGTCTGGTACTCGCCGTCGCTGTACGGGAGGCCGAAGCGTTGCCCGAGCGCCACCCGCAGGTAGTCGCTTGACGCGGTGTAGCCGGGCTTGGTCTGCTTCGCCAGCTCGGCCAGGAACGCCTCCTGGTGCGGCATCGGCCACGAACTGTTGAACACCTCGTGGACGTTGACCAGCGCGACGTTGTTGTCCTCGGCCCACGCCAGCATCTCGCGAACCCCGGCCAGCGAGTCCGGTTCGTGGTCGACCGGGACTTTCGCGGCCTCCTCGAACTGCGCACGCGGTACGTCGGTGAACACCACCATCGGTGCCCAGCCCCGCAATTGCTTCTCGGACTCCGCGATGTTCTTGCGGAGTTCGACCTTCGCCGGGCTGCTGGTGTCCAGCGGACCGCCCAACCAGATGGAGGCGCGGGCGCGCAGCAGTTGCAGCTCGGCGGGTAGCGGCGTTTCGTTCTCCGCCCAGCCGCGTTCGTGCTCGGGCAGTTCCCGTGTCAGGACAAAGTCGTCGAGATCCTGCAGGTTGTGTGGCGCGACGTCGGACCAGTTCGGTGCCGGGCGCTTCAGGTCGAGACGCTGCAGCAGGTCCAAGCCCTGACCCGCGGTGATCTCCGAGTAGTCGTGACCGCGAAGGAACTCCGGCGGGTTGGCGGGCGTGAGCAGCCCGAACAGGTCGGGTTCGGGCAGCACACCGGCGGAAGCCGGGTCCGACAGCGTCGCCTCGTTCAGCTCCCTCAGCAGCTGACCGGCCGGGTCGGCATCCGCCGCCGGCGTGGAGCTCCCCGACTGTCCGGCACCGAACGGCCGATTAGGGTCGTCCTCCGTCACCGGCTCGTCGCCCGGCCCGCCGCCCACTCGCGCACCGGAATTCCCGGCGCCACCGGGCTTCTCCGATGGGCTGACGTACTCGCCGTCGGCGTCGACCGGGTCCGCCACAAGGTTGGACACCGAAATACCGACCGCCTCGATCACGCCGGCGTGGCCGAAGTCCGCCGGCGACGCCACTACCCCGGTCCGGGGGTCCACGATCGTCAGCTCATCGCCGTCGAAACGCACGACGTATGCGCGTGGCAGCACCAGCCCGGGCGGCCCCTTCCGACGATGGGAACCGACCTCGGCCTCCGGACGGGGTTCCTCGATCGCGTGCACCAACATGATCGCGAACGGGCCCGGCCGCCCCGGATCGCCGTGCCTGGCGATCATCATCCGCTGGCGCACCTCGCGCACCCCGACGTCGCCGATCCCGAACTGCTCCAGCGTGTGCCGTGCGATGACATCCGACGGATTCCGGCTGTGCTTCTCGTACGCCTTGAGCGCTTCGACGAGTCCCTCGGCCTTGACCGACCGCAGTCCCCCGAACTGAGACGCCGTGGCCGGTGCGTCGGTGATTTGCCTGTACCTCGGCTCCGCCGGGGCGACGATCACCTGGTTGCCCCGGGCGTCGACGGTGACCTCGTAGAGCTCCAAGAGTCCGGGCAGATCGTCATGCGGCATTTCCTCGCGGGTGACCGGATTCTGGATCCTCATCCACGACTCGGAGCGGCTCTGCCGGATCTCCTTGATCTCCTTGATCTCCCACCGCACGGAGTTCTCGTCGCTCACCGACACAGAGCGGACCGCATGCCTCCACACCTCCTGCCGAACCGTGACCCCGTCCCTCTGCCGGTTCTCGAATTCCTTGCGGGGAGCCGTTTCCAGGTTCTCGACCCTGAGCTTGTCCCCGTTCGCGGGATCGACGATGTACACCTGATCGCCCTTTTCGTCTCGACCCAGGTTGAGCAGAACCCGGACACGCCCCTTGGAGGACGCGCCATACCCGAGCATGACGGAGAACGTGCCTGCACCAGCGCCACGCACTCGCGCGATGATCGCGGCCAGCCCTTCGATGCCGGAATCCGTCTGTGGCGAGAAAGTGACGAATGACTTGGCGCCATCGCCGTGGAAGTTCCTCTGCAACTCGAGGGCGCCGCGGATGCCCTGATAGACGGCCGGGGTGACGCCAGGCCCGCCTTCATTCGAATTCAGAGCGACCATGAGCTCCGACCGCTCATCGAGGCGCTGGTCATCCGGCAACTGCGGGAACCGTCGCTCCTCCTCCGTCCTCGGCGCGACCGGGGGCTCCTCCTTCCACTGCTCGCTCAGGTCACGGACCGGGAAGGTGTCCGGCTGGTTCCGCAGCCACGTGTCGAACCTTTCGCTCTCGGCCCGCGGAGTCGAGTCGTCAAGCTCGATCCGCACCTGCCGCCGCAGGAGGTTCGCCGACGACTCCGGCATCGCCCGCAACTCGTCCTCCCCGTGCGACACCACCGTCACCGGGACATCCCGTGGGTCCGGAGCCCCCGACAGCGGCATGCCGCTCGTGAGATACAGCACGCGCATGAGGCCCACCGTCTCACGGATCATTGCGACGACCCGTTCCGCCTTGGTCTGTCCACTGTGGGGTTCGCGCTCGCTCGCGTCCCCGTAGACGTGCAGCACGATCCGAGGCAGATTCCGCCGCACAGCGCCGGGGATCGGCTCCACGCCGGAACTCGCACTCGATGCGTTTTGCGTGGAGTCGGCTCCGTCGCGCTCTCGATCGCCGGGGAACGCCTTGTCGATCCATGTCAGGCCAACGTAGGACGCGGTCTCCGCATCCCTGCCGGAGAGCGCGGTGCCACGACTGTCCTCGAACGTGACCGTCGTCGAGTCGTTGATCAGTCGCCCGTCCGCCTTGCTCGCCTTGAGGTCGGCCGCGATCTTCTTCACCGTGGCACGGACGGCGGAACGGTCCCGGATGTCTCCGCGGTGGTGCCATATGACCGCCTTGGCAAATTGCTGCAGATCCACCATGCCAACCAGCAGTCTCATGCTGGCTTCGGCGAGCGCCATCCGCATTACCGAATACCGGTCACCGCTGGTGGCGCTGACTTTCTCGGCCAGAGCCTTGACGTCCTCGACGGTCCAGACCTCCGGCGCCTCCGCCGGTTGCTCCGGCGGGTTGGCTCTGAAGTCCTCCTGGACCGAGATCCTCACCTGTTCGGTCGCCGGGTCGGCCTCGTGCGGCGGGACGATCCCCGCGAACCCCGGCTCGGTGACGATGGCGAGATCCTCGCCGGCCGGCAGATCCTCTGGTCGCGACTGCCCGGCGAGGTGCACGGCGCGCGCATAGTCGAACCCCGCACGCACCTGCTCGCCCACCGTGTTCGCGGCTTGCTCGGCAGCTCCCGCAGCGACGACCCGGTAGGTCCGCGTGCCCACGGTTCCGTCGCCAAGCACGTGCACCGTCTCACCGCGCCGCACATCCGCGTGCATCTTCTCGAACAGCTCGATCCCATACAGCCACGGCCTTGTGCCCGCTGCCGCAGCCGGGTCGCCGGCCTCGTCGTTGACCGGCACGTCCACCGGCTCCGGCAGGCTCGGCGACCGGTGCTTGACGACCTTCAGGTCGTGCGCGACATCCCACGCGATCTCGTCGATCGGTTTGACCTGCGACGCGGCCTCCGCGTTGTAGCGGCGCTCGATCATTCCGGCCACCTGGTCGACATCCATGCCCAAGCTGGCGATCCTGGCCAGGCTGATCTCGTTCAGGATTGCCTTCAGCGTCGGCTGGTAGCCGAGCCGGACCTTGTCCCGCCTGCCCTCGCCGATCTCACGCACGAGCCGGCGGGGATCGGGCCGGTCGGCGGATGCCGGTTGGAGCCCGTCCAGTTCGACGAGCCCGTCGGTGAGCCTGCTCTCGACGATCTTGCCGAGCTTGAAGGTGTACTGGCCCGGCCGGCCGTCGGGCAACTCGGCCGGCAGCCCCGTCCGCCTGTCCATGATGTCCAGCCGGCCGCGCGGGGTCCGCCGCACTTCGATCAGATGGCTTTCGTCGGGCTTTTCGCTGTTCTCGATGAGAATCAGACCGGAATACCGGACAGGCAGCTCGCCCAGTTCCCAGAGCAGACCGGCCTTGTCGTAGGGCACGAATTCATCGATCTTGAACGCCTCGACGACGTCCTCTTCCGTGAACTCCCGCTGCGTCGTCGGACCGAAGGAGTACAACTCCCCCCGCTTGCGCGAGTTGTACGCCGCCGCCGTGGCCAGCACGCAGGTGTAGAAGTAGTCCTCGTGGTGCCGCAACCCGCCCGCATGGTGCGCCAACCCCGCCACCTGCGACGCGAACCCATCGTTGACGGCGACCCACCGCAGCGCCTCCTCCCGGCTGAACGCATCCCGGGTCACCACCGGCGGGTTCGGCAACCCCAGCAGATCGGTGACGATCTCCCGGACCAACTCGTCCGCATAGGACCGCGCCGCGTCCGACAAAGGCGAATCGATCCGCGACATCCCGGACGCGACGATCGTCGCCACACCCGCACCCACCTGGGTATCGGCCCACTCCCGGCCACCAAGCGAACCCGGCGCCGCATCCCGCACCAGCCCCACCGCACGCGACCACACACCCGCCGCGAACTGCCCGGCCACTTCGTTCGCCTTCTGCAGGACAAACTCAGCCGTCCACCGCCCCTCTTCGGGCCGACGCAGGTCCATGACGAATCCCTGCTCGCCTTGCCTTGGCTGACCCGACGCCACTGCCGTCGAGGCGTCATCGCTTCCCGGCGTGGCCACCGACGACTTCAGCCAGTCACGCAGCGACCTCGCCCGATCCGGAACCTCGTCCGGATTCATGCCTTGCAGATCCAGCGCATCGGGCGAGGACTCCTTGACGCCATCCCCCGCATCGCGCGGTGCGTCGACAGCTACCGGCGGCTCTGGCTCGACGGCGTGCACATCCCCGACCAGCGCCCCGGCCTGCCCGGACGCCGGAGGGCCAACAGACAACGTCTGCGCCCACCACCGCACCTCGTCACGCGCCGACTCCTCCGCACGTGAGGGATCCACCTGATCCGCCACCACAAGCGCGACCTGCTCCAAGGTCAAGCCATTGTCCAACAGCTGCGCCGGATCGATGCCGTCTCCCACGGCCCGCCGCGCCGCCGCCAACTGCGTCGCGCGCTCCTGCCGGACGTTGGCAGGGAGGCCGTCCAGATCCGTGAACTTCCGGGCCACCTCGCTCAAACCGGACAAGATCTGGCCGACCGCCCGCCGAATCACCAGCTCGCGCACCACCCCGCCGTCGCCGGCACTCATGTGTGCGGCCGCGCCCGGATCCCCCATCGCCCATTTCACGTCCTGCGCGACCACGTTCGCCATCGCTCGCACAAACGCGTTCAAATCACGCGGCAACGTCGGAGGCAAGAACGACCACACCTCCGCACGCCCCTTCCAGGCATGCACGGCAATCACCTGGATGGCATCGGCCAAATTACGACGCCCCAAGAACTTCCGGGTTTCGAGACCGCGCTTTGGCTCGTCGAACCGCTCATACGCCGCCCGCACCGCATCCGCGAGAACCGCATCCTCCGGCTCGGACCGACGACGGTCCCCAGCCGCCAGTCGAGCCGCCATCCCCAGAACAAGATCCCGATCCCACCGCAACCGCGGCCCCGGCGTCTCCGGCCAACCAGACCACTCACCCGTGGCCCCACCCGGCCCCGGCCCGCCGACACGAGGCCCGGACGACCCCGCCCCAGGATCGCCCTCAAGGCTGCGGATCGGGAAACCGCCGGTGACCGCACTACCGCCGGCGTCGGCACCGAACCCGGCCGCCTGTTCCCGAGCGGGAACCGTCATTTGCTGGCCGACCGGTTCCCGCTCGGCGGTCAGACCGCTCACGATCTCGTCGACCACCGCAGGGGGCTGCTCTTCGCCATGCTTGGTCCGATGCCACACGATCCGCGCCACAGCGTCGTACTCGTCCCTGGTGAGTTCCTCCGGCAACAGCCCGCCGATCAACGCCGGAAACAAAAAGCTGTCCACCGGCGGCAACCCGGACACGTCGTCCAACGCCGACAACACCCGCGCCGAGGTCCAGCCGGGCCCCGTCCAACGCTGCCCCGCCTCAGCCGATCCCCACACCTGTTCCCGCACCTGTTCCCGAGCGGGAACCGTCATTTGCTGGCCGGCCGGTTCCCGCTCGGCGGTCAGACCGCTCACGATCTCGTCGACCACCGCGGGGAGCTGCTCTTCGCCATGCTTGGTCCGATGCCACACGATCCGCGCCACAGCGTCGTACTCGTCCCTGGTGAGTTCCTCCGGCAACAGCCCGCCGATCAACGCCGGAAACAAAAAGCTGTCCACCGGCGGCAACCCGGACACGTCGTCCAACGCCGACAACACCCGCGCCGAGGTCCAGCCGGGCCCCGTCCAACGCTGCCCCGCCTCAGCCGATCCCCACACCTGTTCCCGCGTCTGTTCCTGCACCTGTGACGGTGCCCCCGCGGCCGCCTGCTCAGCCACCAAACCAGTCAGGATCTCTTTGAACACCACCTCAGCGGCCTCGCCCCGACTAGCCCGAAGCCACACCACCCGCGCCACCCCGTCATAGACCGCCCCCGACTCACCCGCCAAAGCCTGCAGGGCGTCAACCCCGTCCACCGAACCCAACTCGCGCCAGATCCGATCCGCCACCTCACCATCGCCCGGTCGCTCCAGCGCCGACACGCCCTCCACCGCCGACAGCACCCGCGCCCTGGTCCACACACCCCCCACCCACGAATCCCCCGCCTCCACCAGTTTCACTTCCTCCGCACCCGGCCCCCGAACGAACCTCATCCCCTCCTTGCGGTCAAACTCAACCCGACCCGAACCCACCGATTCCCGCCCAGGCACCTCCGGGTCGGGCCGGGCTTTCAGGACCTCGTTCAACTGATCCCTGATCCGCTCCAGTCGCTTTAGCCGGAGCGTGCCCCAGGGCTTCTCGAAAACATCAGGCTTCACCAACGTACCCCGCTGAGCCGCCATCAGCTCACGCATCACATCGAACTCATCGCGCATCAACCACCCCCACCACCCAGACGTCTTCATCAACAAACCCGCAGCCCGCGGGGAATCCCCGCGCGGCCGCACCCTAGTCATCAGATCTTCGATCGTGGACGGATCAACCAGCCGATCCCCTTCCGCACCGGTCGTCGTATACCGCAACGATCTCGCACCGCCACCCTTTTTGCTGGACCCGTGCGAAACGATGATCCCGGCACCGTGCAGCCTCAACACTTTGTTGAGGTTCCGGATGCTTTCATCAACATCCTGGCCTGTTTCATCGTCGGAGTTCTGACCCCGGATACTCTCCCGAAGCTTAGTACGAGAGACCTCCTGCCCCGGCTCCTGCGCGAAAAAATGCAGCATCTCCAACAAGCGTGGTGTTAATAATTTCCCCCAGTCGACCGCGGTAAACCGGTGCCCCGTTGGCATATCGGCCACCGACATCTTGGGCACAAACAGAAAAGCGTTCTCGTCACCACGTTTCTCGGCGACAATCCAGCCCCCCGCATCGATCCCCTCGCCATCCAAACGCTTTTGGACCACAAAGTTCTGGGATTTGAACATTGTATCTGTTAGCCTCGCCCCCTCCAGCAGAATGCGCCTGGGTATGGGGCGACTCGGATTCGCCCGATAGAACGCCTCCAACCTCTTGTCTGGGGTCGCGTCAGGCGCGAAGCTAACGTGATTGAACGACTCCAACCGCACCGGGCTCTCCGCGGCACGCCGTTGCCGCTTGACGAAGCGCGACCCCTCCGGCGCCTCCAGCCCCCGCTTGTTCCGCGCCTCCTGCTGCCCGCGGTAGTTCATTTCACCGAGCTCCGGGTCATCCAACTTGGTCAGCGTCGCCGCATGCCCGGCCTGCTCCAGCCGTAGGTTCCCGCCAACAGACCCGACCACCAGGTTCCCCACACCTGTATCGACGCCGACCGAGTGCAGCTCGTCCAATGCCTGCATCGACGACTCGTCCACCCGCCGCGGCACGCGCTTTTGCAGGTCCGACAACAACTGCCCCGCATCGGCACTCAACCACACCCGCCACTTGTCACCCACCAGCAGCTCCCACCCATACCGCCGGCGTTTGGGCCGCAACTGTGTGCGATCGACGTCCGGGATCTCGTCCCTCGACAACAACCGATCCCCCTCCTCGCCAGACGTATATATGAACCCCTTACCCCGCACGTCGTCATTGACAATAAAGATATGACCCGCACTATTCGCCCGCAACAACCCATTGATCTGAGAGACCTTTTGCATCAAAGTTTTTCCACTGTACTCCTCGATCTCCGCCATCGGAATGAAACCCCGAGGCCTCTTGGCGAACTCCGCCAACAACTTGACCTCACGCTCTGCCAGCACAGTGCCCCAGTTCAAGCGCTTTCGATCCCCTGCCGACCTCTCACCATCCGATACCGCAGCATACGGAATGAACATGTACTTCCCAGACGTGGCCACGACCCACCCCGCCGCACCCGAACCCGAACCCGAACCCGAACCAAGAATCTTCCGCGCAATAGACAGATAATTCCCGAACGATTTCTCGCTCGACGCCCGCGACTTAACACCATCCTTATCGACAGCGTCACGAACCTCGCCCAACCACTTTTCCCACCCCCACAGCACATTCGGATGAGCCCGGAACTCGGCTGCTAACGCAACCCCCAAAATCTCCTCGGAACCCCTGCTCTTACCCTTACCCTTCACCTCGCCGGCGTTATCGCCAGAGCCGCCGGAATCCGCCGCAGCCCGCGCACGATGCACCACTTGGTCAACCAGATAGGCAGCGGAGACCGTGATCTTCTCTTCGACCGTGTGGTCTTCGAATACCGTGCTGACCACCAAATGTGCCAGCTCCGACCTATTGATCAGCTCCAGCGCCTCCGGCGTGCCCGCCAACGCATGGCGGGCGAGCACCGAGATATCGGCCCACGTACCCTCGTCCACCCGCCGCGCCGGTTCCCTGCCGTCATAGGCATCCTTGACCGCCTCTGACGCCTTGTTCAGATCATCGAGGATCTGCCGCTCCGCCTCCGACCGCGCCGGCCTCGGCTCGGCCGCCAGCAGCATGATCCTTGCCCTGCGCAGCGACTCCGACGTGAAATCCAGCCTCCCGCTACCCGCCGACGATCTCTGGTTGTATGCCCACCAGGCGACCTGGGCACGGCTTTCGAGGCCCAGATCCTCCCTCAGACCCTCGATCTGGTCGTCAAAGCGACTCCGCGACCACCGCAGTCGGTCTGCGATCTGCGCCTCGCTCATGCCTTCGGCGAGGTACGGGACGAGCCTCCGCTGATCCTTCGTGAGCTTATCTTCGGGGCCTGGGGGGAACTCGCGCATACGCCGCATCAAGTCAGCCAGCAACGTCGCGACATCATCCCGACTCCGTCGCTGCCCCTCGAACTCAAGGCCCCACTCCGTGAGCAGCTGCAGCGCCGCGTCCGTACCCGCCGCCGCATGGACGACGACCACCCTGACACTTTCCCACGTCCTCGGGTACTTGGCCCGGAAAACGTTCCCCGAATGCGCCAGCTCCCGACGCGCCCCGATGTCCGTGACCTCCTTTGACGCCTCGCGCAGGTCAGCGGAAACCTGCTTTTCCGCGTCCGTCCGCGGCGGCCGCGGCGGCTCGGCCGCCCGAAGCCTGTCCGCCGCGTCACGCAGCACCTCAGGCGTCAACCGAACCGAAGACGCGGTCTGCTCGTTCTCCGCGAACGGATCCAACTCCCCCATCAGCACATCGACCGGATCCCCCACGGCGGCCAAGTCGCCCTCCGCGAGGGATCCGTCGTCGTCCAAGGACTCGTCCCGCGCACCGACCCACCCGCCGCCGGCCTCGGCCGGGGCATTGGTCCGCTCCAAACGCTCCGTTCGGTCGCGGCCACCCACAAAGCCACCACCACGCTGTTCCCCGGACGACGACTCGACGAGGCCCAGAACGCGTGCGAGATCGTCGACGAACCGCACCCGGTCACTCGCCGGAGTTCGTGCGAACACCGCCAGCACATCACTGAACCTGGCGACATCCCCAGGCAGGTCGAACTGCCTGCGCTGCTGAGTGGTCAGGTCCGCCAGCCGCTGGTCCAGCCGCTGGATGTTCGCCGTCCGGCCGAAGGTCTTGACCACCCGCTCGAGCGCGGCCAGCCGCAGGCGCCCAGCATCTCCGGTCTCGGGGACGACACCACTCACCCAGCCGCGCACTGTCTCCGGGGCCGCACCGGTCACCTTGACGGCGGCGTCGATCCCACCCACGTAGCCCACCAGCGCGCCGGGAGTGCCGGCGTCGAGGAACCGCACCACGTCCCCCAGCCGACGCAGCTGACGGTGCACCACAACATCAGACCCGGGCTCGCTGCTGGACGGCAGCAACTCGCTTACCACCCGCGCCAGCTCCCACGCCCCACCGAACCGCTCCGCGACCGCCCGGCGCTCGCCGCGGTCGTCGACGAAGTACATCAGGTCCGTGAGCCGCCCCAACTCACGCACAACCCCAGCCGACTCTTCCACCAGGGCGGCCTTCGGCTTCGAACCGACCTCAATCAGATTTCCATCGACATCGGCCACGTCAACGAAGTAGACGGCGTCGTCGCCGCCCAAGCCCTCCGGCACATTCCTCGTACGCAAATCGTCACCGGTCAGCCGCCACGTCCGCAGACCACCCCGCGCTCCTTCGAGCAGGAACACCCGATCGACGTTCGGCTGCCTCGCCAGCCGCGTGAAGACTTCCCACACGTCGTCACTGGCGGCGATCACCCTCGGCCGGGGATCACGACCCGTATCGGCACGGAACTCACCGATCGCGCCGTCACCCTGGGCGAACTCCTCCAACGTCGCACGATCCACCGCCGGATAGGCGGACATCCGATCCCGGCGCAGCCCCGGCTCCACGATCTCGGTGATGCGCCGCTGCGCGTCGCGCCCGTCGTCACGGCCGGGCTTGAGACCGGGCAACCGGATGAGCCCTCCATCCAGCTTGCTCGCGTCGACAACACCGAAGTAGTAGGTTCCGCCGGGCAATGCGGCGGGCAACCCCGTGGACGCATCGAGCACCCACACCTGCCCGCGGGAATTCCGCCAGACCCCCACCAGGTGGTACTCATCCCCATTGACCGTCCACATAGCCACGCCAACGCCACGTTCAGGCAGCTCACGACCAACATCAATAAGGCTCTTCCGCCCGCCGTCGTATTCGGTGAAACCACCCACCCCGAACTCACGCACGACATCGGAGGGCCGTACCCGCCTCGACAGATCGCCTGTCGGATCGAACCTGAACGGCTCACCCGTCTTCATCGAGTTGTACAAGGCCCCCAAGGCATACACACACAACATGTCGTAATCCGGGTGACGCCACAACGCACCGGGGATGTGCAACAACGAGCCGATCTGCCGCATGTGTTCGGCGTTGATGTCGGCCCACGCACGTGCCTCGTCCCGGCTCTCGAAGCTCTCGAGGCTCACCTCCCGGGGGTTGGGCACACCCGCCAGGTCCGTGATGATCTCCCGGACCAGATCAGCCGCATCGGACACCGCGACCTCCCCGCCGCGGGAGCGGCGGCTGGGATCCCACAGCTCATGCGCGGCGAGTACCACAACGGCCTTGCCCAGGCTGCCGTCGATGAACTCCCGACCACCAAGAACACCCGGCGCCGCATCCTGCACCAGCTTCTTCACTGTCTCCTTGATGCGGCGCGAGAGCTCCGAATGCAGGGCATCGCCGGAGTACGGCCACCCCATCCACGACGCCAGAGCCACGACGCCCTCGGCAGTCCAGCGGCCGTCCGGCCGATTCAGGCCGACCGCACCTCCAGTGGGCACCACACCTGCCGGGACCTTCCCGCTCACCACGTGTGCCGGCTGATTGCCAGGCTCCGCGATCGCGATACCCAGGCGCCCCGCGATCTTCCGCACCACCTCGTGGGCGGACGAGACCTCATCGAGCGGGTCAAGGTCTTGCGCGACGATCAACGCGAGCTGCTCCGCCGTCAGACCGCGCTCACGCAGGGCCGCGCCATCGATCAAAGCCACCGCACGCCTGGCGTGCTCCAGTTGCCGCGTGCGGTCCTCGCGCACCTGCTCGTCGGTAATGTCGTCGAGGTTCGCGAACTCCGAAGCAGCCTCATGCAAGCTGGTCAGATACTGGCCAACTCGCCGCCGGACGGTCAGCTTGATCTCCTCAGCGGAGGCATCCTCGCGCAGGTGATCCAGCGGCGGCGACTCCATCGACCCGGCCACGTCCAACGCGATGATCTTCGCCACCGCGGGCACGAACTCGTTCAGATCGCTCGGCAAGTCCGACGGCAGCAGCCGTCTCACCTCTTCGGCTCCCCGCCAGGCGTGCAGCGTGATCACTTCGACGGCCTCTTCCAGGCCGAAACCGCTCAACAAACTCCTCGTCGCGGCCAAGACCTGCTCGTCGTCCGTCGGACGCTTGTCGAACCGCTGATACGCCGCACGGAGGCGCTCCGCCTGCGCTGCGCGCAGGGCGTCCGTGCCGGCCCCGGTCCGAGACTCCAGCGACTTCAGGTGCGCGGCCATGCCAAGGGCCAGGTTCCGATCCCATCGCGGCCTCCCGGCGCCCGCTTGCCCCCCGGCGTTCGCCACCGTGAGAGGAGTGCCATCGACGTTGACCGCGGAGGCGTACAACTCGTCATATTCGGACAGAGTGGCTCGCAACTCGCCCAGTAGCGGTTTCCCATCCTCCTGAAAGTTCTCCGTGTCAACGAGAATGGGGCGACCATTCTGGGGTGACGACACCACGTTCCAGGCACGGGACCACTCCCCGTCCTTCTTGCCGGCGACGACCGCCGTCACGTGCGGCTTTCCGGAAAACATCAGGATGAGCGCGTCCACCCCGCCAGGTACCCGCTCGAAGTCGACGGACTCGATGATGCCCCTCACGTCGTCGACGTTGAGCGCGACCTTCGTCTGGGCCCAGTGCATACGCCTGTGCACATCAATGTGGTTCAGCAGCGTCGGTCCCATTGCCGCGATGCCGTAGTTCCACCAGTGCCCCGCCTCGCCAGCCACTCGCCAGCGTACGAGCGTGGCCATCAGGCTCTCCTGCGCCGAGGCGACCGGCGTCAGGGCGTTTCGCCACCCGCCCGCCGTGATGAGTCCTTCCGGCAGCAGCTCCGCCGGCGGACGCTTCAGCTGCGCCGGCCCACTCAGGTAGCCACGCCACGTCAGCGCGTCACCACCGGTCACAGTGAACAGTTCCTCCAGCGTGGCCGTCGTCGCCACGTGGTGCCACTCGCGATTGCGGAACTCCGCGTTGGTCACCGACACGGCCCGGGAACGAAACGCCGGAACACTCGCGATGAAGGTACTCGCGGCCTGCAACACCAATTGAGGGTTCTCATGCCGGCTCAGCAGATTCCTGACCGCCGGGTAGAACATGTCGTGCGGCCGGTTGTAAAGATACAAGATCAGGACGTCGGCGACCTTGGCCACCAACTCCTCCGACCTCGCATGATCCTCCTGGGCAATCTTCGGTTCCGCTGACGGGACGACCGCGGCCGCCCACGAATTGGCATAACTTCCGCTCACGCCCGGAAGCAGGTGGAATTTGCCAGTATCCCGCCGGACACTCGCCAGCAAGCCCGGACCCGTTCTGCCCGTGACCGAACCATGATCAAACCAGAACATCCCTTTGGGATTCTCGTCGAAGAAGTCGGCGGGCCGGTTGTAGAGCCGATCTCCGAACAGGTCGATTTGTGTCAGCTCTCCGACACGAGCATATGTACCCAGATAACCCAGTGCCTTGGGGTGCCCCCTGGACATGAGGATCGCGTCGTTGTTGACGAACCCACCGGTGTCCTCCCGCTCTACGCGTTGTCTGTCCAGCAAGCGGTAGCCGACATCCGAGATATGCACCTGCTGGAACACCTGGGGCCGATCGAGGACGGCGTCGCCGTCGAGGTAAAGGTTGCCGAGCGCGAAGCTCAGCAGCCATCTCAACGCATCGCTGGCCTGGACATAGCCGTACGGGCTGCTCTTCGTCCGGTCCATCAGGACCCGCTCGACCACCGGCGCGGACACCTTCGCCAGCGGAAGCTCGTCGATATTGACCACCCACATGCCAAGCTGCCCGGCGATCCGCACCATCCGCCGCACACTGTCGAGCCGATCACCTCGCAGCGCGAGCCCATTCAACGCCTGGATATCCGCCCGCGGAACGTCGGTGAAGAGGACCATCGGGCCATTGAAATTGCGCCGTGTCGCCGCCAAGCCCTCGATGAACTTCGCCGTCCGCGGCGAACCGTCCAGTGGGCCACCCAGCCAGATCGCCGACCGCGCCACCGCGATCTCCCGCTTGGCGGGCAGCCGAAAACCGGTTCGGAACTGCTCCGGAAGATCCTGCAAGATCTGACGGTCAGCCGCTGTCCACTTCGACTCCAAGATGACGACGTCCCGCCCAGCCTCGTCGAGGGCTTCCGGCGTGAACGGTTCGTCCGGCAACACCGAACGAATCATGTCAGCGCGCTGCAACAATCCCCACACCTGGCGCAGCGGCAACTCCATCAGATCGACGTCCAACACCGCCGGAACCGGCCGAATCCGGGTGTTCCCGAACAGCCGGGGACCGCGCGTCGGATGGTCACTGACCTCCCCGCGAGCGAAAGCATCCGCGGCCCGGCGCTCCAAACCCGCGAACATCCGGCGAACCCAATCCGCGTCCTGCTCACTCATCGACCCGGAACCGGGCTCCACTGCCAGTACTTCAGTGGGCGCCTTTTCATCGACCTCCATGGGTGATCCGTCGTCGTCCGAAGACCTGTCCCGCGCGCCGACCCACCCGTCGGGGACGCGACTGGCCGAGCTCCCCCCCGCTTCACCCATGACCTCTTCCGGCCCCGGGCCACCGACACGAGGCCCGGACGACGACCCCGCCCCAGGATCGCCCTCAAGGCTGCGGATCGGGAAATCGCCGGTGACCGCACTACCGTCGTCGCCTACCGCATACAGGAAGTACCTGGAGCCAGCATCCTCGAAGTTGGCCGGGAATCCCGACTCCCGCACCCGCTCAACACTCAGATGCCAAGCCCGCCCGTCCAACTCCGACGCCCCGGTCTTCGGCAGCCGCACCACCACCGCCTCGAGGAACGCACCGGCATTGGCCAGAGCCGTCAGCAAAGCCTTGGCGATATTCGCATCGTCGCTGAAGAAGGCCGGCTCCGGTTCAGCGTCCGGCAGGCGTGGGCGTCGATTCCTCAGCGCCTGCTGGAAGTTCTCCCGCGCCTCGGGTCCATCGACCACGTGGTCCCTCAGCTGCTCACGGGTGATCACGTCACCACCAGCGACGCCGGCCGCGTTCGTACGCGATTCCTGGCCGGGATTCTCGTGCTCAATCACCTGATCGTCAGCAGCCGTTCCATCGAACTCCACGGAAGATCCGTCGCTGTCCGAAGACTCGTCCCGCGCGCCGTCCCGCGAGACCGGCGCGGGCCGCTCCGTCAACGGCTCAACCGACGGCAAGCTCACCTCGTCCGACTGCCTGGCGGTCTCCGCCGCCGGCTCCTGCGCGACCGACGCCGACGATCCCGGCCGGTGATCCAGCAGTTGCTGCACGAAGGTCGTCAGCAACACGTCAGCCTGGCGCCCGTGGTCAAACTCCAACCCCGTCGTCCTCGCGAACGCTTCCGTCGTCGCCGGACTGCCGATCAACGCGAGAGCGATGATCGTCCTGATGGCCTCGACGTACTCCGGTTCCAGGCCCGTCAGGAAGATCTTCTGCGGCCTGGTCAGCGTCGTGCTGGCGTTTTCCACCTCTGTCATTGCCTGGACGAAGCGGCTCTCGGCACTGGCTCGCTCCTCCGGCGACAGGCGCTTGTGCTCGGCGTTGTGAAGCCGCTCCGCCGCTGCGGCCAAGTCGTCGAGCGTCCAGGTCAGCCCGTCAACCGAATCAGGATCAGCCTGCTGCTCCTCGTGCTGCTGGCTCGGTGTCTGCGGCCGTGGGGACTGCCCATCGGGAACATCCGCCGCGCGCGGCGCCATGTGGGTAGGTTCGACGGGAGAAATCTGCGTCTCCCGCAAGAAATCCGAACTAGCCTCCTGGCCACCCGGTACCAGGCGCGCCAACGTGTCGCTGTCGATCACATCGGGCGTCCGCCTCGGCAGGATCGGGCGTTCCTGTTCGGTAGCCATCCCATCAGCGGCGAAATCGGGATGATCAACCCCAAAGTCCACCTCATCACCGCGAACACCACTCCCGACCGATTCCTCCGCCACCGGCTCCGTACCCGAAGACCCGCCAAAAACCACACGCCCCTGATCATCAACCGCGTACAAGTAGTAATCAGAGAAATCATCCGCAAAAATCTCAGGGAATTCGTCGAACTCCACCCACATTCGCACTTCCACAACAGTCACACGCCAAGCCTGCCCAGCCCCCCCGGATCGCGGCAGCCGCACTATCAGCGCCTGAGCAAAAACATCCCCGTCTGCGAAACTCCCCAGTTGACTCCAAGCATCACCGGCATCAGAACTCAACAGAACCGGCTCCGGCTCCACATCCGGCAACCCCCGCTCACGCAGCAGCGCCCCCTGGAATTCCTCCAGCGCCTCATGCCCCCCAAACGCGCTCTCCACCGACCACCAACCGGGAATCGGCGCCGCCGCGCCTGCTGATTCCTGCCCGGCGAGCGCCGCCGCCTCCCCCAGACCCTCGAGCGTCCAGTGCGGAGTCGACTGCGGAGCGATCTCACCAAAGCCAGCAGGCCGAGCCTGTTCGCTAGCCATCCCATCAACGGCGAAATCGGGATGATCAACCCCAAAGTCCACCTCATCACCGCGAACACCACTCCCGACCGATTCCTCCGCCACCGGCTCCGTACCCGAAGACCCGCCAAAAACCACACGCCCCTGATCATCAACCGCGTACAAGTAGTAATCAGAGAAATCATCCGCAAAAATCTCAGGGAATTCGTCGAACTCCACCCACATTCGCACTTCCACAACAGTCACACGCCAAGCCTGCCCAGCCCCCCCGGATCGCGGCAGCCGCACTATCAGCGCCTGAGCAAAAACATCCCCGTCTGCGAAACTCCCCAGTTGACTCCAAGCATCACCGGCATCAGAACTCAACAGAACCGGCTCCGGCTCCATGACCGAGAGCTCCAGATCACGCAGCGCGCTCCGGAATTCCCGCCGCGCCTCACGCCCCCCAACCACGTTCTCCATCAGCTGCTGACGGGTGATCACCCGATCAACCTCCACCGGCACAGGCGGCGCCGCCGTATCTGCTGATTCCTCCCCGGCGAGTGCCGCCGCAGTAGTAGTGGAGGCAACCGTCGGCTGCGGGGCGATCTCACCAAAGTGAGCAGGCCGATTCGTCCGCAGGTGCGTCGCGAAAGCGTCCAGCAAGCTGGTGGCGGACCGCCAAGAGGAGCTCGAAAGTTCCGGTGTCGCCACCAGCATCGTCGCCGCTTCCTTGGTGCCGTAAAGCACGTAGGTGACGATCGCGGTGATGGCGTCCCGGTCCGGAGTGTCCAGCGCGGCCAGGAAGGCCCGCGACTCCGCGCGCAAGGCGCTGTGGGCATGCTCCACCTTCGCCCGGATCTCGGTGTGCCGCTGGACGTCGACCCGTGATTCCCCAAGCCTCGCAAGGTGTTGTGCCGCTTGACGCATTCCCTCCGACGTCCAGGTCAGCGGAGCATATTCGGCCTGCGCCATGCTCGACAGCTGGTCCAGGTCGAGGTCGATCGTGTTGCCTGCGCTGTCGACCGCGTGGGCGTAGTAGTCGACCTCGCTCTGTGAGAACTCCGGCCCGAATTGCTCATGCGCCACCTGCTTCCAGGTCAGCACCCACGCATTCCCGGCGCCGGGAACGTGGAGGAGCCCCGCCCCGCGTTCGCGGGGCGGGGCTCCTCCCGCCCCGCGTTCGCGGGTCGCCACCACGACCCCGGCAAGATCCGCAACAACGGCCGCCGCACGCAGACGCGCCCTCGCCTCA
This sequence comes from Saccharopolyspora sp. NPDC050642, assembly GCF_040654735.1. NCBI lineage: Bacteria > Bacillati > Actinomycetota > Actinomycetes > Pseudonocardiales > Pseudonocardiaceae > Saccharopolyspora > Saccharopolyspora sp. NPDC050642. The sequence goes on along the minus strand of NZ_JBFAIN010000060.1, from coordinate 4,213 downwards.
CGGCGATCACCGCCGAGCAGCCGCAGCTCCGGAGACCTGCCCGTCGCCGCTACGAAAGCCTCAGCCGCCAACCGCCCGCCGACGAAGCGCGTATCCAGCTCATGCCGGGACAGCACCGCAGGGGCTTCCTCGGGATCGATCACCACGTCCTGGGCGATCGGCCGGGGCAGCACCGCAGCGGCTTCCTCGGGATCGATCACCACGTCCTGGGCGATCGGCCGGGGCAGCACCGCAGCGGCTTTCGCGGGATCGATCACCACGTCGTGGGCGATCCTCATACCATCGGCAGCCACGTAAACGCCGTACCAGACCGGCTCGTCCAGTGCCTCAGATCCGAATTCGGGCGGGATCTCCGCATCCAGCACGGCCTGCCGGGTCAGATGCCATGCCGCGCTGACGCCGCCGTCGCCCACGTCCCGGAGCACCAGTGCGTCAAACGAGTCCGCGGCTTCCGCCAACGCCCACAGGCTCCGGAACAACGCCGGCGCCTTGTTCGGGAACGGCTGTACCTCCGGATCCAGTCCCGTCGCCTCGGTGAAACTATCGACCGCCGCCGCGCCGCCCCAGACGTCACCGCGCTTCAGCACCTCAGACGGGACCGACGGGTACGTCACGGGAACCGTGGTGCCGTGCAACACCTTGTAGTTGCCGTCGATCACGAACAGGTGGAGGGTGCCTTCCGCGACTTCGGCAACCTCCGAGAGGGGCTGCTTGTGGCCGCCGCGCCAAGCCCGCAGCTCCGTCTGACCGCGCTCTAGTCCCCACGCCGCGCCGTTCGAGCTGTCGAACAACACGCCGTAGGCTCGGACACTGTCAGACGCTTGCAGGCGTTGTACGACCTCGTCCCAGCCGGAAACACCGCGCAATGTTCCGATCTGGATCTTGAAGTTATCCTGCACCACGCGCACGGCGCCCTGCAATTCCCACTCCAGATCGGGCCGTGATCCCACCACGTAATCGGGTGCGGTGTGCCGCGGCGGCGGCTGAGTGGACGGGCCGGCCCCGGCCGGATCGTGCCCACCCCCGGACAGCTGCCGCTCTTCCCAGTCGCGAAGTTCTTCCGGGTCGTACTGCACCGGCTCCGCTGGCGTCTCCTGACCAACCTGATCAGGGCCGCTACCGCCCAACCCTTCGAACTGCACCCACCACGCCGGATTGACCGTGCCCAGATGGTGGCCAAGACCAACCGCGAACTCCCGCAGACGCTTCTTGCTCCAGTCACTGTTCGCGATCCGCTCGGCAACGAGGCGAGACAGCGTGTTGTACGGGCCCCAGCCGTCACCGTCGAGATCGACAAAGTCAGGATCAACCGGGGTGTCAAACAGGTTGGTTTCGCTGACGATTCCCTGCGCGGCCTGCAGGTGGTTGGGGTCCGGCCTCAGATTCCTTAGATCCCCCGCGGCCTCGTAGATATCCTCTGCACTCGTCAACGGGTCCTGACCGTCTCCACGATCCACCGCAAGCGGCGCATCAGACGACGTCACCAGCTCGGGACGAAGCACCCCGAGCCCACGCGCGATCATCCGAGCAACGCCGTCGATATACGCGGCGCTGAACTCGCCAATCTCCAACAGCCGGCTAATCGCGGCGAGCGCAGCGTCATAATGCCGAGGCCGGCTCTCCTCCAACTGGTTCATGTCAGCGAACCTGTTGAGAACACCGCGCGCGTCATCGACCACCAGATCAAGCTGCTGCCCCTGGTTATCGACCACGAACACCGAGTACCGGAAACCCGCATCACTCAGACCAGGCGGCAATTCCCCCACCGCCGGCACGTGCCACGCCTGAATTCCCGCAGCACCCCCCAAACCGCCCTCGGGCCACCGCACCACCAGCGCCTCAGCCGCAACCCGATCCTCCGTAGATGCATGCATCACCGTCTCATCCAGCACCGCCCGCACATTCCGATCCTCCGGAATCATCTTCAACGACCGCGGCATTACCTCACCATCAAACGACGCCCCCCGACGAGCCAACGCCCGCGCAAACCCGTCCCATGCCGCAGACCCACCCTCCAACGCGCCCCACGCCAAACCCGCCGCCACAGCTCCCAGCAACGACTCGGCAGAACCAGTAGCCCGCCACAACTGCGGCGTCCGCTCCACCACCCGCAACGCAGACCGCCGACCCTCCAGCACATAACCCACAAACCGATCCACCGCCTCTCGAACGTCATCATCGGGCAGACGGGCAAAAACACCCTCCACCTCCGGGCTCACCCGCCCATGCGCCAACGCCACAGCCTCAGCCGTACGCTCCGCGACAGCCCCCTCCTCCGCATCCAACCCAGCCACCAAGGCCACCACACGCTCCGGCGACCACACCAACCCACCAAACCTCGCACCAGAACCAGACCCCTCACCTTCATCACCCGGCTGACGCTCCGCCGAAGAACCCACCTGCTCCACACCAGACGCCGGCCGCTTAGTCCCATCCCCAGACACCCCACTCGCCACCGACCACCCGCCGCCTTCCGGCGCCGCATCGTGCCCCTCCGCGGCCGCCGCCAGCGGTCTCCAATCCACACCCCTCGAAACAGCCTTCAGCAACGCCTTGACGTCACCGGCGGAGCCACGAAGCTCTTCCGTTTGCAACACCAGCTTCTGTGCCAACGAGCCACTCACCGATGCCTCGGCGACGAACCTGTTGATCGCGCTCTGAACCACCGGGTCCAGGCCAACCAAGACCTGACGATCCACCGGGCTCAGCTCGCCATAAGCCCTGGCGACCTTCCGCTTCGCCTCGACCAGAACCGGCCGCCGCTTTTGCAATTCTCTGAAAATCGAGAGGTCCTTCTCGGCCCGGTCCATAGCGCTGACCACCGCCCGCAATCCCGCAGGCATGATGGGATCCGCATCCTCCTGACTTCCGGCGGACTCCGGCTGTGCAGGAACCAACCTGGCGACCAGATTCAGCAAGATTGCCGCAACTTCCCTGGGTGGGGCGGGTGCGCGCGTGTCGGTCCAGCCGTCGGTGTCGCCCCACGATGGGGCGCTGTGGAACGCCTCGGTCTTCGCCATCACCCGCAACGCAAACGGATTCAACGCCACCACATGCGCCACGAACGTCTCCACAGCCTCCCGCTTGCCCGGCTCCAGCTGCTGCAAGAGACCCCGTGCATCTGGACTCACAAGGTTCTCCAGGAACGCCGAACGCACAGCATATTTGGCTTTGACCAGGAACTCCGCCACAAGCTCCCGCGACTTCTCGAACTTCTCGTCGGGTACTCCGTCCGTCGGCGGCAAAGCCCAACGCGCCACCCCAGCCTCATCACCAAGCTTCCGCGCCACCCCCTCCAGTCCCTCGAACGTCAACCGCTCAACCGGCCCAACCGGCGTCCCGGCAACATTCCCCGACCCCCAAGCCCCGTGCGCCAGCACCGCCAGCCACCCCGCCGGCGGAATCCGGCTCACATCCCCGTGAAGCAAGCCCGCCAGCTCCGGTGTCCCCTTGACCACCTCCACGGCCAACGGCGTCTTCGCCGCGATATGCCGGAAAATCGTCTTGACATGGTCAGTGAACGCACTCGAAGCGGCCGGGAGCACCGGCAGCAGCCCCCTCCGCACGGCTGAATTCCAAACCGGGCCACGATTCAGCTCGCCCAGCCTCTGGGCGTTCTCCAAATCCTTCTCCGACAGCGACGACGACGGCGACTCCAGCCTCGCCTCGATCCGCTCAAGGTCACGCGCCAGGGACTCCAACCCATCAGTCGTCAACTCCAACGACCGAACATCCGCTTTAGCCGGACCCTGCTCCGCAGTAACCCGCGGCCGCCCGACAACCTCCTCGCCCTTGTCACCCGGCTCATCCCCAGCGTTGCCGGAAAACTCGGAGCCGTCAGCGTCCCCGAAGCCCCCGAAGACGTCGTCGTCAGAGAACGTCGGGACATCGCCCATCGGCACGTCATCGTCCGGGCCGGCCACGGTAGCCCGGTCGGCGACAGGACCGGTGGAGCTTTCCCCCCGTTCCCCTACCGCCCACCTCAGGCCTCGCCTCGGCGCGTGCGACTCGCCGTCCAGCACCTGTTCCTGCGCCTGCGCCTGTGTCTGCGTCTGCGTCTGTGACGATCCCGCTTCCAGCGCCTGCGACGATGCCCCCGCAGCCGACTGCTCAGCCCTCAAACCAGCCAGGATCTCGTCGAACACCACCTCAGCGGCCTCGCCCCGATTAGCCCGAAGCCACACCACCCGCGCCACCCCGTCATAGACCTCCC
>NZ_JBFAIN010000059.1:0-41769 GCF_040654735.1 Saccharopolyspora sp. NPDC050642 | reverse complement strand
AGCTGCTCCAGCCGCACGTCGGGGTCGCGCGGATCCCGTTGCGCCTGCTCGGTTTCCGGCCGGGTGGCCACTGCGGTCATCGGATCCTCCGGAAGTTCGGTGTTGGGTGGTCCCTCGGGGCTCCCGAGTTGGTGCGGGTCAGTGGCTCGTGAGTCCGGTGCTATGACGCCTCAACAGACTCACGAGCCCAGAACGGTGGAAACCATGCGGGGAAGGTCAACGGTTTGCGGTGCGCGGAGCCGGGAGAGCGTGACCGACCAACCTGCTGACAGCCGTGATGTAGTCATCATCTGCGATCGGTGCCCGCAGGAGTTCTGGCGTTAGTTTGAACCCGTCGACCAGCAGCCGGGAATGCGGAAGGATCTGCTCGCACAGCGATTCGATCTCGCGCGGGAGTCGTTCGACCTGCTCGGCCGTCAGCGCGTTTCTGGCGAGATACCAACCGCTGTCCCTGTTGACCTCGAGGAGTCCGTAGAGGCATGCCAGCAACCGCAGGGCGGTGCGGCCGTCTTCGGTTTCCGCGTTTTCCACGGCGGTCAGGAATTGCTCCAGTGCCAGTCGCACCCCACGGGTGCGTGCCATGGATGTGGCCGCGGTCATGTTCTGGTTCCAGGCGGAGAACAGCGTGCCGTCACCGCGGGTCTCCTCGGTCATCGCCTGCCGTGCTTCCCGCCGCAAGCTGTCTTCCCGATACTGCAGCAAATCGAGCTGGAACGTGCCTGTCAGCAGGTCCCTGCTTGCCGGATCGGATGGTGTCGTCTTGCCTGCCGATCGGCTGCGGCGCGCGAGCATCTGTGCGGCCACGGTGGCGAGAAGTGGCAGGTTGTCGCCTTCAGCCGTCACCACTCCTTGGGCCATCGGCACGTAATCCGCGATGCGGTTGATCGAGAACATGCCCTGGGCGCCACACCGCTCACGGCAGACGTGGATGACCCTGGACATCTCCCAACTCGACAGTGCCTTGGCGATCGAGATCAACTGGTCGACCTCGGCCTCGTTCCCGCTGTGGCGGGACAGGTATTCCGTCTTGACGTGGTTGACGAGAAAAGTCATTGCGTAGACCTGCGCGAGCGCGCTGAACAACGCGATCTGCTGACTGCGGTAGGCGAGGATCGGCACCTCCCCGCGACCGGGCGCAGCCGTCAAACGCTGCTCCGCGTACCGCACGGCGATGTACACGCTGGCGCGGCCGGCCGAGATGAGCGCACCAGTCAGGCAGATACGCCCCGGGTTCACCCGGTCCAGTGCGCGCAGGACCTGCTTGCGCTTACTACCAACGGCGCCTTGGAACACGCCATCGTCGGTAAGCTGTCCCATGTCTCCAGTCAGCAAATTCCGGCGGGGAATCCGGACGTGGTCGAACCGCGTCACCGCGTTGTCCAGGGCGAACCCCGGTTTTTCCGGAAGCCTTGTGACGTGCACCCCTGTGCACAGGCCGTTGCGGTCGGAAATCCTGACGATGAAAGGGAAAACACCACGATCCGCCCCGTCGACCTTCAGCCGCGCCATCACGACTGCCAGCTTCGGGATGTCGGAGATCCCCGTGTTCGGCATGAATTTCTGCGCGCGGGCGTGCGGGGTGTTCAGCACGAACTCGCGACTGGCGTGGTCGTAGACGGCCTCGGTCTCCAAGGCCGCGATGTTGTTGCCGTGGCCGAGTTCGGTGGCGATCAACAGACCGATCGACGACATGCTGCCGAGTTCGTCGATGTAATCCGCGAGATCGTCGCGCCCTGCACCGTGTTGGAGGATCGTCCCCAAGCAGAGGTTGTAGTGGATGTTCAGGATCGGAAGGGTGGTGGTGTCGATCAGGCACGACCATTCGCCGATCGCGAACATCCGGAGCTGATCGCGCATCAACTCAGCCGCCGGTTCGAGGCGACTGTGGAGGAACCGGGCCCGTTCGTAGGACAACCGGCCCGCCTCCAGCGGCGCCAGGCCGTGGCGCGGGTCGAACATCGGATCTTCCAGCGCAGCCCGCAGATCGGCGTGGACACTATCGAACTTACCGTCGTAGACGAGTGCGGCAAGGTCCTCCGCTGCGTCCCGGATTTCCGGCTCGGCCTCCCGGATTCCCGAAGCGGCCGGAAAGTATTGTGTTGTAACGCTTGTCATTCTCAGTACCTTTCAGCACTCGACGAGCGAGCTGATCGTTTACGAGGCTGCGAGGGCGAGCACGGCGTTCTGCCCCCCGAAGCCGAAGGAGTTGCTCAGTACGATCTCAAGCGCGCAGGGACGTGCCGTTTTGGATACGAGATCGAGTTCGATCTGCGGATCCGGGTTTTCCAGGTTGGCCGTCGGAGGAATGCACCCGTGTTGGAGGGAAAGGATCCCGTAAGCCGCTTCGATCGCCCCGCCGGCACCGAGCGCGTGCCCGGTCACTCCCTTGGTGGAGCTGACTGCGACGTGCTCACCGAGCACCCGCCGTATGGTGGCGCTTTCGACGACATCGTTGAGGGGCGTGGAGGTGCCGTGGGCGTTGACGTGCTGGACCTCACGCGCCGTGAGACCAGCGTCGGTCAACGCACCACGAAGCGCCTGTTCGGCCCCGTTGCCCTCCGGATCGGGCGCCGTCACGTGGTGACCGTCGGCAGACGCGCCGTAGCCGATAACCCGCCCGCGCACCCGAGCGCCTCTGGCCAATGCATGGCGCTCGCTTTCCAGGATCAGGACCGCGGCGCCCTCAGCGATCACGAAGCCGTCCCGCGCCGCATCGAAGGGCCGGGACGCGGCGCGTGGATCGGAGCTCTTCCTGGAAAGTGCTCGCATCCGGCTGAAGGCGGCGACGAACAGCGGTGTCACCGCCGCTTCCGTCGCCCCGGCAATCACGATGTCGGCCGCGCCGGAGCGAATCAGGTCCCGTGCCACGCCGATCGCGCTCGTGCCGGAGGCACAGGCGGTGCAGATCGTGAGATTCGGACCGCGCGCCCCGAACTCGATCGCCAGTTGACCTGCCGCCATGTTCAACAGACCCATGGGAAGGGTCAGCGCCGAGACCTTGGCCGCGCCGCTGTCCAGCAACTTGGTCTGCTGCGCTTCCATGGTCGAAGTTCCGCCCGCGCCGCTACCGAGAACAACGCCCACTCTGGTGCCATCCCAGTCCGCCTCGGACAGTCCCGCATCACGAACGGCTTCGCGCGCCGCGACGAGGGCGAACTGCTGGTGACGGTCGAGCCGCCAGGCGTTGTGCTCGCCGAGACTCGCGGCGGGGTCGAAACCCGGGACGCGGCAGGAAAAATCGACCTGGAGCCCGGTCAGCTCAGGGTCGGTGGCTGCCATCGGAGAACCTTCGGCGACTCGGTTCCAGTTCTCCTCCACGCCGATCCCCGCGGGCGTGGTGAGCCCGAGGCCGGTGACCGCCACCGCGAATCCGGACATCAGACGGTCACTCCCTTTTTCTCCAACGCTCCGAGGATGTCGGTCAACGTCGCCATTTCCTCCATCTCGGCATCGGTGACCTCAACCCCGAAATGCTGCTCAAGCAATTCGCCCAGTTCTACCTGCGCCAATGAGTCCAGGCCCAGATCGTCGAGCGAGGCGTCGAGCCTCAGATCCGGCTTCTCGACACCGAAACTGCTCGTCAGCAATTCGCCGAGTCGGGTGTACAAATCACTCATCGCGGTCTCCTTCTAGGTTCAACTCGAAAAAATCACAGCGGACTGTCTACCGAGATGCTCGGCCACACCAAGACTGTGGAACCCCACGACAATCCTGCCCCGAATGCGGTGATCAACACCCTGTCCCCCGGGCGCAGGTCGCCGCCGGCGGCGGCGCCGGCCAGGACGAGCGGGATGGACGCCGACAGGGTGTTTCCGACTCGATCGATGTTGATCAAAGCCCGCTCCGGCGCGATACCCAACCGTTGGGCGACGGAGTTGAGGATGCGGATGTTGGCCTGGTGTCCAACGAAGCGATCCACCTCCGTCACCGACCAGCCGGCACGATCGAGCACGGCAAGTGACGATTCGGTCATCCGGGTGATCGCCTGCTGATAGATCGCCCGGCCGGCCATCGACAGATACCAGTCCTCGGTCGGCACCTCGCCGTGACCGAGCCCGGTGGCGGACCGCTGCCGTGAGCCACCACCGCAGATGGCCAGCAGGTCGGCTTGCGCGCCATCGCTTCCCAGGTCGAACGGTCCGATCGCGCCCGGCTCCTCCGGGCTTCCGCAACGCAGCACCACCGCCCCGGCTCCATCGCCGAAGATAGGTGCAGTGGCGCGATTCGCCGGGTCGATGAAGGTCGAGAACGCTTCGGCACCAATGAAAAGCACGCTTTTTGCGATCCCGGCGCTAATGAGTCCGGCGCAGGTGGCAAGGCCATAGACGAAGCCACTGCATGCAGAGGTCAGGTCGTAAGCTGCGATGGGTCCCAGCCCAAGCCTGGACGCCACTTCCGGCGCCCCGGCCGGACAGATCCGATCTGGTGAGGTCGTCGCGACGACGACCGCATCGACCCCGGAAACCCCGGCTGCTTTCAGCGCCCGACCGCCGGCCTCCACCGCCAAGTCCAGCGTCGCCATACCGTTCGAGACGGCCCGACGCTCCAAAATACCCGTGCGACGCTCTATCCACTCTTCGGAGGTGTCCAACCTCGAGCACAAATCGTTATTCGTGACAACCCCGGGAGGCAACCATGCCCCCAACCCCGCGATAACAGCGCTGACTGTCATTCAGGCCAACTCCGTTGCTCAATGATTTCTGCACGAGACGATGGAGCGTTTTCATGCTCTTAACATGCGCCGGTGAGGCGGGGTGGATGTGTGCCACACCATCTCAATATCTGACGTCGGTTCGCGACGACCAGCCGGTACTCAGAGTCTATGAATTTGGGTGTTATCGCCGAACCGAAGTAGGTACTTTCATACTCGTTGCCCTGCACGAAAGTACAGTCCGGCACGCGAACCCGTGAGCGCGGCGCCTCGGCGGCTCTGGTCTGGACCGCTGCCACCGACGACCAGCGTGGACCTCCAGGAACCGCGCGAGACCAAACCCCAGGGCGAAGATCTTCGCGGACCACCCGACGTCGCACATTTTGACGGTTTTGTCCAAATCCACCAAGTGGGTGCCCGAAATGGCCGACGACGGTGCCTGGACAACTCTTGTTGCCACTGCTGCGACTCGGCCAGTATTGCTCGGGTCAGCTCGTGGCACGTGGCCCGATTGCCTCCTTCTGTCGCACGTCCCCCCCGGCAGGAGGAGATCCCGCGGGGGCCGGCCGTCGCGAAATCGGCCCTCGCGGGAACCCCAACGGCAACGCATCGCATGGCAGCGCTAGTTGGTCGGCATCGCCGCAGCACCGTCCTCCTCGGACTGCTCGCTCGGCCGGGCGCAACGAGACAGCGGATCCCGAACCGTGGTCAAACTTGAAAAGTGCGGAGAATACGGCAAAGACGGCGACCTCACGACGGCCTTTCTGCATCGGACGCGGCCGGGTAGGAGGTCGTGTCGAGGAAGACCAGTTCTTCGCCGAGCAGGCCGCGAAGGATGGCTTGGATGCTTGCGCGCAATGCCTCCTCCGCGATCGGATCGATGATCGCCGCCAGGCTCGGCATACCGAGATCGAAGTGCGCAGTGAACGTGACGATCGTGTCGGGTCCGAACTCGACAACCGCCCACTCGCCGTCGAAGCGTTCAAAGTCTCCGTCGAGTTGCCGGAACGTGATAGTCCTTGCGGAGTGGTCGATCCGCTCTCGTTCCGACCAGCACAGGATGCCGTTGCGAAACGTGACCGCCCATTCCGAATCCTGGGTGCCGTCTTGCCTTGCGGTGACGGTAACGCTGCGGACCTCATCGGTTTGATCGGCGAAGCGCTCGACGTCGCAGATCGCGGAGAAGACAGTGTCAGCGTCGGCCCCCATGGCGGCGGGCACAAGCGACTCGACCGTAACAGTCGGCATATCAGGGGGTTCCTTCCACAACAGCGTTGGGTGGGCATCGGCGCGCGAGGGTTTCCGCGGCTCGGGTAACCGCCTCAAGAAGCCAGTGAACGTCCTCGGAAGTCAGGACCGCCGGCGGGGTGAAGCGCAGCACCCGATGCGCGTTCAGTGAATGGTTGACGAGCACTCCCTGGTCGAGCAGTTCCATCAGCAGTTCACCCGTGACCTGCTCGTTGACCAGCTCCACTCCGATCAGCAGACCCAGCCCGCGCACGTCGGTGATCAGGTGACCGCAGTGGTGCAACAGGATTCGGCGTAACTCCTGGAGCAGGTACTCGCCCAACTCGCTGGCCTTGGTGACGAGGTTTTCCGCCACGATCACACGGATCGCCGCCTCGGCGGCGGCAGCAGCGATCGGCGACCCGGCGAATGTCGAGGTGTGCAGGAACGGGTCGCGATTGAACGGCGAATACGCCTCTGCTGTGGCGACCATGGCCGCTACGGGCACGACTCCCCCGGAAAGGTTCTTGCCCACCAGTAGAATGTCAGGAGTGACCGACTCCCTGTCCGCGCCCCACCAGTGACCAAGCCGGCCCAGTCCGGTCTGCACCTCATCCAGGACGAACAACGCCCCATACTTCCGGCACAGCTGCGCGACATCGCGCAGGTATCCGGGCGGCGGAACAACGACACCGCCCTCTCCCTGCACCGGTTCCACCACCACGCAGGCCGGTGGTGCTGCGGCCAATACCTCTTCCAGCGCCTGTGCGTCGCCGAAGGGAACGTGGTCAACGGAGGGCAGCAACGGCCGAAACGGAGCCTGATAGAGCTCCCGGGCGGTGATGCTGAGCGCACCCGTGGTCTTGCCGTGGTAACCGCCGACCGCGGAGATGAGGTGCGCATGCCCATGGGCACGTGCCAGCTTGATCGCGGCCTCGGTGGCCTCGGCTCCGGAGTTGACGAAATGCACGTAGTCCATCCCGTCCGGGGCGACGCCGGCGAGCGTTTCGGCAGCACTGGCGACCGTGGGCTCCAGCATTAGCCGTGTGGTCAGCGGGTGCCGGTGAACCTGTTCCACCACCGCCCCTACCACGGACGGGTGGGCATGGCCGAGGAGGAACACGCCGTATCCGCCGCAGTTGAGGTACGTCTTTCCATCAGCGTCGACAACTCGGCTGCCACGCGAGGACACTTCCGTCAGCCCGCCGGTCATGTCGGCCAGTCGGGCCCGTCCACGGGAGATGTGGCGGCGGTAGCGTTCCGACGTCTGCCGTGAACCGGCGTGCTGGATGCCATGAACGCTCATACCGTCGCCCCGGCAGCTGCGGCGGGGACAAGGCGTTTGGTATGGGCGAAAAAGCGCACTGACGTGCGGAAGGCAGACTCGAACCACTCTGCCGAGGGCAGCGTCAACGCTGCCGGGTCACCGGGAAGGGCGCCGAAGGAGGTCGGGAACGACTCGGCACCGGCGAACAAAGCGGCCATGGCCAGCAGGTCGTCAAACTGCTTGCGTGCGGCCGGAGGAAGAACATCGGTCAACACCGGGCGGATCAACCGATCCACCATGTCCGGCGATACCAACCGCGGCGGCGTGACATCGATGCCCGATTCCTCGGCCACGGCCACGCATTGGTCGACGAACCGCCTGGAGGTCAGCGCGTGGGGCCCCGCGGTCAACCAGTACTCGCCGCCACGCACATCCGCGTCCACCAACGCCCGCAGCCCTGCAGCGAGAAGGTCCTGCGGTATGACGTCCACCAGCTCTTCAGTTGCGAACGGAAGAAGCGGAAACCTGCTCCTGAGGATGCCTGCGGCGACCATGTGGACGCCCTGGAAATTGGCCATGGCGCCGGTCACCGAATCACCGACCACCACCGAGGGGCGGGCGATCACCACTGGGACTTCCGAGCCGCGAAGCAGCTCCTCGGCTTCTAGCTTGGAGTCGAGGTAATTTTCGGGGCGAGCCGCCCCCTCGGACATCAATCCCTGTGCCGACCGGGTGAGTTTGCTACGGGTCACGAATGCGGTGCTCACGTAGATGACACGGGCCTGCGCGGCAGCAGCGAACTCCAGGACTCGCTTCGTGCCGACGACGTTGAGCTGGTGCGCGGCGTCGGCTCCGGCGCCGAAGTCGGTCTTCGCCGCGCAGTGCACCACGGTATCCACATTGGACGCAAGCATCTGGTATGTGAGCTCATCGAGCCCCAGGAACGGTTGGGTCACATCGCCGATCACCGACTCGGAGTCGATTTTGGCACGATGAGTCAGGCTGATAACCCTGTGGTGAGCCAGCGCCGGGCGCAATGCCGTACCGACCACGCCAGAGGCGCCAGTCAGCAGCACGAACTTGGGTTGCGACATGCCGGTCTCCTCGAATCGCCGTGTTGGTCCACACCTGCGTCAAGGGCAATGAACCGCGCAACGGTGCTACGTTGCCAACCCGACTCACTGCAGCGTCGGGTCGTGTGCGCCAGGCGTGACGGCAATACCGTGGCGTGAGAGACGGCGCCGCCGCAACCGGGGAAGCGCGACGCGTGCCCGGTTGCCCATCATGTCCTGGCTCGCATAGGCAAGACTCCTGATCAGCTCTGGAGCTATCGCATCTCGTCATGGTTGAATTCGGAACTACTGTCAACAGCAAGTCGTCGGCCACCACGATGCGGATCCGGAGGCTCGGTCACCTTGGCAACAGCCAGATGTTCATAGCCCAGGCGAGCGGTACGGAAGAGGACATGAATCGGTTCACACGTCGTGGTTTGCTGTCCGGTGTGGCCGCGGCTGGTACCGGGGTGCTGATCGCGCCTGGTGCGCCGCGTGCCCTCGCACAGTCGACTCCCGCCGCTGGGCGGAGCGAGACCCAGGTCGTTGTCGTCGGTGCGGGATTGGCGGGGCTTACCGCCGCTCGCGAGCTGGTCGCCGCGGGGTGCGAGGTACTCGTGGTCGAAGCACGCGACCGTGTCGGCGGCCGTACCGTCAATCAGGCCGTGACTGCGCCGGGAGCCAATCCGGGCACAATCGTGGAGGTCGGCGGCCAGTGGGTGGGGCCGACACAGGACCGGGTGCTCGGTCTCATCCAGCAGCTCGGCCTGGAAACGTTCAAGACCTACGACGCCGGCGATTACGCCGACTACCACAACGGGAAACTGACCCGGTACGGCCACGTGTTCCCGACGGATCCGCTGAACCTCGGACTGAACCGGATTCCGCCCAGCGACCCGGTGGGCGCGGCAGAAGCCGCCGCCGCGATCCAGGAACTCGACAGGATGGCACAGCGAGTTCCACTCGACGCGCCCTGGACCGCGGATGACGCACGTACCCTGGATGGCCAGACTTTTGAAGACTGGATGAATCATCATCTTGCCCAGCCGGGCGCGAAATCGCTGATATCGTTGGTGATCAACGCGGTCCTCTCGGTCGAGCCTCGTGACGTGTCGCTGCTTCACGTGCTTTTCTACATCGCCTCCGCAGGCGGACTCGACCGGCTGGTACGCACCTCCGACGGAGCCCAGGAATCCCGTATCGTCGGTGGATCGCAACGCATCTCGCTTGAAATGGCACGCGAACTCGGTCCCCGCGTCCTCCTGAACGCACCTGTAACCAGAATCGACCAGGACCCCGCAGGCGTCAGTGTGCACGGCGACACCTTCAGCGTGCGCGCCAAACGCTGTGTCGTGACCGCGCCGCCCGCGCTAGCCGCCCGAATCCGGTACACGCCACCGCTGCCAGGAACCCGTGACCAGCTCACGCAACGCATCCCGATGGGCAGCGTGATCAAGGTGCAATGCGTTTATCCGACCCCGTTCTGGCGCGCCGCCGGTCTGGCCGGACAAGCGACCAGCGACACGGGGCTCGTGCGAACCACGTTCGACAATTCACCGCCGGATGCGAATGTGGGCGTGCTGCTTGGCTTCATCGAAGGTGAACAAGGACGCCAGGCCGATCAGATGTCCGCGACACAGCGACGCAGAGACGTGATCGAATGTTTCGCCCGGTACTTCGGCGAACAAGCCGCTGATCCGCTCGAATACATCGAGAAGAACTGGCTGGAAGAAGAATGGACCCGCGGCGGCTACGGCGGCGTGTTCACACCGGGCACCTGGCTCGACTTCGGTATAGCACTACGCGCGCCTGTCGGCCAAATCCACTGGGCCGGCACGGAAACCGCGACCATCTGGAACGGCTACATGGACGGCGCGATCAGATCCGGCGAACGCGTCGCGAAGGAAGTAACAAGCTCGCTGTGACATGTCGCCGGCGACCGGCTCGCCGCCGAAGTACACAACGACGACTACGACGACTACCACGACTACGAGGGGTAGCCGTACATCTGGCGGTGCAAGCAACGTTTTGGGTTCTAACCAGCGCGGATACCGCTGTTGGTCAGCGGCCGGCGGGTGGGCTACTTCGCCAAGGACAGCGCCAAGGACGCTGAACAGCTCGTGCTTCGGCATGAGAACGACCGCCCTCCGCCGCCAAATCACCGGTCAAGTCCGGTACAAGCTAACGGACCGTTTCTGGTTCGCCGCCCTGTCCTCGCTACTCCCCCGCCGCCGCTGGCACGACATCTTCCCCATCCAACCCGCAACGATCCTCGCCTGGCCCGCGTACCCGCGGTGGGGGCACAGAAGGATCCAAGGCGAACTGGCCGGACTCGGACGTCCGCTCGCCGCATCGACGGTTTGGGAGATCTCGGACTCGGCCGGCATCGATCCCGGGAACGACCAGGGTACAGGCGGGGCTCGGACGCCGACCGAGTTCAGCTTCGGCCGCCACCAAGCTTTTCGGGTCGACGTGCCGGAGGATGTCGTCGAACACGCCGCGCAGACGCTGCTCGGCCAGGCGTACGACGTCCTGCTCGGTCATCCCGGTGATGCCCGAATCGTTGGACACCGCGGTCGGGGACGTGGACGTGCGTGCCTGCTTGCGGAGGTGGCTGAACAGGAACTTCCGCGCCAAGCCGAGGTGTGCGGACGAGCACCGGCCGGTCGCGCGCCACAGCGACCGGGCGGCCAAGGTGGTGGCGGCCAGCCTCGCCTTGGTTGCCGCGTCAACCTCGTCGCGCAGGTCAGATCGCCATGCCACGCGTAACTTTTCCGCCAGCGACGGCTGTCCGATCGCCTTCTCAATGGCGTGAACGTCCGGCTCCAGCAGCATCGGATACCTGCGGCGAACGTCCGCGAGGTAGTTCGGGCTCCTGAGCCCGAGCATTACGTCCCGCTTGATCCACTCGGCCTCGTGGGGACCGCTCGGCGCCTCTGCACCGTCCTCCCAGGGGACACCGAACTGGCGGATTCCATATATGAAGACGTCCGCGGACATACCCCCGGCGCGGTTGCCGGCCATGCTGAAGATCCGCATCTGATCCTGCATCTCCTCCATCGCCGCCGTAGCCACAGCGAGCCTGCCCGGCGCGTCAGGGGAGTCGACCGGGAGGTCGCCGAAGACCACGGGCGCGAGTGCTACGTTGGCGACCGCACCGAGACCGGCGCACTTCTTGAACAGGAGCCACAGGCTTGCCTCATCAGAGGTTCCGGTCCACGTCCTTGTCCGCTGGTCGTCGAACACGCTCGGCAAGGTCGCGGCGACGGTATCGTCCACCCGGACTTCGATCGTTGGTGCGTTCCAGGTGATTGTGGACACGAACGTCTGCCGTGGTGGGTGACCCACGCCCGATCGCGTCGCGAGATCCGCGTAGTAGTCGCGGAAAGTGCGTCGGTGCGCACCTACACCAAGCGTGCCGAGCAGGTGGGCGACGTCGTGACCGCTTTCCGTCGCGACCCTGGCGACGGCGCTACCGCAGAAACCCAGATCAACCAGGAGGCGTCGAGCCTCCATCTGGGTGAGGTCCACCACGTCCGGGAGGTCGGTGAGCACCACCGAATCGATCTCGGCGAGGAACGCGGAGGGCACGGAGTCGTCATCCAACGCCCGTTTCGTGGCTTCTGGTAGACGTTCGAGCGTCCACTCGCCAACTTTCTTGATGACACCCGGTGAGATCGGTCCGGCTGGCTGGGAACATAAGGAATCCACGTGCATGGCAGTCCTTGTCAATGACATCATCGCGGGCCTCTCTCACGCGATCACGGGACCTGGACACTCACCTGATCAACAAGAGCCGTGCCCGTCCTTTACTCAGGGCCAAACGACTTTGCCGGGTCGTCACTTGCGATAGAAGGCGTGTTTGCGGAAGGGCCATTGGTGTACGGCGCGTAGCAGCAGCCCGTCGGGCGGGTCCGGCAGGCGGGGCACGGTGCCGGTGGTGTGAGCGATGACCACGACCCGGTCCTCGCCGCCCAGGTAGGTACTGGCGTCGAGGCAGCCGGGTTCGGCGAGCAGAGCGAGCACCGCGGTCTGTTCCACCCAGGCGAGCAGTTCGTCCCGGCGTCCGGGCTGAGTTCGGGCCTCCCACATCAGGGTGTCATGTGGCTCGGGTGTCATCTCGCAGCCTCCTAGGAAACGGTCCGCGGGAACCCGGTTCCCGCGGATGGTGACGGCTCTGGCGTCAGGACGCGGAGCGCAGCGGAGGAATGGTGGGGACCTCGCGGGCTGCCTTGATGTCCTCGAGCGTCATCTTGAAACTGTCGGGGTAGGCGTCGCGACTGGTGCGACGGGCAGGTTCGCTGGTGCGCCAGCTGTAGAGGCACTGCTGGCATTGCAGCACGTCCCAGACGCCGGGGACCGGCGAGCTGTAGAGCTTGTCGACGGTCTCGTGGGCGCAGCGCGGGCAGACGGTTTCTTGTGGGGCCACGGCAGGTCGTCCTTTCGACTGGTGGGTCAGCGGGCGGCGAGCGACTGGAGCTTGGTGAGCCACTCCCCCATCTCGGGCAGGTCCAGGACTTGGTTGCCGTAGTTGCCGCGCGTGTCGGGCGCGACGGGGGTGGTGGCGTCGATGATGAGCTTGTCCACAATGCCCGGTGTGTCGGCTTGCGGGGCCAGTCCGAGTACCGGCAGTTTCGGGACGACGACCAGGTCACCGGCCGGATTCATCTTGGTCGACAGCGCCCACATCACCTGCGGCAGGTTGAAGGGGTCCACTTCCGCGTCCACCACGATCACGGTGGCGGCGTAGCCGAGTCCGTGCGGGGTGGTCAGCACGCGCATGCCGACGGCCTTGGCGAATCCGCCATAGCGCTTCTTGGTGGACACGATCACAACCAGGCCGTGGGTGTAGGTCGCGTTGACCGCCTGGACCTCGGGGAAATCCTTCTTGAGCTGCGTGTAGAGCGGCACGCAGGTGTTGGCGGCCATCAGGTAGTCGATCTCGGTCCATGGCATGCCGAGATAGAGATGCTCGAAGACCGGGTCGGTGCGGTAGGAGATCTGGTCGATCCGGATCACCGTCATGTTGCGCCCACCGGAGTAGTGGCCGGTGAACTCGCCGAACGGGCCCTCGATCTCGCGCTTGCGGCCCTCGATGACGCCTTCGATGACGATCTCGCTGCCCCACGGCACGGGCAGGTTGTTCTTCGGCGAGCGGGCGATCGGGGCGGGTTCACCGCGCAGTGCGCCGGCCAGCTCGTACTCGTTCTGGTCGTATTCCATCGGCGTGGAGGCGACGATGGAGATCACCGGGTCATTGCCCAGGGTGATCGCGATCGGCAGGTCCTCGCCACGTTCCTCGGCCTTGCGCAGGTGCTGCGCGATGTCGTGCATGGGGACGGGCTGGAGAGCGAGCTTGCGCCTGCCCTTGACCTGGATCCGGTAGATACCGACGTTCTGCTTGTCCGTCGAGGTCGGGTCGTCCGGGTCCTTGGAGACGACCGCGGCTTTGTCGATGTAGAAACCGCCGTCCCCGTCGTTGAGGCGGATCAGCGGCAGGACGTCGAAGATGTTGATCTCGTCGCCTTCCACCGTGTTCTGCGCCCACGGCGGATTGTCCCGGTACTCGGCCTTGACCGGGAAGTTCGCCCAGCGGCGGATGAACTCGTCCACCTGGTCCTTGGGTCCGCTGTTCTTATCCATGTCCAACGCCAGGGCGTGGTTGGCCCAGGAGCCGTGCACGTTCATCGCGATCCGGGCATTGGTGAAGCCCTTGACGTTGTCGAAGTACAGGGCCGGGGCGGCGGCGCCTAGGCGAGGGGCGGCGTTGGCGGCCGCGGCGATGTCGGGTTCGGGCATCACCTCGTCGGCGATGTGCAGCAGTTGGCCCTCTTTGTCGAGGGTTTGCAGGAAGCTCCGCAGGTCGTCATACGGCATGGGACTCTCCTTGTTCGTTCAAAGCGAGGGACCGCGGCGCGGGCAGCTTCTGCGGGAAACGCTGCTCCCGTGCCGCACGGATGCCGACCCACCGCCGGGCGTTCGGCGTCGGCAGGTCGAACTGATCCAGCACCCGCGCGGTGATGTGGTCGACGATGTCGTCCACGGATTCCGGGTGGTTGTAGAAGGCAGGCATGGGCGGCACCATCTGCGCTCCAAGGCGCGTCAGCGCCAGCATGTTCTCCAGGTGGATTTCGCTCAGCGGGGTCTCACGCGGGACCAGCACCAGCTTGCGGCGTTCCTTGAGGACCACGTCCGCGGCGCGGCCGATCAGCCCGTCGGCGTAGCCGGCCCGGATACCGGCCAGGGTCTTCATCGAGCACGGCGCGATGATCATTCCGTCGGTGCGGAAGGAGCCGGAGGAAATGCACGCCCCCTGGTCTTCGGGGCTGTGGGCGGCATCGGCGAGGTCGGTGACTTCGCGCACCGACAGGCCGGTCTCCAGCTCGAGAGTGGGCCGCGCCCACTTCGAGAGCACCAAGTGGGTCTCCACCTCGGGCAGCTCGCGCAGGGCCTCCAGCAGGCGGACGCCGAACACCGCACCCGTTGCCCCTGTCATGCCCACAATCAGTCGCATAGTGTGCGGCTCCTCTGCTGCTCATCGGCCGGTCAGGCAAGGAATGTTTCGGTCATCGTGGTAGGCCACCGCTTGGTTCCGGACCGGGTTCTCACCGCCCCGCCGCATTCCACGGTAGGTGCGGCTCGGGCACGTCCGGCTATATGCTGTGGACCCTTGTTCGCGCAGATCGCCACCCCCAGCCCGGTGCCGCACACCAGCAGTGCGCGGTCTGCCTTGCCCTCGGCGACCAGTTCGGTCACGCGTGATGTGCCGGCCTCCGGGAAATAGGCGATTCCTGTGACCTTCGGGCGTTCGGCAGTCTGTCGACGACCAGGGCATCGTCCGCGGTGTCGCATTGCGACGGCCCGGGCTTGAACAGTTGGAGATAGACGATCTCGTCGACGGCCGCGACCAGCTCACCGGCCATCGTGACAGTCGCCGCCACGCGCAGTACCTGTCGGCCGTTGGCATCGACAGTTGAGACGCGGGTGATGTCATGGGTGTGCCGCCGCATCCCGTGGCGACTTAGGATCTTGCCGAGCGGGACCTTCTTGGACTCCAACGATTGTCGGGCATCCGGGTGCAGTCGGTCCTCGACCACGACGGCTCGTACCTCGGCCACCCGCTGCCGAAAGCCGGTCGATTCCGATTCGAGATACCCGCGTCGATGTAACACCTTGCTGCCTGCCGAAACATCCAATGCCGCAGCATGTTCGGGCGTGACGAGGCAGTACTCGTGGCACAACGAGACGTAGTCGACCCGGCTGTTCAGCCAGTGGGCAACGGTTTCGGTGAAGCTGTCCGTATCACGAAGCCGGGTGCTGAGAGTCCGTATCTGCTCCGTTAGGTAGTCCTGCATTGAACGAGGACCTCTTTTCCTTTACGTAGCGCGAATTTTGCGGTATGGCGAACGAGGTAGTGGTGGCCAGACGACTTCACAAGGTCGTGTCGAGCCAGTCCTGGATCACGCGGCTTCGGGAATTGAGAGGATGAACACGTTGGCCAGCAGTCGCAGTCTTGCTTAGTCAGCAACGGCAGCGCTACTCAAATGGGGTGAACATGCAAGACGTGTGGTTCAGAAGGGCACGCGAGGACAGGAATCGGTCAAAACCAGCCCCGCCGCAGCGTCCAGCAGCTGACGGTACTCGGCCGCCGTGCGCTGTCGGCCTCCCACCATCAGCATCAAGTGCAGATCCCACAGCAGTGCGAGATCGAAAGCTCCGCCATCGGGAGGAATCCGATCGATTATGAGCAACCGGGCGTCCGGCCGCATCGCCCTGCGGCAGTTGTCAAGTAGGGCTAGGCACGCCTCGTCCGGCCGGTCCTGCAACACCCGGGACAGCAGGTAGACGTCGCGTGGTCCGGAATGGACTCGAACAAGTCTCCCGCGACGAATTCGCACGCCCGCGCTCCACAGCGCTCGGCAATGTTCTTCTCTGCTAGGGGAGGACGTGCGGTAGATCTAACAGCACACCGCGAATACCCGGATATCGCCGCAGGACACTCGCCAGCAGGTCACCCGCTCCCCCGGCAACGTCGACGACCGTGCGCACTGAGGAGAAGTCGAACCGGACCGGTACCTTGTCCAGGAAGGCGTTCCCTGCGTTCATCACGTGCTGAAGGCCGGAGCGGAACTCCTCGCAGGTACGCAGATACTCGCCGAGCGACTGGCCGTGGGCACGCTCGAAGGCAGGGACCCCCTCAGCAATCGCGGGCAGCGCGGCGCACCCCACGCTGAGTAGAACTCCTGACCGTAGATGTCACACATGTGGCGCATCGAGCCATTTACCTTGGCACGCAACAGATTCCCGCTCGGTCAGGCGATAGCCCGTTCCTCGTCTCCGGAGAAGACATCAAGCGATACCAGTAGCCGCTGCAGCCGCAGCAAGCGGTCGGCTGCCGGTTGTCGGCCAGCCCAAGGCGCGCGGCTACCGAGACGGAGACCAGATGGCGTCTGAGGTTCCGACCCGCACCGCCACGCAAGACGAGTTTGGAAACAGCCTCTATGGGACCCAGCACGCCCCCGCTGGGCTCATGCTGCGAGTTCGGTTGGCTCCACCGATGTCTTCAGCTTGCGGAGTGCGTAGTGCAGGCGGGATTTGACCGTGCCTACGGGAATTCCGAGGACGTCGGCTGCGCCGGCCGCAGTCCGGTCGGCGAAGTACACTTCGTAGAGCACGCTGCGGTGTTCCGGGATGAGCTCTAGCAGCACATTGGCCACCGACATCGATGTGAGCACGTCGTCCGAGTGGTCTCCCAGGATGCCGACTCCGATGCCCGCGGACTCCTCGACCTCGTCGGGACGTGCCCGGCGAGCACGGATCTTGTCGATGGCGATGTTACGCGCTACCTTTTTCAGCCAGCCCCAGGCCGAACCGAGTTCGGGACGGCTGAGCGCGTCGGCGTGCCGCCAGGCACGCACCATCGTCTCCTGGGCGATGTCCTCGGCCTGGTGCGGATCGGAGATCATCCGGCTGACGTAGAGCTGCAGAGCCGCGAAATAGTCGCCGTAGAGCTGATTGACCACGGATTGCGGGTCGGGAGCGGGGCCGTACGACTCGCTGGCGCGTGCCTCGTCCTCCCGGCGTGAGGCGATGGAATTCACCATGATGACCACTCCTGGTCCAATTCTGCGAGCTGCCCGCGCGACCCGTCGGCGGCGCTGTGACGTACCGCGGTTGTGCTCGATCACTTGCTTGTACGACCAGGTTTCCTCTTGTAGTGAGCCGGAAAATCAGTGAACTCACGTACACCGTCAAATTGGGTAAATAAGGGCAACCAGAAGAACTTCCGCAGAGCCGAATCCGTGACACGAACGTGATGGTCATGACGAGCGAGGGCGCCGTGCCCAAGCAAGTTGGTCACGGCGCCCTCGCCTGCAATGCCTTTGAGTGGAGCGTGGGGTTGTTTCAGCCGCAGAGGCGGTCTTCTTGGGGCACTGGCAGTGGAACATGTTGGTCGAGGCTCGGCTGCCGGGCGGCTTCGATGGCGATCTCGACCCGGGAGCGCGCCCCGAGCTTGGCCAGGATGCGCGATACGTGCACCTCAATGGTTCGCCTGGACGCGAAGAGAATCGCCGCGATGTCCGCATTGGCGTGGCCTGCCGCGACGAGTCTTGCAACCCTGAGTTCGGTCGGCGTCAGGGCTTCCCACCCGGTGGTCGCACTTCGGCGGCGTGCGCGCAGTCGACGCGTACCGTACGGGCGCAGCCGGGAGTCTGCGCGCAGCAGGTCCCACTTGGCGCCCAGGTCGGTGTAGATGCGGGTCGCCTCAACGTATGCGGCGCGGGCAGCGCCGAGATCGCCGCGTCTGGCGTGCAGGACGGCGGAATCTTCCAGTGCCTGAGCGCGTTTCAGAGGTTGCTCCATCCGCCGGTAAGCCTCGACGACGGCGTCGATCAACGCCGGATCGCCCTCCAGCAGCCCTCGGCAATGCCGGGCCGCCGCCCCGATGGCCGGCGCTGACCCGCGGGCAGCATCGGCTTCGCATGCCTCCGTAGCCCGTACTGCGGTGTCGCGGTCGTCGCTGGCCAGCGCAAGCCGGACCAGCAGCGGAAGCCAGGTGTGCCGGGTACCCGGGTGCTCGTCGCGGGCCAGCGCAGAGCCCAGAGCTGCCGCGGCATCACCTTGACGACCGTCCCTTTCGTACCACATCGATTGCGCCAGCAGCGCGAACTCCGTGCGGCGGTCCGGGTTTTCGGGCACCGCGGCAAGATGTTCTTCCACAGTGTCGCGTTGGTCGCGGTGACTTGCGATGGCCGCTGCCAGGCAACGCAGTCGCGACTGGTGCGTGGCGGCCATCCGGTCGTAGCACTCCATCGCCGCTTCCAGTTCGGCGACCGCTTCGTCCCACCTGCCGGTGGCATGGAAATGCTCGGCAGCGCAGAGCCGCGCCGCGCCGCGCCTGGGCGACGTCCCATAACGTTGCACGATGGCCTGCATTTCCCGCACGGTTTGCTCGGCCTTGTCGGCCTTGCCGAGTTCGAAGAGCACGCCGCGCAGGTCGGCCAGGACCAGCAGCCGTTGATCGGTGCACTCGGGATCGTTGCCCAACTCGGACAGTGCGCGATCGAATTCGGCAGCCGCCCCGGCCAGATCCCATCGTTGGGCGGAAATCACCCCGGTCGCGTGTAGTGCCAGGCCGGTCGCGAACCGGTCGCCGACCTCCCGTCCCGCGTCGAGCGCCCGTCGGGCCGCCGCCTCCGCGATCCCGGCCTGGCCGATGGAAAGCGAGATTCTGGCGAGCAGTCCGTGCAGGCGAGCGGTCCAGCGACAATCCGTATTGGATTTTCTACCGGCCTTTCCGGCATGACTTGGCTTTCCGCCGCCGATGGCGTTTTCGATCACGATCCGGGCCTTGTCGAGCCTGCCCCACATGGTCAGCGACCACGCGAGGAGCCAACTCATCTCGGCAGTGATTTCGGGGTCTCGGGTGTCGGCCAGGATTGCTTCGGCCAGTTCCTCGGCTTCCTCCGTGCGGCCGAGCAGCAGCAGCGCCTCCGCCAACCTGATCCGCAACGGTTCGCGGCGCGGGTCGTCAGGATCCAGTGCGTCTGAAGCGGAGGTGAGCAGGTCGACCGCCAGTTCCGAGGCACGGTGGGCCAGCTTGCGGGCATGTTGCACGAGCCAGTCGACGCCCCAGTCGTCGAGGCCGACGGCGGTCTCGCCGGGGAGAGCAGCGAGCAGGTGCCCGGCAACGTACTCGATCCGGGCGCCGGTTGGGCCCAGTGCGCGGGCAGCCTGGTTGTGCAGTGCGAGTCGAAGCGGGGTAGGGATGCCTTCGTACAGTGCCTGCCGGACCACGGTGTGCCGGAATTCCAGCCGGGCACCGGATTCCACCAGGATGCCGGAGGCGATGGCTTGTTCGGCGACTCCGGCCAAGTCGGCCACCGAGCGGCCGCACACCGCGCTCAGATCGGTGACCGAGAACGCTGGGCCGAGAAGCGTCGCCATCCGCAACACTTCCCACGTGGTGTCGTCGGCGTGGCGCAGCCGAGCCGAAATGGCCGTCGTCAACGATTCGGGCATCCTCGCCAATTCGGAGGTCAGCTCGACGGCGTTCACCGCCGAACGGGTGAGGTAACCATCACGTTGCAGGGAATTGACGATTTGGTGAACATAACAGGGGTTTCCGGCCGCACCTCGCAGAACCTGTCGCAGCGTCGGCC
Source organism: Saccharopolyspora sp. NPDC050642 (assembly GCF_040654735.1). Lineage (NCBI taxonomy): Bacteria > Bacillati > Actinomycetota > Actinomycetes > Pseudonocardiales > Pseudonocardiaceae > Saccharopolyspora > Saccharopolyspora sp. NPDC050642. The sequence goes on along the minus strand of NZ_JBFAIN010000059.1, from coordinate 21,909 downwards.
CTACCGAGTCAGCGTCGAGCAGCTGCCCGGCGAGTTCTGCCGTCGACGCTTCACCGAGGGGGCTCAGCGTGATGACCGAGGCGGTCTGGGCACGACGAAGCAGTGCCAGATCGGGCCGGTGCGGGGCAGGGCCGCAGGCGGCGATCAGCAACAACGGCAGGCGCTCGATCATCCGGCCCAGTCGGTGCCAGACGAGGAGGCTGGCCGCGTCGGCCCACTGGATGTCGTCGATCACCAGCACTACCGGTGCAGTCGTGCACATGCCCTCGATGAGCGCCAACAACCGGTCGGCGGCAACCGTTGACGGGTCGGCGGCGGCACTGGACAGCAGATCGCTGATGGCCCGCCGGTCCGGATCAGGCGAATTCGGCGTGATACCAAGGCATTCGAGCATGACGCGCAGCGGGCAACGGCGCGCGAACTCGTCGGCGGCTGCCCGGAACACCTGGCAGCCGAGTCCTTCGGCGCCGTCCAGCCCGGCTGCCAGCAGCGCCGACTTGCCAATGCCCGGCTCACCGTCGATCCACACCGCTGCGCCGCGTCCCTGTACGACGTGGCGGACTGCGTCCTTGAGACGCCGCACTTCGTTGTCGCGGTCGACCAGGACAGCGCCGTCAGCGAGAGACTCCACGACCCGCTCCTTGCTCGACACTTGCCGTGCCATGCTCCACATGGGTTACACAGCAAAGATTCAGCTGTGCCGTACAGCGGAGTCAAGCTCGATAGGTGTCCTGGACGCGCACTCTGCCTCAACGGGCAAGATGGATGCCCGTTGTGCCTAGCTGGGCCGTTTCGCCGGGTGATCTTTCGCGTTCTCGGGGTTCTGCCGGTCATTGGGGACGCGAGCCTTTGCGGTGCCGTAACGCCCCAACAGCAGCTACCCGTCCACCGCCGCCAAGCCCTCCTCCAGCGAACCTTGTCGGCGGTTTCTTCTTACTGCACGTACACCGGATGCTTTCAGTTCACCGGTAGGAATTCGCGGAACCGCGAGCAAGATGTCTCCATAGTGCCTGCGGGCAGCCGTCAGCTCTCCCGTCGTCGCTTTTCTCTGGTGGCGACGATGGCCGGACCGGCGATGAGCAGGGCTACGGCGCCGGCCAGGCCGGCGAACCACAACGCCCGGTTGCCCGGTTCCGGGTCGGGCGGCTCGGGCAGGGGGACCGAGAGTCGTTCGGCGACCGCCTGCACCGGGGGGTCGGTATCGAGGATGGTGGTGACCGCGGCGAACGGGTCGACCACGCCGTAGCCGATGTACTCGTTCGGCAAGCGGCCGGCGGGTTGGTCCGCGGTCTTCTGCAGGCGGTCCACGACCTGCGCCGCGGACAGCGTCCGGTGATAGCTGCGGACCAGGGCGACGGCGCCCGCGGCGTAGCCAACGGCCAGCTCGATACCGGAGCCAACGCGGTTACCCGCACCTGCCGGGGCGATGCCCACCAGGTCGTTCGCGGGCGCTGCCACGTCGGGGGCCGCTCCGTAGGACAGCTCGGTCAGCGGACCCTCCACAGCCACCGGCGCCACGGCGACCACGTCGGGATAGCGGGCCGGGAACGCGAGCTGTCCCTTCTTGGGCACCGCGGCCGCCGCGAGCACGACCACGTCCCGGCTCGTCGCGTACTCCACGGCGGCCTTCAACTCCTCGGTGCCGATGGTGGACACCAGCCCCACGGCGACCACCCGGGCACCGGCGTCGACCGAGGACCGGATCCCGGCCGCGATTTCCCGGGACAGCGCGGCGTGGTCCTGGATCTTGGGCGGGTCGTCGCTGACCCGCACCGGGTAGATGGACGTCCCTGGCGCGATCCCGACGAACGGACCGCGGCCCTGCCGCGCCGCGATCAAGCCCGCGATGAACGTGCCCCGCCCGAAGCAGTCGCCGTTGCCGAGCCCGCCGTGCAGGTCCGTCCCGCGCTCGACGGCGCCGCTCAAAGTCGGAGCGGCCGCGCTCACACCCGTGTCGACCACGGCGACGGTGACCGAGCCCTTGGTCAGCGGCCACACCCGGTCCGCAGCCATTCGCTCCTGGGCCCACGACGCGCGCTCAATGGTCGTCTCCGCCGGTGGCGTGCACTGCCCGGTCGGCCCTTGCGCGAACGCCACCGGAGCTGCCGACACCGCGAACAGCGCCGCTGCGGCGACGGCCAGTACTCGTCTCATTCCGGGGCCTCCGTCCAGCCGATCTGCAGCCCGATGCCCTCCCGGCGGGTGGCCAGCACCGCGCGTCCCGGCGGCAACGACCGTCCCCGCGAGCCGTTGAGCAGCGGCATCTCCCCTGGCGGCATGGACAGCGTCAGCTCCGGGGTGTTGGACTCCTGCATGCGCCGGATGCAGGACTCCATGCTGGTGCGCCCGGCGCCGGCCGCCGCGCGAGAGACGACCAGGTGCAGGCCGATGTCGGCGGCCTGCGGGATCAGCTCCACCATCGGGTCCAGCGGCCCGCCCATGCCGCTCGTCAGCAGGTCGTAGTCGTCGACGAGGACGAAGTACTCCGGGCCGCTCCACCAGTCCCGCTTGCGCAGCTGAGCGGGGGTGATGTCGGCGCCGGGAATCCGTTCCCGCAACCGCGCCGCGAGGTTCTGGGCGAGCTCCTCGGCGGCCTGCTTGGCCACGGCAATCCCTTCGCGGTACTCCTCCGGCACCGACTCCACCAGCGTCCGCCGCGGGTCGATCACCACGATGCGAATATCGTCCGGGCTGTTGACGCGCGTGACGGCCTGCGCGATGAGCCGTAGAGCCGCCGTCTTCCCGCTGCCGGTGTCGCCGACGACCGTGAGGTGCGGATTGGTGCGGAAGTCGTGCCACACCGGCTGCAGGTCGAGCTCCCCGGAGCCGAGCGGGACACGCGGCCCCGGCTCCGTGTCCGGCAGGTCCTCGGCGGGGAGCACCGAAGGCAGCATCCGCACGGCAGGCGCGGCGGGACCGCGCCACGTCTCCCGGATCGCCTGCACCAGGTCGCGGGTCGCCTCCGACAGGCCTTCGGTGGCGGGCATTCCGTCGATGCGCGGCACGCCACCGAGGAAGTGCCGCTGGTCGGCCGTCAGTCCGCGGCCGGGAATCTGCGGCACCAACGCGGCCGCCCGCATGTTGATCATGGAGTCGATGGAGTCACCGAGTCGCAGCTCCAACCGGGTGCCGAGCTGGTCGCGCAACGCGCTGTGCACGTCCGACCAGCGGTTCGCGGTGATCATCAGGTGCACGCCGTAGGCCAGCCCGCGCTGGGCGAGCTGCCGCAGCGTCATGTCGTGCTGTTCGTAGTCGGTTCGCAGCGAGCCCCAGCCGTCCACGACCAGGAACACGTCGCCGTGCGGCTCGTCGGCGAACTCCCCAGCGGCACGCCGCGCACGATATGACGCCATGCCTTCCACCCGATGTTCGGTGAACAGCCGCTCGCGGTGGGTCAGCATCGTCTGCACCTCGGCGATCGTGCGGGCGACCTGCTCCTCCTGCATCCGGCTGGCGATACCGCCGACATGCGGCAGTCGCTCGAGGGCGGAGAGCGTCCCGCCGCCGAAGTCCAGGCAGTAGAACTGAACTTCGGACGGCGAGTGGGTGAGCGCGAGCGCGGTGATCAGAGTGCGCAGCAAAGTGCTCTTGCCCGACTGCGGACCGCCGGCGATACCGACGTTGCCGCCCGCGCCCGCGAGGTCGACCAGGTGCACGTCACGCAGCTGTTCGAACGGCTTGTCGACCACGCCGACCGGAACCTCAAGGCGCCCGCACCCCCGCCAACTCTGCGCGACGAGCCCGCGCACCGGATCCGGCACCAGCGGCGGCAGCAGGTGGTCCAGCGCCGGCGGGTTCTCCAGCGGCGGCAGCCACACCTGGTGCGCCGGCGGGCCGTGCTCGAGCAGCTTCTCCACGGCCACGTCCAGCACCGATTCGCCGATGGCCGCGCGGTCGACACCGGTGTCGTTGTTGTCCTTCTCGTCGTCCTGGGCAGGCGGAGGCGGAGCGGGCGGTTCGTCGCGAGCCAGTCTGGCCATGCCGAACGGGACGACCTGGCGCCGCACCTCCTCCTGGCGCTCCTCACGGGTGCGCCGACGGTGCTGGCCGGACACGTACGCGGCCTTGAACCGGATCAGCGTGGACACGTCCGTGCGGATGTATCCATTACCGGGAGAGGCGGGCAGTTGGTAGGCGTCGGGAACACCGATCACCGAGCGGCTCTCCATCGCGGAGAACGTGCGCAGGCTGATCCGGTACGACAAATGGCTTTCCAGCTTGTGGATGCGGCCGTCGTCGAGGCGCTGGCTGGCCAGCAGCAGGTGCACGCCGAGTGAGCGGCCCAGCCGGCCGATCATGACGAACAACTCGGCGAAGTCCGGGTTGGCCGCCAACAGCTCGCTGAACTCGTCGACGATGACGAACAACGTCGGCAGCGGGTCCAGCGGGGTGCCCGACAGCCGCGCCTTCTCGTAGTCCAGCAGCGAGGCGTAGTTGCCCGCCGAACGCAGCAGCTCCTGCCGACGCACCAGCTCACCGTGCAGGGCGTCCTGCATGCGGGTGACCAGCGGCGCCTCGTCGGCCAGGTTCGTGATCATCGCCGACACGTGCGGCAGCCCGTCCAGCCCCAGGAACGTGGCACCGCCCTTGAAGTCGACCAGGACGAAGTTGAGGGTCTCCGACGAGTGGGTCATCGCCATGCCGAGCACCATGGTGCGCAGCAGTTCGGACTTGCCGGACCCGGTGGCGCCGATGAGCAGCCCGTGCGGGCCCATCCCGCCCTGTGCGGACTCCTTGATGTCCAACTCGACCGGGGTGCCGTCCTCCGCGATGCCGATCGGGATGCGCAGCCGGTCGCGGGTCAGGCCGTTGCGCGCGATCGTCTGCGGGTGCCATTCGTCCAGGTCGGACACCCCGAGCAGCCGGGGCAGCTCGAAGTTGACCAGCATCGGCTCGGAGACGTCGGTGGTGGTGCCGCCGAGGCGATACGGCGCGACGACCCGCGCGAGTGCCGCCGACCGCGGCAGGCTGAGCAGATCCGGGGTGCACAGCCGGGTGCGGATCTCCTTGCCGGTGCGGCTGGTGCGCACCATCTCGACCTGCTCCTTCGTCACGTCCAGCCGCAGCGCGGACGTTCCGACGTTGCCTTCGACGGCATCGCTGAGATCCAGCACGATGGAATTGCGGTAGCCGGTGCCCGCCAGCCGCGACTCACCGGGAACGAAGACGCCGTCCAGCACGATCACCACGTAGGGCTCGTCGCGGTTGGGCGACGCGGCGGCTTCGAACCGACCGCGCTCGCCGAGCTCGGCGTCGAGCAGGTCGGTCAGTGCGTCCACCCCGTCGGCGAGGAGCCGCACCTGCCCGGCGTCGTCCTGCTCCAGCGGGTGCTGCGCGTGCGGCAGCCACTTCACCCACTCCCACAGCGACGCACGATCCTGGCTCGCACACACCGCCACCCTCAGGTCTTCTGGCGAATGGAAGGTGATGAGCTGGGCGATCATCGACCGGACGGTGCCTCGGATGGCGTCTTCGTCCCCGCTGAACCGGATCTTGAAGAACCCCCGGAGGAACAGCGCGGTCGGCAGGTTGGCGACGCTGGTGTAGGCGTTGATGAACCGCCGCAGTGATCTGGCCGCGAGGGGCTCAAGATCCTGGATGGGCTTGCTGGACGGGGGCGTCATCTTCAGCGCCAGCCGCTGCGAGCCGGTGCCGAGCCGCACCTCGGCGAAGTCCACGTGCGCCGCGCGGCGCTCCCACAGGCGGCCGGTCATCGCGACCGACCACAGCGCCGCCGGATCCGGATGCCGCCAGGCGAGGGCGGCGCGCTGGCTGGACGCCGCGGTGCGGACCTGCTTGCGGACCTGGCCGAGGTAGCGGAGGTAGTCCTTGCGGTCGCCGCGCAGCTTCTGACGACGTTCCACACCCCCGCGGGTGACCTGCATCAACACCATGAAGACGGCCATGAGCAGCATGAGGCCGAACATCCCGAGGCCGAGCATCGGGTTCATCCTGCCCATGTAGATGAGCATGAACACGCCGGTGCCCAGCATCATCGGGATCATCATCAGCGAAGAGAGGATGTCCTTGCCGCCGCTGGCTTCCGGCAGCGTCGGCGGTTCCTCCAACGCGAGCTCGCCGGTCGGCATCTCCGGCGGCTTCTCCCGCCCTGGGCGGCGGAACAGGGTCGTTGTCATCGCGGTCGGCTCCTCACGCCATCCGTACACCGGACACACGTCGGGCAGACCGCGAGTAGTTCAGCATCGAGAGTCCGGATGTCCTGGCAAGGCTCGACGCGGCGGTTCACGCACCGCCAGCGGACCCGCTCACCACGGCCAGTTCGCGGGGCTCTGATCAGCCACCTGCTGCGTCGTCCGGGCCGCGAGGTTGACGTCCGGCGAAGTTCGGCTGAACCAAATCGGTGGTCACATGCGTGCGCCTGACGAGCTCGAGCAGTTCCGCGATCTCGCGACCCGCTACGCCAAACGGGCCGTCTACTACCAGGCCGTTCCAGATAATGACGATTAGCTTGTTGACCGGCATTTTCCAGCGGCACCAGAGTGAGAGCGATCTCATTGGACCACCCGCTGGGGGCTTATGATGTCAAGACTGCGCGTAGTGCTCGTAGTGCTGGCTCTCCTCCTGCTACTTCCGCCACCCACTCCCGCGTTCGCCGCGACCACCGTGTACGAGGCGGAACGCGCGGCTCGCACGGACGCCGCCGTGGAGTCGAACCACCTGGGCTTCACCGGCACCGGATTCGTCAACTACGACAACACCATCGGAAGCTCCCTCTCGTTCACCGTGCACGCGGCCGTCGCCGGCGGACACGCACTGACGTTCCGCTTCGCCAACGGCACCGGCGCAGACCGCTCGCTCGACGTGGTCGTGAACGGCACGCCATACGCGATCTCCTTCCCCAGCACGGGAAGCTGGACGGCATGGGCGACGCGAACGCTCCGCGTCAACCTCAAGCATGGGACGAACGTCGTGCGCGCCACCGCGACCACGGCCGAAGGCGGGCCGAACCTCGACTCGCTGTCCGTCGACAACGGCGTCACCGCGCCGAGCCCAAGCGACTGGTCCACCGCGGTGGTGGACTCGACGATGGCGCGACGGCCCGCCACGTCGCTCGGCCTCGGCTACACCGACGCGTTGTTCCTGCACGCGGCTTTCCAGGTCTACCAACGCACTCACGACACCCGCTACCTCAACTATGTCAAGGCGTGGGGTTCGGCGCGTGTCGCTGCGGACGGCAGCACGGGCAAACCGTACAACGACCTCGACAGCATGCTCGTGGGCAACGTCTTCCTCGACCTCGCGCAAGCCACCGGCGATTCGCGCTACCGCCTGGCCGCGAACAGGATCGTCACGCGGATCGCGACCTACCCGCGGGCCAGCGACGGCGCCCTGATCCACAACGTCGCGTTCACCGGTCAACTCTGGTCGGACGGTGCCTTCATGGCACAGCCGTTCCTGGCTCGCGCAGGTGACCACACCGGCCCGCCGCGTCAGCTGCTGACCTACTTCGAGCACTTGCGCAACGAAGACGCCCTGCTGCGCCACGCCTATGACGAGACCCGCCGCTCCGAGTGGGCCGACACCAGCGGGCGCTCGCCGGAGGTGTGGTGCCGGGCGGTCGGGTGGTTCGGCATGGCCACCGTCGACGTGCTCGAAGAACTTCCGCGCACGCATCCGGACCGGGCCGCGCTCGTCGAGATTGTCCGGTACCTCGCGGACGGCTACCGGCGCTGGCAGGATCCCGCAACCGGTCGGTGGTTCCAGCTGCCCGTCAAACCGGGTCTGGCAGGCAACTGGACCGAGACATCGTGCTCGGCGATGTTCACCTACACCCTCGCGCGGGCGGTCGAGCGAGGCTACGTGAGCCCGGCGTTCTGGCCGGTGGCGCAACGCGGGTACCGCGGCGTACTGGCGAAGGTGTCCATCGGCTCGGACGGCCGGACCAGGATCTCCGACGTCGTGATCGGCACGAACGTCGGCGATGCCCGGTACTACCTGGAGCGCCCGCGAATGGACAACGACTTCCACGGGCTCGGCGCGTTCCTGATCATGAACGAAGAGCTGAGATCGTTGACTCCTATTGAGCGTTTTTCATCCTGGTCGGCCCGCAACCGCGGGTCGCAAAGTTGCACGTCGATGGGTGTCGCATGCGCCGCAGGCGCATAACCCACCTACGACACCTGCACCGCCGCGGGTTCACGGTGCCCACCACTCCGGGGTTCCCTCGGCGAGGACGGCCCTGACGCCGTGTATTGGACATACATAAGTCAGGGCACCCACAGACCAGGGAGCCTCTGAGGTTCCGCCACCCGCACCGCCACGCAAAACGAGGCTGGAAAAACCTCATTGCGGCCGCAGCCGCGACACTTGAGTAATTACCGGTGTGAGCTGTCGCAAGCGCGCAGCGCCTGGCCTACCCTCGCAGCTCGCACCGCCGCGGGTTCTCAGGCAATGCCCGCCCTTGGGCTCCCTGCGAGGCCGTGCCCCTCCGCCGCGTATTGGACATACATCAGGAGGGGCACCCACAGTCCGGGGAACGCCTGAGGTTCCGCTACCCGCACCGCTACGCAAAACGGGGTCGCCGGACATTTCGCGGAATATCCAACGGAATAGGCGCTGACCTGCGGTGATGGCTGCGGCGGGCGGGGTTCGCTCGTTGAGTGGGGATGCCGGGGTTATGTCCGGAGGTGGGCGGTGTCGTTGTGGGTGAGCAGGGTTCAGCGCCATCCGGCGTCGGGCCTGGTCCAGGCGAGGGGTTGTTGTTCTCAAGCGGGTGATGCTGGCGTAGTGCACGGCGAACGCGGCGCTGGCGCGGAGGCCGGCGGTGCGGTTGAGGAAGAGGTGCGTGGCGGCGGTGACGGTTTCGCCGTGGCCGACGATCAGCACGGTGCCGCCGGCGTGCTGGGCGAGGCGTGGGCCTCGCCGGTGAACCGGCCGGCGCGCAGCAACGTGGTGGGCGAGGTTCGCCGCGGCTGGGCCGCCGGTGGCGACGGTGTCCAGCCCGGCCGCCAGGGCGTGCGGATCACCGACGGGCACGACCTGGCCGGCATTCCCGGCGAGTTCGGCCATGTTCACGACGTCGGTGGCGCTCACGGGGACGGCGTGGGCGAGGTAGTCGGCGATCGCGCCGCTGCCCTGGAAGCTGGGGTGTGGCCGGTACGGGAACACCCCAGCCGCGCTGGCGTGGACCAGCGCGGCACGGTCGGCGGGGCCGAGGTAGCCGGGCACCACGACCAACTCGCTGGCCCCAACCGGCGGCGGGCGGCCGGTGAACGCGCGCAGGTCGACGCCGGCCTGCGCGGGGTCGTTCCAGAAGTACCCGGCCAGCACGATCCGCGCCGGGGACCGCATCCGCTGGAGCGCGTCGCGCAGCAGCCCGGCGTCTTTCCACGGCACGGCGTAGCCGTAGAGGCTGATCACCGGCAGCCCTGGCGGGACGCTCAGTGCCGCAGCGAGCTCCGGCAGGGCCGCGGCAACGGTGTGCGGCGGGATGGCGGTGGGCAGCCACGCCACCCCGGCCGGGGAGTGTCCCGGCGAGCCGGTGCCGCGCGTACTGTCCGAAGTAGACATGTCCATCCATGATGTGGATCGCTTGCCGCGTAAGGCGATCCCAGTGCGGGTCGGGCACATGGTCGCGCAACAAGGTCGGGGCGAGGGTGTGCACGTGGTAGACCACCGGCGGCCTTGACCGGCCGGTGTGGGCCCATAGCGCCACGCCTGATCGACGCGGTGAACACGTGGCGCCCCGCGATCCGCATCGATGCGCAGGAAGGTTGGTCGCTGCAGTTGGACGGTGCACTGAGCGACGGCGGTCTCGACCTGGTCGTCTCGCACACCTTGCCGGATCGGGTCGAGTACGGCCGTCAGCCGTTGCGCCAAGAAGCGTTGCGGCGCTGGTCGGCTCGCGGCATGCATTCGCTGGACGCCAAGGCGTCTCGTTGCGCGACTTCGCCGGCCAGACGTTTCGCTTCTACAAGTCGCAGCTGGCGCCTGCTCACCACGCCACGCTGATGGCGGCGCTGCGGCGGACCGGCGAGAAGTTCACCTACCAAGAGGACCCGATTCCCGGGATGAAGCACCTCGACCTGCATGACGGCAAGAGCTTCACGCTCGTGCCGGATTCGATGGCGCAGCATCTTGTCACGACGGATGTCGCCGCAGTCCCGCTCACGGACTCTGATCTCCCGACCTTCAACCTCGAGCTCGTATGGCGGAAGGAGGGCCTCGCTCCGGCAACAGCACTCGTCGTCTCCGCGGCGGATGCGCTCGGCCGAGGGCAGCGCTGGATCAGCTGACCCGAGCGGGTTCGTGAAGCATCTGCCTCGGCGAGGACACCGAAGGCCAGGTGCTGATCATCAACGGCCAACACAGGATCCGCGCCATGCTCGACGCCGGCGCCACCCAGACGGTGCTGCAGCGCGAAGAACTCATCACCCCGGACGAGCGGCCACAGCACGACTAGCAACGGCGGTCTGCCTTCGATCGCGCGCAGTGAAGACATCTACGGCAAAGACATCAGTAAGCCAGACCCCGCCGCGGGATGCGCGTGGCGTAGTGCAAGATATGCCGCCAAGGCGTTGGCAAAGTCTTGCGCTGCAACTCGTGAAAGGAAGCGATACGAAGTGTTTCGCGAGGTCCCGGTACTTCCGGTGGTAGTTCCCGCTGCGGCAGCGATCTTCCTGGCCATGCTGTGGTACCTGCACAGCCGCGGCCGCCTGTCGGTGCCACGTGCCGCCGTCGCGCTCGCACTCTGTGTCTACGCCGCCGGCGTCGTCGCGAACACAGTATTCCCAATCTATTTGAACAAGTCCTTCACCTCGCAATGGAAGGTCTACTTCGAGCCGCTCGCGGACTATGGGGTCGGCGACGCGGTGAAGAACATCCTGGTCTTCGTGCCTGTTGGGATAATTGTGCCGCTACTGCTGGCCAAAGCCTCCTGGTGGCGTGTGGTGGCCGCGGCAGCGGCGTTCAGTCTGGCGATCGAGCTGACCCAGTTCCTCACTGACAACCTCTTGGGCGGCGGCCATTTGGCCGATGCGAACGATCTGTTCTTCAATGTGATCGGCGGCGTGCTGGGTTTCGGCTTGTTCGCCGCGTTGTCTCGGGTGCCTGCTGTTGCTGTTTTTATCAACCGGTTCCGCTGGCACTGACCCGCGTCCTGCGGCGCGGCGGTGGCAGATCGGTCAGTCCTCAGCTGTCGTATGTCGTGGGATGTGACCGCGTGTTCACTGACCGCCGCAGTGCGAGATGGGAAGCAATTGCTCCGGGGCAGGTAGGGCGTGCCGGTGAGTAATCCGTCTGGAAACGGGGCGCGCCACTAGCTGCGTTGCCCTGGCGGGTGCACGGATGTCCTTTCGGCGCGCACTACAGCACCGTCTCCCGGCCGCCGGCGCCCCGGCGAGGTCCAGGCGGGTGGACATCCGGCCGTAGGGGTTGATGTGGGTCCAGAACAGCGGCGTGAGCGCGCGCCGCTCATCCGGGCCGATGAGGTCGTGGAAGCGCGGGACTTCCAGGACCGCCTGCAGCAGCAGGGTGTTGACGTGCACCAGCGCGGACTGGAGCAGGTGCAGAGTCCGGCTTCCTCGGCGAGCGATTTGACGGTGAGCTGACCGTTGGAACGTAGCGGGACACCGATGAGCAGGCGAACCATGGCCTCGGTGATTGCCCGGACCTCGGCGGCGCCCTCGGTCCGGCTGGTGGCGGTGGCCTCGGCCGCTTGGGTCAGCGCGTCACGGATGGCGGTGGCGATCTCGGCTGCCGAGTGGTGTTCCGGCTGCGGTTGCTCGGTCACTGGGGTTCCTCTGATGAGTCCGGGTGGATGCGAGTGGCCTGGTGGCGAGCGATGATCTCCTTCAGTGCGGACTGGCGCTGCTGTAGGCGTTCGCGGATCGGCAGCGGAGCCAGACCGTCGGTGATATCGGCGTCGATCCGGTCGACCTCGGCCTGGATGCGCTCGATGTGGGTGTCGGTGCGGGAGATATTCGCGCAGGAACTGTGGCATCGGTCCTGGCTCGGGGTGCGCCGGGGCCGAGTTCCCGGCTTGCCCCGGTTGGGATCGCAGAGCGCCTTGAGCGGGTCGTGGTTGCAGGTCAGCAGTGCCTCGGGGTGGTCGAAGACCTGCAGGCGGGGATTGTCCAGCAGCGCCTTGTATTGGCGTTTGGAGGCGAAGCCGCCTGCGTAGGCGGCCTGGAACTCCTGGGCGGCGGCGATGTAGTGGGTGGCGGCTGGGCCGCTGACGCCCTCCCCGTTGTCGAGCCGCTCGGCGGCCGCAGCGAGGGTGTCGGCGGTGGCCAGTGCCTGCTCGAGGTCGAGGATCTGCAGAATGTCCACGTGGGAGCGGCCGCCGTAGGACTCCGCCAGCGACGCCCGCAAATGTCCATATTGGACGCCGAGTGCGATTCGCCCGCCGGGCTGTCTGTTGATGAACCAGGCGACGGTGCGCCTCAGCAGCCGCAGGGTGACCGCGCCGTCCGGGTCGGCAGGGATCACTTCGTGGTCGCGTCCGTGTGCGGCGGCGAGGGTGTTCGCCCAGGCGGTGAACCGCGCGATCCGCGCGTTGGCGGTTCTCACGCTGAGGCTGACGTGCAGGCCAGGGTGGGTGACGGTTCGAGAACCCTAGCCACGGCAACGTCGCCAGCTGCAACCCCGGCCCAAGCTTGTTCGGAGCCCCGCGGGTCGTGCGATGCACCCACTCAACATCCTCGGCGGCCGGCTGGAAATACCGCACCAGCTCGTCGCGGCCCACCTCAACCGGCCACGACTCCAACTCCCGGATCTCACTCGCGGAGAAGAACTGCGTCGCCACAGCCCACCGCCAACCCGCGCTCACCCGACCCGAACGCGAAAGATCATCTCGAGCACCGACCACACCACCAACGCCGGGGTGTGATCACCGCAGGTCAGCGCCTATTCCGTTGGATATTCCGCGAAATGTCCGGCGACCCCAAAACGAGCCTGGAATCAATCAGCTGAGATCGTCACGGTGAACGTGCCGTCGTGCGGCACGGTGAGGATGTGCATCCGGCGGCCGGGGTAGGTGATCGAGGCGGGCCTGATCGCGGGCTGCCGCGGCTGTGCCCAGTCGAATCGCAGCACCACCCGGCCGCGGGTGAGCGTCAGCCCTCCCGCGTCGAGTGCGACGGTGTCGGAGTCCTTCACCACCAACGGGATCTGCTCGGTTGCCGGTGCGTTCGCCCGCACCGACCTCGTCATCTGGTCGGGCTGCACGGTCACGTCGGTGACGACCGAGCCGCTCGCGGTGCGGTAGCGGAACCGGTACGGCTCGCCGCCCAGGAACTCCGCCTGCTGCGGTCCGTTCGCGTCCGGCACGTGGCCCGGGAAGACCGTCGCCCAGCAGGCGTGGTCGTTGTTGTTCATCGACTGGACGACCGTGCCCGCCACCGGGTGCCACAGGAACGTCAGACCGGTGCGGGCCAGCGAGGTCGCGCGCCTCGTGCCGAAGTAGCCGCCGAGGTAGAACTGCGGCCTGCGCAGGAACAGGAAGTTCTGCCCCTGGTCGCTGCGGATCTCGGTGAAGTGCGCCCGGCGGTATGGAAGTTCCGCGATCGCGGCCGTGCGCTGGGCACGGGTTGGATAGCGCTCGCCGTAGATCGAGTGGCTGAGGATGCGCGGTGAGGTGTCGGGTTTGACGAGTGCGGGCACCGGTGCCGGGTCCGCTGCCCAGGCCGCCCGTGCGGCGACGAGGTCTTCGCGGCTGGACAGGAACGCGGACAAGTTCGGCACCACCGGCACGAACTGGTTGTTCAGCGCGGTACGTTCCGGGTCCGGCCGCACGTCGGCGTAGAACCGCGACGTGGTGCGGGAGTTCGGGGCGACGTTGGCGAACCAGCCGGAGCCGTCGGGTTCGCGCAGCAGGTTGTAGCCGAGCCAGTCGGTGTACCGGCGCGTCATCGTGACGAGGTTGGCGTCGTTGGACTGGCGCCACGCGTCGGCCATCTCCGGCAGCATCACCTCGAAGTTGTAGTTGGTGTCCGCGCCGGTCTCCTCGTAGAAGAAGCCCGCGGGACTCTGCCCGTTCGCGGCAAGGCGCGCGAACGCCTCGGTCAACCGCTGCCGCAGCGAGGGATCGGGGGCCTGGTTCAGCGCGAGCGCGGCACCGGCGAGCCCGGCGGTGACCTGGTTCGCGTAGTGGATCGTGGGCTGCCAGACGCGACCGTTGGCCGGGTTGAGGAGCCACGTCATCGCTGTGCGCAGCGCCGAAGTGATCTGCGCCTGGCGTTGCGTCAGGACGTTCGCCTTGCGCAGCAGGGCGTTGGTCTTGCTCAGGTACCCCATCGCGAAGCCGGTGGCGGCGAGCGAGTGCTCGGTCGGCGAGTACTCCGGCCACGAGCCGTCGGCGTGCTGCAACCCCAGGTAGTGCCCGAGCCCGGCGTCGAGCGCGGCGAGCAGATCCGCGCTGCCCCGGTACGGGTTCCACGTTCGGGACTGCGTGGCGAACCAGGCGAGCGTGTAGACGTGCTCCTGGACGCGGGCGTTGTACGACACCGCCGGGCTGCGCCACCAGCCTCCGGCGAAGAAGCCGCTCGAGTCCATGTCGGCGACCATCGGTGAGACCGCTCTGAGGTACGGCGCGAACCGCTGCTCCTCGGGTGCGAACAGGCGCCGGATCGGTGTGGTGGGCGGCGGCGCGGGCAGTGCGACTGCGCGGGCCGGCAATGCGGCGAGCAGTCCGAGAGCGGCGGCGCCGGTCATCAGGCTGCGACGGCTGAACATGGTCACGGGCCTACCTCCTTGTGGGCGGTAACGCTCGTCGGCTCGGCAGCCGCAGGTCAAGATGATAATTCGAATTAGGTTTTTCCAACCTCGTTTTGCGTGGCGGTGCGGGTAGCGGAACCTCAGAGGCTCCCTGGTCTGTGGGTGCCCCTCCTGATGTATGTCCAATACACGGCGGAGGGGCCGTCCTCGCCAGGAAGCCTCTGAGAACCCGCGGCGGTGCGAGTGTCGTAGGTGGGCTATGCGCCTGCGGCGCATGCGACACCTCATCGACGTGCCGCTTTGCGCCCCGCGGCTGCGGGCCGACCAGGATGAAAAGGCTCAATTATTAGTGCTTGACGACACGTGGGCCGACGACGCAGAATCGCTGCCAATTCGAATTGGCAAGCGGGAGTGCTCGTGGCCCGACGGCTCACCCAGCGGGACATCGCCAGGATGGCAGGAGTCAGCCAGGCCACGGTGTCGCTGGTGCTCAACAACCGGCGGGACGGCAACGTCCGGATCGCGCCGGAGACCCGTGCGCAGGTGCTGGAGGTGATTCGGAAGACCGGCTACGTCGCGAACCCGATCGCCCGCAGACTGCACGACCGGCGCAACCGCATCCTCGGCGTGTTCACCTACGAGACGGTGTTCCCGAGCACCCGTGCGAACTTCTACCAGCCGTTCCTCGAAGGCATCGAGGAACGGGCCGAGGATGTCGGCTGCGACCTGTTGCTGTTCACCAGCGCCAAGGCCGCTGGGGCGCGGCGGCGGATCTTCAGCGACGACAGCCGGGTGCGGCTCGCCGACGGCAGTCTGCTGCTCGGTCGCACGGTCGACCGCGACGACCTGGCCCAGCTGCTCGCCGAAGGCATCCCGTACGTCTCCATCGGACGGCGCGACGACGCGGGCGGCCCGGTGCCGCACGTCGGCGCCGACTACCGCACCGCGGTGCGAGACCTGGTGGACCGCGCGGTCGCGCTCGGCCACCGCGGGTTCGCGTACGTGGGGCCCGGTGCGGGCGCGGAGTCGTCCGCGGATCGGCTGCAAGGCTTCCACGAAGCCGTTGCCGCACATGGCGTCCAAGGGGTGCATGTGCAGACCGCACGGCTCGACCAGCTGCGCGAAGCGGGCGTCACCGCCGTGCTCACCGAAGAGGTGTCGGACGGGGCCGCGATCGTGCTCGCCGGACGCGCGCGCGGGCTCGCCGTGCCGGGCGACCTCGCCGTGCTCTCGCTCGGCGCCGCTACCCGGCCGGCACCGGACGACGTGGCGCTCACCGGTTTCCGCATCCCCAGGCGCGAGATGGGGCGCCGGGCGGTGCAGGCACTGACGGAGGCGCTCGAACACGGCACCACACCTCAGGAACTGCTCCCGTGCGAGTTCGTCGAGGGCGCGACGCTGGGCGCACCACGCCTTTGACCCAGCGGAACCGTTGCTCGACCGCACCACGGACGTCGTCGTCGTTGGCAACGGACTCGGCGGTGTCGCCGTCGCGCTCGCGTTGCTGCGCGCGGGCCGCCGGGTCGTGCTCACCGAGGAGTACGACTGGCTCGGCGGCCAGCTGACCAGCCAGGCCGTGCCGCCCGACGAGCACAGCTGGGTGGAGTGCTTCGGCGTCACCGCAAGCTACCGGGCGTTGCGCGACGGCATCCGCGACTACTGCCGCCGCCACTACCCGCTGACCCCGCGCGCACGGGCGCGACGGGTTCACCCCGCACGACTTCATCGGGCTTGGCGAGTGGACCAAGATGCGCTGGTGGCGCAGTACGAGGCGAGGCGCGTCATGACTGGCGACGACCAAAGCACTTGCCGCGAAAGGGGAATCGTCACCAGCGAACAGGGCCTGATCGGTTGCGCGTTACCGCAGAACGGTTGTCGCGCCCCGGCTCAGCGGCAGGAAGAGGGAGTTGGCGAGGCCGAACCCGACATCCGCGACACGGAGAAGCAGACATCGTCCTCCGTCAGCCGGAACGCAGAATTCGTCGCCTGTTCGAAAGTCTCAGGATCGGCGTGGGTGTGGAAGCACAGCTTCGGGTCGCCGGTCGTTCCCGACGTGAACAAGCCGAAGCCTGCCGCATCAGCGCCGCCGGTGAAGTACGGCGCCTGGTCGGGGGCGCGCAGCTTGTCCGGGTCGATGACGGGCGCGCTGAACCGGGACGCCAGCGCGGGAGCGCAGATCACCCCCGCGGGATCGGCGATCTCCTCTGCCTTGCGAAGCTCGTCGACGTGCAGGTCCGTGTTGACCGGGATCGCGACCATCCCGGCCCGCAGCGCCCCGAGGAACGACCAGACGAAGTCGATGCCGTCCGGCAGCGCCAGCAGTACCCGGTCGCCCGGCGTCAGCCCGGCCCCCAGCAGCGCGGCGGCGGCACGCCCGGCCCCCTCGTGAACGTCGCCGTACGAATACCGGATGCCATCCGCTACATAGGCGGTCCGGTGCGCCCAGTTGTTGCGTTCGGCCAGCGAGGCCAGTCGTTCGACGAGATTCCCGAACATCGTCGGCTGATTTCCTTCCAGAAGCTGACTGGCGACCTCAATCGGAGATCGCAGGTGGGATTCTGTCCTGATGCACTGCATCCGAGGAGAACGCGCCAGTGGGTGTCGAAGCGCCCTTTTGCACGCAACGACAATTGTTGATCAAATTTCGCCAGTTGCGGCGAACTTCGGATTCTTTCGAGTCTTATGGGCAGTCAATATGACCCGAACCGCCGCCCTGCCTCAGCTCTGACTTAACGAAACTCCAGGTCAGGCAAATCCGACCGATTTTCCCGGATACTACGGCGACCCCGTGGAGGGCGGGCAGTGGACGTCTCGGCGAGGCGCCGTCGTTCCCGCACCCCTCGGGTGCCTGTAAAAAGGTGCCATCCCTGGTGTCCAAAGGGGCACAACCCCACAGGTTGTGCTACCTAGCCGTCAACCTGTGGCGATAGCGTGGTTCCGAATAGCTGTGATCAGCTTCACCCTTCGTGGCAATGGGAAGGAAGGAGCGCCGTGCGGTATGGCGTGGGCATCGACCTCGGAACATCCTTTACTTCAGCCGCCGTAGCAACCCCCACCGGGGTACGCATGGCAACCCTGTCCCCCGACATCGTCGTCCCCTCGATGGCCACCCCCGGCCCCGACGGCACCCTGCTCACCGGCCTCGCCGCCGCTAACTCCCGCAACGCCACCACCAACCCGGCCCTACTCGCCCGCGGCTTCAAACGCCGCCTCGGCGACCCCACCCGCCTCATGCTCGGCGGCGCCTCCTACACCCCCGCTGCCCTCATGGCCGCCCAACTGCGCGACGTACTCACCCACATCAGCACCGCCCATGGCGGCGGACCACCCGCCGCCATCACCCTTACCTGCCCCGCGATCTGGGGCCCCTACCGCCGCGAGCAATTCGCCGAGGTCCCCCGCCTCGCCGGCATCACCCACTACCAACTCATCACCGAACCCGAAGCCGCCGCCACCCACTACACCAACGAGCGCCGACTCGGCAACGGCGAAATCATCGCCGTCTACGACCTCGGCGGCGGCACCTTCGACACCACCATCCTCCGTGTCCAACCCCACGGCATGGAAATCCTCGGCACCCCCGAAGGCATCGAGCACATGGGCGGCATCGACTTCGATGACACCCTCCGCGCCCACCTCGACGACAAACTCGACGGCGCAATCAGCACCCTCGACCC
Source organism: Saccharopolyspora sp. NPDC050642 (assembly GCF_040654735.1). Classification (NCBI taxonomy): domain Bacteria; kingdom Bacillati; phylum Actinomycetota; class Actinomycetes; order Pseudonocardiales; family Pseudonocardiaceae; genus Saccharopolyspora; species Saccharopolyspora sp. NPDC050642. The sequence continues at coordinate 3,556 of NZ_JBFAIN010000059.1, read as the reverse complement.
CGAAGACCCCACCCACGCCACGGCCCTCGCCGCCATCCACACCCTCACCACCCACGCCAAAGAACAACTCTCCGCCGAACCCGACCTCACCCTCACCATTCCCCTCCCCACCGGAAACCACGAGGTCTACGTCTCCCGCCACGACCTCAACAACATGATCCGCCCCTCGCTGCAACTCACCACCGAGGCGCTTCACCGCACCATCACTTCAGCCGGCATCCACCCCGACGACGTCTCCGCCATCCTCCTCGCCGGCGGTTCCTCCCGAATCCCCCTCATCCACCAAACCCTCAGCCACGAATTCAACAAACCCATTCGCGCAGCCCTCCACCCCAAACACACCGTCGCCCTCGGCGCCGCCACCACCACAACTCGCACCGCCAAACCCCAACCCAGCAACAACCCCGTAACCCCAACCGAAATCATCCCCGTAACCCCAACCGAAATCATCACCACAAACGCCACACCACCCACCATCAGAACGTTCCCGCCAGCACTACCCAGCACCACACCACCCAAGAAAACCCGCAAGAAATGGCTCATCCCCCTCGCCGCGGGCATCACCGCCATTGCCGTCATCGCGACCATCACCACCTACGTCACCGCCAGCAACGCCGAAACGCATGGCCCCGAACCCATCGCCGGGAGCACGCAGCCCGGTGAGCCGTTGCCGGTGTTCGACGGCATGGCGGCGAAGCCGTGGGTCGGACTCATCGGCTCCGAGCAGGGCCGGACCGGCACCGAATTCTGGGTGAACGGGGCCCAGACCAAGGAAGGCCCGGTCACGGTACGGCTAGACGGCATGGGCGGACTCAAGATGAACTGGTCCGGCGGAGGCACCGGCCAGGTCTACTTCCAAAGCCAGCCAGGATCAGGCGGCAAACAAGACCTCTCACGCTACTTCGACAACGACGGTGCGATCGTCTTCGACGCGACACTGCACAGACTGCCGTCGGGCACCGTGTCGATGGAGGTGCACTGCACCTCCCCGTGTCGCGCAAGGGTCACCGCCACGAACCTGTTCAAGCGGCTGCCTGCCGGGAAGCCGGTGACAGTCAAGCTGCCGCTGCGCTGCTTCGTCGAGAACCGGGCCGAGCAATGGGATCCGACGGCTATCGACACTCCGTGGCTGGTGCACACCGACGGTTCGTTCGGGATGACGGTCTCCAAGGTGCGCTGGGAGGCAGGAGCGGCGAACGATCCCGACGCCACTCGTTGCGATCAGCTGTCCTGACCCTGGGACGCAGCTCCGGTGCTGATGAGCGCGTTCGTCAAATGGAAAAGCGACACCGCAAGTCTCCAACGATCGCCGGCTTGCCGGTTCAGTGAGACAGCGCGCCGGTGGAAGTTCACGGCTTCCTCTGGCTGTACGATTTCCAGATAGGTTTGGCCTGCTTCGTCGAGTGTCTGTGCTTCCCTGCCTCGGTCACGGAGCCGTTGCTGGATCGTCGCGGCTCGTTGGCATGGCACGAGTGCATCTCCGAGCTTGCCAAGGGCGCGCAGGACCCGGCAATGTTCCAGGAACAAGTGTGCCTCGGCCGCCTCGTTTCCGTGATCGCGGGCCAAACCCGAGCGTACTGTCGACAGCCTCCGCGGCCCGATCGGTCCTGCCCTGTTCACGTTCCAGCCGGCTGGTCAGATAGCATGCGTTACCCTCGCCTGCGTGGTCGTCTCGCCGAAGGCGCTACTGAGAGCCCCACACCGACCCTGCCCATCACCTGCACGCCGGACGGCGTCCCGGCACCGACGCTGCCCACTGCCGACGTCCCGCCGGTGAGCCAGGTGTTCCGGCCTATCCCATCGACTGCGTGCCCGCTGGAGACCCAGGCATTCCGGCTTTGGATACGCCGGCGGCACGACACGCGGATAGGTGAGTTGATGCCGGGCCGGTGGCCCGGCACCAACTCATCCGGCTCAGCGGGTCCAGACTGGTTCCGCTTCCGGGGGTCGACGGAGGGCGTCCATTGCTCGGTCTATGGCTACCGCGTCCAGTTCTGGGGGGGAGTAGGCCGGCGTCGCGGATGTGCGCCAATAGGTCCGGATCCGGGGCCAGGTGGTGGTGTTCCAGGTAGTACGCGATGGTGTCCGGCCAGATCCAGGTGCCGTCGGTGCGGAGGCTCATTGGGACGACCGCGCCGCGGGAGGGGTCGACGACGTCGTCCAGGGTGGCCGTCGTGATCATTAGGGCAGCGCCGGCGCGTAGGTAGTCGAGGATCTGGCCGCGTTCAGCCTCGTTGTCCATCCGGGGGTGGTCCGGGGCGAAGCTCGGGCCGGAAATCGGGTCCACCGCGTCGAAAACCCGCGCCACCGTGATTTCCGGCGTCTCGGTAGCAGCCCACAGGAGCGCGCCGTAAGCGCGGGCCGCGCGCTGGTACGTGGGCACCGGGCCGACGACCGGGGTGACCTCGACCTGCGGAGCCGCTTCACCGGCGGCGATGAGCGCTTGCTGCAGGCGAGCGGTGAGCGCGGGCAGGTCGTCATCGTCGGCTTCGACGACGTAGACCGCTCGCGGCGGCGGGTACGGTGCGCCATCCGGGGACATTCGCCATGCACGCCACATTCCGTGCGCGGCCGGCTCTCCACTGAGGACTTCGATCAGTGCTGCCACGACGGAATCGTCGTTGGAGCCACCGGAATCCGGTGGCTCGGCGCTGAACTGCCACACCAGCGGTGGATCGTCGATCACGGGTTCGATGCCTTGCAGGACGTCCAGCGATGCACCCTCCGTCTTGAAGACGGTCGCGAGCACGCCCAAATCCCCTTCGGTGAGCGGCAGGACGTACCGCGTGGCGGTGGATGCCACCGCGCGGGCAACCTCGTCGAGCCGGTCGTCCGCGAGCCAGGCACGAGCCTGCGTGACCAACTCGTCCGGTGCGAATCCGGCCTGCCGTAAAAGTACTTCGTGCATGGCGGCCGTTACGTCCGCTTTCTGGTCAGGTGTGGTCATTTCCTTCTCCTCGGCACGTTGTCGGTACCAAAACTCGGGCGGTCCGCCCGGTCATGCTTCACTCGTCATCCGGTGCTGACATTCCGCAAATACTGCTCGGCTGCCAGCATCCCCTCCAGCTTCGACGCGATCTTGTCCACCTGCTCCGGGGTCCAGCTCCCCAACTGCGCCCACTGAGCCGTTCCGAGTAACGGTTCGCGACGCTGTGTGATCTTGGGGCGCGCCGAGCGGGGATGCGTGTGAAGACGCGGGATCCCTGCTACGAAGTGGTCTTCGCACAGATCAACTTCACAGGGACCCCGCGTGTCTACGAGTGTCACATATACCGCTGTTCTGGAGGTATCCGAGGACAGCGTCTTGTTCCTGTCCGGACTGCTGCACGCCGAGCGTCTCCGGCGGGGTACCCGCAAGGGACGGCGTGCGATGGGGACCTGCAAGCAGGCCGTTTTGGTGCTGCGCTGGTTCCCGGAAGACACCCGGATGGCGGCGCTGGCCAGGGACAACGCCGTCGCCATGTCGACGGCGTATGAGTACCGGGACGAGGGCATTTCGGTGCTCGCCGCGCGCCGGCCGTCGCTGCACGGGGCGCTGCTGACGGCCAAGGCGACT